>JASLIW010000008.1 GCA_030152865.1 Bacteroides sp.
TGGCTGACAGCCAATAATAAGCTTGCTTTGACTCCAACTTTTTTTCATGGCAAAGTATTTTCTTAGTATGTGTATTTAAAGTTAAACTGATTGTGTTGTGATTCAGCTTTGATTACAAATATATGTTTTGAAATTGAAATCCACAAAAAGAGTTTAAGTATAATTTGAAATAGTTCTATTTTGGAATAGGGTTGTTGTTTGCAATATCCTGATTATAAGGTTTTTGTGTTCTTATTTATACGGATTCTATATTTTATTAGCTTATGAATGAAAATGATTTGGTTTTGAAGTCTTTCGAATGGTTTATGTATGGCTTTCCGAATGGTCCTGTTTTTGAGGAGATATGTAAGATATCGGAGTCTGTAGAAGGTGTTTGTTTGGTCCCTGACAGAAGGCTCATTTGGTCCTGATGTTTAGGCTAAAGGTCTAGGTACGAGCGAAATGATGCAGGGACCTTTTACTTTTCTATTTTGACTGGTAATAAAAAGATATTTATAGGTGTATCTTTCAAAGAGTAGATTATAATTCATATTTTTGTAATTCAAAACGAAAATTACAATTATGAAGAAAAGAATTCTTGTTACGGGAGGTACTGGCTACATTGGCTCTCATACAGTAGTTGAACTGCAGAACAGCGGTTACGAAGTAGTAATTATTGATAATCTATCTAATTCTAGTGCTGATGTTGTTGACAACATTGAAAAGGTTTCTGGTGTTCGCCCTGCCTTTATAGAGTTGGACTGCTTAGACTATCAAGGTTTGGATGAGGTGTTTTCTAAATACAAAGGGATTGAAGCTATCATTCACTTTGCTGCAAGCAAGGCAGTAGGTGAGTCTGTAGAAAAACCTTTGTTGTATTATCGTAACAACTTGGTTTCACTCATCAATTTATTAGAGCTCATGCCTAAGCATGATGTGAAAGGTATCGTGTTCTCTTCATCTTGTACTGTTTATGGTCAGCCTGATGAATTACCAGTAACTGAGCAAGCTCCAATCAAGAAAGCGGAGTCTCCTTATGGAAATACAAAGCAAATTAATGAAGAAATTATTCGTGATACAGTAGCTTCAGGTTCTCCTATTCAGGCTATTATGCTACGTTACTTCAATCCAATCGGTGCACACCCTACAGCCTTACTTGGTGAGTTGCCCTGTGGTGTTCCTCAGAACCTTGTGCCTTACATTACTCAAACAGCCATGGGAATCCGTGAGCAGTTAAGTGTGTTTGGTGATGACTATGATACTCCTGATGGATCTTGTATTCGTGATTTTATTAATGTTGTCGATTTAGCTAAAGCTCATGTAATTGCTATCGAACGCATCTTAGAGTCAAAGCAAAAGGATAGCGTAGAGGTGTTCAATATTGGTACAGGTAGAGGTTTGTCAGTATTAGAACTCATAGAAGCTTTTGAAAAAGCAACAGGAGAAAAACTAAATTATAAGATTGTAGGTCGCCGTGCCGGAGATATCGAGAAAGTTTGGGCCAATCCAGATTATGCTAATAACGAATTGGGCTGGAAGGCTGAAATAGGTATTGAAGACACTTTACTTTCTGCCTGGAACTGGCAAAAGAAGTTGAGAGAAAGAGGAATACAGTAAAAATACTTATATATGAATGAACAAAATAAAACACCTTACGTTATATGATTAGAAAGTCAATCTAAAGATGGGTTGATGAGCCAGGTAAAACCTGCATAATTTGACCTTGTTTACTTAGGTTTGACTTTATAGTAGTTTTGTCGTGTTTTATTTTGTGTTTGTGTTGGGTAGTACTGCGATGTGAATCGTGGTACTACTTTTTTTTGTACGAACTGCAATGTGTTTTGATAATATTCATTGAATATCTTAAACATTTATCTTTACTTATTGTTAAAGATTAAGAATGTAAGAAAGGTAGGTCAAGCTGTGTTTCAGCTTCTAGATTAAAACTTACCTTTTCTAGTATAAACTTAAAGATAGAACGTATGAAAAAGTTATTTACAGCCCTAATGGTGGCTATGATGTTTGTAGTAGTACCTACTCGGGCTCAAAGCTTAGATCAACTGCACTGGAATATCAATGCAGGAGTAAATGTAGCTAATTATTTAAATACGCCTACGGTGGTAGATGCCAAGGCAAAACTTGGCGCTTTTTTTGGAGTTGGTGTTACTTATGATCTAGATACCAGTTGGTTTTTAGAGTCAGGTTTAACCGTATCACTAAAAGGTTCATCTGTAAAAGGTCCATGGGAAGGTGAGTTAGATCGTATAAGCAAAATGAAGTTTAACCCTGTCTATTTACATATTCCTATACATGCAGGTTATAAGTTTCACTTTAGCAATGGATATAATTTAAACTTAAGTGCAGGTCCATATATGGCTTTTGGCTTAGGTGGTAAAGGTAAGCTAGGAGGAGAAAAGGCTTCCATGTTTAGCTCTAATGGATTTGACTTCAAGCGATTTGATATGGGCTTGGGTGTAAAAGCAGGTATGGATATTGATATCTTCAATGTATTTGTTGGCTATGATTATGGTTTAATAAAATTAGATAGTTCCTTTAAAGCTAGAAATGGTAATTTCTATGCTGGGGTTGGTTTAAGGTTCTAATCCTAAAAAGATTTAAACGAGAAGAGAGTTTAGCTTGCTAAGCTCTCTTTTTTATTTTCGCATTGTAGTGATTTTAAATAATAAAATATCTTGAACTAATAAGTGTTATGGCTTGTTTTATAATTAGTTATATGTATCTATAGTTATAAAAGATGAGTGTTTATTAATTTAAAATGAGATTATGAAACATGGATTATTGAGTACAATTCAGAGAACAGCTAAGTATTGGTGGGTAGGTCTACTAATAGGTATCCTTATATTAATTCTTGGCTTTTGGAGTTTTACAGTACCTGTAGCGACTTTGCTATCTCTTAATATTCTTTTTATAGTTGGCTTTATTGTAAGTGGAATAGGTGATATTAGTTATGCTATTGCTGTTCGTAAAGAGAGTAGCGATTGGGGCTGGATTCTAGCTGGAGGAATTATCAGCTTGATCTTAGGGCTTGCTCTTGCCTCACGTCCTTTAGAGAGTGTTGTTATTCTATTGCTTTATGTGGGCTTTTGGGTGGCTTTTCAGGCTGTTATGACGATAGCTACCTCGATATCAATGCAGCGTAACGGCTGGAAGGGCTGGGGTTGGTTTTTGTTTTTTGGAATATTAGGAGTTATTTTCTCTATCTTATTGATTACAAATCCTGCTTACGCTTCGGGTTTTATTGTAGCCTTATTTTCTATATCATTAATCCTATATGGAGTAACGAGAATTTATTACTCCTTTAAGCTGAGAAAGCTGAATCAAATGTTTAAAAGTGAAGAAGATGTGATTTAGCTCAGTACTGATGTAAATAGAATAATAAAAGCTCTCAATTGAGAGCTTTTATTAGGTCTTATTGATTGTATCTTTTAGTATTTTTTTCTGTTGTTTAGTTTTACACTCATTTTAGTTGTATCAGGAAGGACTCCATTTAGGTAATTGATGTAAAACTGAGCACAGCACTTAGCATCGAAGCAAGCATCGTGATGCTTGGTATAATCAATTGCATAGCCATAGCATAAATCTTTTAACCCTCTTTTTAATAATCGATAAGTACATACAAAAGGCTTTAAAAAATTAGGCATAGTATAGAATGAGAGATTTTCTGCTAGGACAGATGAGTCAAAACTAGCATTGTGAGCTACTAACTGATGAGTATTGAGCTCTTCTTCTATCTGTTCCCATATTTCAGGAAAAGCAAGTTCATTTTCCGTATCAGATTCATAGATGCCATGTATTTGCGAGGTGCGTGGGTGAATACGATTGTGAGGTGGACGAACTAGAAATGATTCAGTGCGTACAATTTGATCTCCAATTACGTATGCAAGCCCAATCTGACAGATAAATCGAGGTTTCGAAAGGGCTGCAGTTTCTACATCTATAGCTATAAAATCATATTTAGGCATATGCTGTTTTAAAAAGGATTACATTAGTCAATTCTAAGTAGCTAACAAAGCTCTAAATTTAGTCTTTTAAATAGAGATAGCCATAAGCTAATCCAACAAATCCTGCACCCCCAAGGAAGTTACCAAGTGTGGAGGGAATTAAGTTTTTTAGAATAAAGTCTGTCCAAAGAATATCTGCTCCTGAATAGATAGCAGTTGGGATAAAATACATGTTTGCTATGGAGTGTTCATAGCCTAACGTGACAAATAGCATAACAGGAATCCAAATACCGATACATTTACCCATCACATCTTTGGCTGTATAGCCTAAGAACATACCTAAGCAAACGAGCCAGTTTGCCCCAATTCCTTTCAAGAGTACCGTGTAAAAATCTTGATATACTTTAGTTTCAGCATAATTGTGGAAGTAGCTAAGCCAAGGTTCACTCTGTAGCAGACCTACTTGCTGTGTCATGAAATAAGCAATTATTTGGGTGCCTAAGAAGTTGAAGAGGTAGGAGAGAGCCAAATACTTAACAAAGGTTTGCATCGTTATCTTATGCTGCATTTTGGAGAGCGTGAATCCCGCGCAATCACTTGTAAATAAATCAACACCTGTCAGAGAGACCATGATAAGTCCAACAGGGAATAAAGCTCCAGTTAGAAACTTGATTAATCCCGGATTTTCAGCTCCAACTCCTGGCATTCCTCCTGCTACCATAAGAGATAGAAGACCACCAAAAGCAATGAAGGCACCTCCAAGGATGGCCATTAGGCAAAATTTAAAAAGAGGTTGGGATACCTTTGTTTGTACGGAAGCCGCAAATAAAGCTGTAGCCTCTTTAGCTGAATAATAATTATTCATAGTGTGTGCGCTTAAAATGATAGAGTGGAATATAATAAATATTTGAATAATATCCACTGACTTTTTAAGCTAAAAAGCTTCTCTTATCCATATATAGCTAGTTGATAAGAGAGCTGATAGACAGTTGTAAAACTACTTAGTCAATAGGGCCTTCTTTTTATAGGAAATAAGAGCTAAAGATAAAATGACAATTACTGCTATAAGGATATACCAAGTAGCATAAGAAGAAACGTCACTATGGCCATAAGAATGCATACCACTCAATAAGTAGTTTACTCCAAAGTAGGTCATTAAGACTGTAGAGAAGGCTAGGAGAGCAGTGAGGTTAAAGAGCCAGATATTGTGTCTGTGTGTTTTGACTAAGCGCAGATGTATAACCACTGCATATACAATCATTGTAATTAAAGCCCAAGTTTCTTTAGGATCCCAACCCCAATATCTACCCCAGGATTCATTTGCCCAAATTGCGCCTAAGAATGTCCCTATGGTCATCAGAATGAGTCCAGTGATGAGTAACATTTCATTGATTATACTTAGTTCTTTAATCTTAGAACTCAGTTTAGTTTGAGTCTTAGTATTTAAGAGGGCTATTAAACTCAAATTAGTAAGGCTAATCATGCAGCTAATTCCAAAAAAACCATAGGCTGCAACAATGACCGCCACATGAAACGTAAGCCAAGGTGATTTAAGAACTGGTACAAGGGGATTGATCTGCGGGTCCATCCAGTTGAGGCTGGATACAAATAAAACAACACCTGCTAGCAGTGTAGCTAGTGCAAAAGTAGATAGGTTATGTTTAGAAAAAATAAGTCCACCTAAAACAGCCGTCCATGCAATGTATACCATTGTTTCGTAAGAGTTACTCCAAGGTGCATAACCTGCTACATAGCCTCTAATAGCCATACCTAATGTATGTATCAAAAAGGTGAGTAATACCAGAACTGTTAGTGTCTTGTGTGTTTGTCTCATCCAGCTCTTCTGTTGTTTAAGTAAGGAGACTAAAGCTAAGATTAATAGCAGTCCTCCAAGTATGAGGTAAGCTTTCTTACACTGGTTGAAAATATTTAATTGATTATAGCTTACTTCTGCTTGCAACTTTTTGGAAGATAGCTCCAGAGAACTATTGGATTCTTGGTAATTCTTAATTAAAAGCAAGTTGTTATCGGCCTTAATCCAGTCTCCTGAATGAATTGCCGATAGAACAGATTCAATATACTGCTTGCTTAGATGTACAATACTTCTTGCTTCATCTTTTGAGAACTGTGAGAGGTTTTCTCCCGCTGCAAACCAGCGGTGGTTATCGTCATTTTTGAGGGGATAAATTTTAAGTAGTTGTTTGTTGAAAAGTTGGTGAAGTATATTTACTTTTTCATCCAGCTTAAGTAGGTCTTTATCCCATCTAGTTCTTTGTGCAGGTGATTTCAGATAAGCCTGTTGTACCTGTTCTATTAGGATATAGTTACCTTGGGTGTCAAAAGCTTCTATATATGACATTTTACTTCTTGCTATTCTTAGGTATGAGGCTATTTCATCGTTTCCTATGGTAATCAGTGGAACTTCAATCCATTTCTCGGGCATACAAATTAAACTCAGTAGGAATTGATCAGAGTTTAGTTTATCTATTGTGTTTTTCTTGCTGATTTTGCGTAAAATCTCAGATGAAAATGTGTTGATGGGTACAATACGACCCTTGTTTGATTGCATAGCTAAGCTACCAAAAAGCTTAGCATGCTTGTTTGGTATTACAGGTATCTTTTCTGTATAATGTAAATTGCTAATTGCTTTACTAGGCGTAACTCCTAGGCCCAAACCCAAAACTAACATGCAGCTGACTTTTATGTACTTAGTTTTAAGTAGCTTATTTAAGTGACTAAAGCGTGAGGTTTTATCAAAAAAACAAGATATGAGCCCAAAGAATAAGAGGGCATAGCCTGTATAACTTATTCTTCGTCCCATTACATCTTGATTTACACTGAGTATAGTCCCTTGCTCATCTTGATCATAAGAAGCTTGAAAGAAACGATAGCCCTTTACATCTAGTACATTATTCATATACACGTGCGCCTTGCGTGTTTGCCCATCTACATGCACCAAGAGTTTACTTTCATAAGAAGAGGGGCTCTGAGAACCAGGATAGCGTGTGAGAATAAACTCTTCTAGCTCTAGACTAAAAGGTAACTCTTCTATCAGGTCTTCTTGCTCCAAGGAGATAAGCATTTGATTGGATGTTTCTCCTTCTCGTATATGCATGATTCCTTCTTTGCCAAAAGCAAAGGTTATAAAAGCACCCAGGAGTATTATTATAAACGAGCAATGTGTGATAAGATAACTCCACTTTTTTTTCTTGAATAAATGATGTTTAATTGTCGTTAAGATGAAGTTAATCACCATTAGTATATGCATTAAAAAGAACAAGGGTGAATAATACACCATGGCTTTAGCGAACGGTGTACCATAATACTTTTCTAGTACCGTTGCTAAAGCCATTGTTAATGCATATATGAATAATAAGAGAATTGTAGTGCGATAAGATGATAAAAATCGGCTGAGTATCTCTTTCATATATTTCTATTTTAACCTTTTAGTCTGTTCCAGATTTCTTTAATTTTATTTCTTTTGACAACACAGATAATTAAGAAGGGAATCATTAGTACGAGGGCTATGATACCAAGCGCTTTTACCCATGAAATCCAAATATTATTTTGACGGAGTAGTTGGCCATGATCAGTATCTGTTACATACTCTAAATCAACAATATCTGCTATTTTACCAAGCATAGTCATGGGGATTGACCCATTAGGTATGTCTTGATGACAAGCTAGGCAAGTGTTATCACGAGACAAAGCATTTCTTTGCTCAAGGGTTAGGGGCATGGATGTAGGCCAATGGCTATCTACGGTTTGTACCTGCTTGCCACTTTCTCTAATTACTTGCATGAAGTCCCCATGAAGGCGTTGGATAGCTTCTATTTGGACACGTGTGTGTTTACTTACATTTTCCCCACTTGCTGTTACTACATCGGCAAAGCGTTGTATGTTAGGCTCAGCATCATATCTACCACCATCTATACCGTAGCCTATAGCTGCTTTATTTCCATGGCAGTCTGCACATTCTCTAGATTCTTTAGATGAGGTATGTGGATGTAGTGGCGCCATCTCTATGGCATTATAGCCCTCTTCTGTTTGGGCAACATTATTCCATATGATGGTTTTTCCAGCTGGATCAATCACAGTTCCTACTGTTTGTATTACTCCAACTAAAGGAGTTACACGTCCTTCTCCGTTAATTCCTAGAGGAGGATTCTCCCATCTGACATGGCTATAATCCCAGGCAGTTGGTGCTCCAGCTTGCATTACATAGTTTCCATTTCTATCAGCTGTAGTACCATCAGTTTCTACTTTCTCGGCTGAGTTTAACCAGTCAATAGATTGCTTGGTATAGTCTATGGCATGTTTAAATCCGTAGTATTGAGCTGCCCAGGTAGAGTGGCAGGCATAACATTCTAGTTTTTCCATGTGTTTTTTAACACTAACCATTGCTGTTTTTGCCTTGGCCGGATTGCTCCATTCGTTTTTGAGTGCTGTCTCTTTGAGTGTGCTCAGCTCAAAGTCGTGACCATTAGCTGAATGAACAATTACCTTATCTCCTCTACGTACTACATTACCAAAGGCATTACCACGTGCAGTAATCAGGTAGCCATCTTCTTTTTCATAAGTCTTACCAAACTTTTTGCTTACCTCCATAGGTTCATCCGCTAATCCTCTTGGTTTGTTGAAGTCTAATTTCTTTCCAAATTCATCTCCATATCCTATAGGCAGTTCCCAAGGGTAATACTCGGGAGTACCGTGACAATCAGCACACTCTATCTCTATAGTAGCTAGTGTTGTCGCACCCATATTTCCATTACCATGGATGGAGTTTGTGGTGTGGCAGTCTTGACAAAGCATTCCAGATTTATTCCCGTGTATATCATTTAGGCTATGGTGTACATCGTCTTTCATATACTTAAATACGTAACCCGCATTGGCTGGCTGAGGCATAGCATTCTCGTCAAATGGGCCTCGATTATCTCCATGCCCTAGAGCCATTAGCCCTTGATAGGCATGTCCAATTCGTCTACCTGCAGCATGGCAAGCGGCACAGGTAGATACTTGTATGCCTGAGAATTCCTTGCCATTAAGTACTATTTTAGAGTTCCTAGAACCTTGCATAGCGTGTACCATAAGGTGTCCAGTTTGCTCAGTATCTATAGATGGATCACCCCCCTCGTAATAGCCTTCGTTGCTGTACAAGGTATGGCAGGCGGCACAGCCCATTCCACGATAATGTCCTCTGTCTTGGTATCCTTTATTACTCAAGTGGCAGGCATTACAGTTTCTAAGATAAGTGAACGCAGCCTGCTCAGGCATTTCTTGGAGTTTACTGAGGTCTACTTCAGGTATTTGTTTTAATTCAGTAGGGAATTGACCAGGGAAAGCTTCAGCCATCTCTTTCATATAGGCTTTATAGGTATCTGAACCAAAGCGTGGGGTGTTGCCATCTGTGTCTATGATGTCATGATCTCCATATCGGTGGTTATAATCCTCAGTATCTATGCCCCAACTCCAAGCTATAGCTTTCATCTTACCTGCATCCGTATTCATATTAGATCGGTGTACATTGTATGTGTGATCATCGTGACATAAGCCACAGGTATATTCGTTAATTTGTAAAGCACCTGGCACAGGGGTAAATGTTTTAAGTGGACTTTCTTTAGGTGCACCACTATGTGCGGTAGTTTTGTTTACCTTTTCGCTAGGAGTACCTCCATGACATACTACACAACCATTGGGATCACCCATAGCTTCGCCTTTGGCTAGAATTTGAATCATCATTTCAGAAGCTAAGGGGCGAGTAGGTTCAATACCTTGGTGACAGCTCAAGCAATAGTCCCCTTCAGCAGGAAACTTTTCTTGTAAACTATTTATATCTGGGTGATTTTTAGGTAACTCAAATTCAATATTTGAACTGCTTTCTTGTGCGTGTGCGCTACTCCAATAAGAGGAGTAATAGTTGACTATAAAACCTCCAACTGCTACAAGCACTAGAAATAGGAATAGGTTATTAAGTTGTTTCTTTAGGCTTTTATTGGCCATAATTATATGATTTAAACAGTGTTTTTACTTTATAAAACTGGGAGGCGATATACAAAACCTGCCGATATACGGAAATTGGATCTTGTATTGGAGTTGTATCCCATAGATGTAC
>JASLIW010000036.1 GCA_030152865.1 Bacteroides sp.
GTTTTGTCTTATTGCAACTTCACTTCGGCTTGATACCTTCTACACTTGCTGCCTCTGTTTTAATTGGCTTCTTGGGTATTTTTGCTGCCCGTTGCGTGGATCATCCTCCCGTTGTTTTTACAATGCCTGCCTGCATTACGATGATTCCTGGTATGTATGCTTACCGCACCATGATAGCCGGGATCAAAAGTACTGATTACAATTATTTGCTTAGTGATGATACCTTACTCCCTGTAATGGTACACAACTTTGTACTGACCGCTACCCTACTCTTTACCCTTGCTATAGGGATTAGTATCAGTGTTTTGCTCTTTCGAAAGGAGAGTTCAAGAGATGTATTTACAGGCTTTATTATGAAGAAGAGTTGCCGCTTGCGCAAATAGCTTATTTGGGTAGTCAAGTAGTGAGGCACAGAATAAAATAAGTAGAGGGTGGAATAATTAAATTCCACCCTCTGCTTTTCTAATCACTTTTATCTATTTAACTAATAACCTGGATTCTGTTTTAATCTACCTTTACTCTGATTAATAACATGCTGAGGTATTGGGAAAATCAATCTTGTTTCATCTGTAAATACAGCTCCACGATATGCTGCTATTTGGAGGTATTTGTCATGACGAATTAAGTCTTCTCGTCTGGTACCTTCCATAAATAGTTCGCGTCCACGCTCATCTAATATAAAGTCATTAAGCTCTTGTTGATTACTAAAATCAGATAAGGACACTAAAGTTGTCTTGGCTCTAGCACGTATTTGATTAAGACTGTCTATTACTTCTTGATCCATAGGTCTAAGATTATTAATACATTCTGCCTTATATAGAAGTACATCGGCGTAACGGAAGATGACATAATCATTTCCCTGATTTGTCCCCACACCAACGGGGTCGGCTGGATACTTATAAGGAATCACTCCGTGAGCTGGCCACTCTGTCGGAGCTGCTGTTTTTGCTAATTCACGAATATCTATAAACTCACCTTTATCATTTATGTAGTTTTCAAAGATAGCATCCTTAACACGCTCATCGTTAATTGCACTACCAGGCTCTCCTACAAAGTCCCAGTACTTATCGTAAAAGGGCCAGGGCATTTTATAGCCACCACCCCATTCGGTAACTGAATAACCATTAGGATCAACATAGCCAGGAGGAAGTATATGGGCTAACCAGTTGTTATGGCGGTCACCATCTGCTAGATTAGGCACAGCAAGAATCACCTCATTATTTCCTTCATTGGCTACACTAAATACTGAGATATAAGAAGATTGGAGTTCATAATAATTTAGTCCCTCAATCTCTTCAATCAAATCTAAAGCTTTTTGCCACTCTTTCTCATGCATAGCTAGCTTAAGCATAATCATCAGACTGGTTCCTTTTGTCATTCTTCCATAATCACTATTGTTTTCATAGTGAACAGGTAAAACATCGGCTGCAGCTCTAGCTAGTTCATTGATTTTATCTATAGTCCACTCCTTGGTCTGACGCTCTGGCACAAAATCTGACGAACCATCATCAATAATACTTGGATCGAGCACGACGGCTACTGGTCCATAGAAGTCATATAAAAAGTATATGTGCATAGCTATGATAGTTTGCATTTCGCCGATATATCTAGCACGCAAATCATCTTTAATTGGAATAGTTGTATGTTCCAATACATCTATAGCACTTACACATCTAGAAATTAACTGAGTATAGTTTATGTAAGTTTTAGCGGTTACTTCTGCTGAAGTAGGCAACCATGTAAAGTCTTCATACATCTTCCATGTGTTGTTTCTCCATGAACAATAAAACTCATCAGTTGTAGCTGTATTCATTATCAGCCTAGACTGCTGGGAAATATCACCTAGACCAGTGTATGAACCCCTGTTGAGGTCACCATAGACTCCTGTTATCATAGAGTTGATGTCTTCCAAGTTTGATGGGTAGTTTTCAGGACTAATCTTATCAAAAACCTTGGGGTCTAGATTATGACAGGAAACTAATAGAATAGCTATTCCGAATAGTATAAATATATGTTTTTTCATTTCTTTCATTTTTTAGTGTACGAGTCATCCTAGAATTTTACATTTAAACCAAAAGTATAGGTGGTTGCTGATGGATAAGTTCCCGTATACTCTGGGTCAATTTTAGAGAACTTGGTCCAGGTAAAAGGGTTACCCACATCAACATATACTCTTAAGTTTTTAAAATACTTGTCAACACCTTTGATGTTATTGAAAGTATAGCCTAAGGTGATATTTCTTACTTTTAAGAAATCAGCACTTTCGATGGCAAACTGACTTCTTCCTGGGGCAGTAGTGCCCGAAACAAAGAGGTTAGGGTATTTTCCATTAGGGTTTTCACTGGACCAAAACTTACCTTGATCATAAGCTGGATAGTTTCTTCCATCATCAATTTTAGAGTACAAGTCCATCATGCTACCTAAGTAGTCATTGTGTCTCTTCCAACCCAATGATCCATAAACATGGATATTTAAATCAAAACCTTTGTATTCAAAGCTATTAGTAAATCCAAAAATCAGATCAGGATCACTTGTTCCTAACATAATTAAGTCCTCATTTCCGATTTTACCATCGGGTATCCATACACGATTTCCATTATCATCAACAGAACCTATATCCTGAATGATTTGGGCTCCTGGCTTAGCACCTGGCATATGAGCAGGTACCTCATCTCCAGGTTGTAGGATTCCACCTAGTTGATATCCCCAAATGGGTCTTAGTGGATCTTTTGTGGATTGGTGAACATTTAAAACAACATCTGGATTTCTCTTGACCCATTTATCAACATAGCGAGATAAGTTCAAGTTTGAGGTCCATGTAAATTCACCTTGGAAGTTCACAGTATTTAAGTTAATCTCAAATCCTCTACTTGAAGTTTTACCAATATTGGCAGCTACATAATTCACTGGGAAGTAGTAAGGCTTATTTGAGCTACCTAATAGGCCTGAGATGCGTTTAGTATACAACTCCAAACCGAAATTAATACGGTTTTTCAAAAAGCCTAAATCTAAACCTAAGTTGTATTCTGTTGTTGTTTCCCATTTCAAGCTAGGATTACCATTTTGATCTAAATAGATCCCCGTGTTTTGTTGATTACCAAACAAATAGTCTCTTCCTGTTCTATAGTAAGCAAATGCATTACCTGAGAAATCACTATTTCCTGTTTGACCTACACTTAATCTTAATTTTGCATTAGATATAAAATCCAAGTTCTTCATAAAGTCTTCTTGCTCTATTCTCCAAGCAAAAGCTCCTGATGGGAAGTATCCCCATTGATTGTTGCTACCAAATTTGTCAGACCCATCAGCTCTTAAAGTAAAAGTCAACAAGTATCTATCTGCATAGTTGTAGTTAATTCTACCAAAGTATGAAGCAACATCAGTAGAGCTTCTGTAAGAACCGATAGATGGACGTGCTTTACCTGTACCAATATCATCAGCATTATTGATGGCTTCACTAGAGAAATCACTAGCTTCCATGCTATAGCCATCTCTAGTTAATCTCTGCCACTCATAACCTAACAAACCATCTAAAGTATGCTTCTCAGCAATTGTTCTTTTATAAGAAACTGTCAGGTTTAACAGTTTGTCAAATCGGTTAGCATGATTGATATGCGCCTTACCATTTGACTGAGCTCCTTGGAATGTAGATTTTGGTAAATACATTTTGGTGTTAGAGTCTTGTTTATCTATACCAAACTGTCCACGTACCATCATACCCTCTAGAGGCATAAACTCTACATAACTTTGAGCAAATATTCTATTTTGCTTGGTTTTACTATAGATTTCCATGAGAGACATGGGATTAGGTAAGAACTTAGATTCTTCCATAGTGGTATAATTGCCATCACTGTCTTTTACGGGTAGTAAGGGGCTGAAGATACGGGCAGCTTCCATCATACCGGAGTTCTCATTCGTACCTTTATACTCACCTGAACCTCCTCCAAGTGTAGGGTTATCATACTTAATTCTACTACCTGTTGCATTAATTCCAACTCTCAACCAAGATGCTATGTTTTGGCTTAAATTGGCACGAGCAGTGATACGATTAAAGTTATTGTTTCTTAGAATACCTTCTTGATCAAAGTAGTTGATCGAAATTAAGTGATTAGAACGCTCACTTGCTCCACTAACACTTACATTATGCTCTTGGGTAATCCCTGTTCTACTTACTTCTTTCATCCAGTTGGTACCCTTACCCATAGCTAATATTTCTTCTTCGGTATAGGTAGGTCTAAAAGGTGAATTGGCATCAGATGGGTCATTACCCCCATATACACCTATGCCATTCTTATCCATCCAGTTCTCTTTAGCAAAACGGTTTCGTGTATGCATCAATTCAGTAGCATTCATAACCTTCCAGTCATTCTTCATCGATTGCACACCAAACTTAGTGTCATAAGCAACTTCTACTTTGCCTAGCTTACCTTTCTTGGTGGTAATTAAGACTACACCATTAGCAGCTCTAGCACCATAGATAGAAGTGGCACTGGCATCTTTAAGCACCTCTATAGATTCTATATCATTGGGGTTAATAGAGTTTAACGGGCTACGACGGGCATCTGTACTAGAGTACCTATCATTACCTGTACCTGGATCTTCTACACCACCAACAGGGAAGCCATCAATTACGTACAGAGGCTCATTACTTGCTCCTACAGAGGCAGCTCCACGGATAAGTATACTAATACCACCTCCTGGCTGGGCATCCACTGCACGAACCTGCATCCCAGCGACTTTTCCGGCCAACATATGTTCTACTGAAGTTGTTGCAGAACTGGGTAACTCGCTTGATTTTACAGAGCTAATAGCACCTGTTAGGTCAGAGCGCTTTTGAATACCATAGCCAACTACTACTACCTCATCTAATAGCCCTACATCTTCTTTTAATGTGATTTTGTAGGTATTACTTGAAGTTATATTTATCACCTGTGCATCAAAGCCAATATAACTCACTGTTAGCTTTCCACCCTCTGTTACAGATAAGGAAAAACGTCCATCTATATCTGTGATTGTACCATTCTGAGTGCCTTGCTCAAGCACATTAGCACCAATTAACGGCTCTCCCTGACTATCATAAACAATACCTGTTATGGTCTTCTTTAAATCAGCTTGAGTCAACTCATTTTTAGCATCTATCTTGTTTGTACTTGCCCACATAGGCAGTGTAATAAAAGATAAGGCAAAAACCATCGCTAAAGCTACAAGTCTGTCTCCTGCTTTAAGAATCTCTTGCTTCATACTTAGTTTTTTCATAGATTTATATTTAAAATTAATTTAGTTGTTGAGTTTGGACCCTTCAACATGAGTACCTAAGGTCATACAGCATCACTTCACTCTAATCATAAAGTCAAAATAGTTCTTTAACTATATTTCTCGAGTATTTTCATCTGTTTACAAATTTACGACATAATAGCAGGCATAAACAAGTACTATTTTATCCAAGCCTGATACTATTTTACTGATACAAATAAACTCACGGGCACTTTAGTAGCCTTATTCTATTGGATTTACTACCTTCCATTAAAAAAATAAATACAATGAAAAGACTATGGCTTAGTTTCATCTGTTTCAGCTTGATAGGAGCCTGCTATGCACAAAATGGCATAAATATAGAGACAGATATTTTTGGAAGTATCACTGCTACGACTAAAGGTGTAAAGAGCAAGTTGGAAAAGAATATTTTTGATGACTTAGTTTTCACCGATAGTAATAACAACCAAATTACTTATAAAGAGGATTTTCTTAAAAAAGTTCTACAGGTTTCTCCTTCCAATAAGAACCTTCAAAGAGATATATTCTATCGTTTAGTTCTCTATTTAAGAGATAAACAAAACTTTCGGGAAGTGTATGAAGTAGACTTTTTTGATCGGGTAAAAATATCGAACAGCCAAGGAGATAATATTACTATAGACTTAGATATGGTTACCAATCAAGATCGTTCCTTATGGCGTAAGAAGTATGCAGCACAAACAGCGGAAGCTCCTCTTCACGGACAAATTCGACAAGATGCCTTAGGAAACCTAACTTATAGATACCACAACAGCTGGGCTAAATTAAGTAAAGACACTCAAGATGGATGGGAATACGAAGACTCCAATAAAAATAGAGTACATTACAATAGTAGGGCGCGAAAACAACTCACTAGCGTACATCAGGGAGAACAAAACTTCTTCACTGAGCTAATAGTACTCTTCCTTGAACCTTAAACTATAGACAAAACCTTATTTTAGAAAGTGTGTCAACAAACAAATATAAATAATAAAAGGAAGCTACTAGGCTCCCTTTTTATTATTACTTGTCAGCGTTGCTTAATTTGAAGAAGCACTAACCATCCATTCACCAAATATTTCTGTATTAACCATTGCTGAATTGATAGAAGAATAACTCCAAGCATCCCAGCTCTGGTGGCTTAACTTTCTACCATCAACTCCTGTGGAAGAATATCCAAACTTTTCGGGTACACTTACA
>JASLIW010000048.1 GCA_030152865.1 Bacteroides sp.
TAAGAAGTGGTCAATGCCTATCAGGGACTGGGGCATCATTTTAAATCAGTTCCTAATTATTTACAAAGAAAGGGTCAGGTTATAAAAATAACCCAACCCAAGCTTTATTTACTTACACACTTGCTGAGACAGTGTCATTTAATAATTATAATACGTAAAACCGGCCTCACATCTTACATGAGGAAAAAGCGGATAATTCTATTTGAATTATCCGCTTTATTTATTCTGTTAAATTTAATCGTTTAAATAGCCAGCTTCTTTTAATTCTGCTGCTGTATTTACTAACTCCTCATACCATACTTTACCAAAACGTCTGATAAGAGGCTCTTTTAGGAACTTATACACAGGAAGATTTTCTTTTTTGCCTAATACTCTGGCTGCATTGCAAACAACCCAGCGGTTATAATTCAGAGCTTTATATTTCCCATAGTTACCTACTCTTATTGGGTATAAGTGGCAAGATATGGGTTTGTAGAAACCTGTTTTGCCTTCTCTATATGCTTTTTCAATAGCACATGAGCAAATACCCTCCTCATTATAATAGGTAAAGACACAATCCTTACCATCTACCAGAGAAGTTACAATATCACCATCCTCGTCTATATATACTACACCTTGTTTGTCAATTACTTTTTGAGCTTCAGCTGATAAGTCTTCCCAAACTATAGGTAAAACATCCTCCAACAAAGCCACTTCTTCTTTTTCTACGGGTGCTCCCGCATCACCTTCCACACAACAAGCACCTTTGCAAGCAGCCAAATCACAAAGAAACTTCTCCCGAAAAACATCTAAGGGAACAATAACATCATCTATTTGAATCATACTTTCTTTATTATAAAAAAGCCCTTGCACTACTGCAAGGGCTCTCTATTCTGTTTCTATAGCCCTAAACTAAGACTACTCTTTAATCAAAACTTCACCTGTCATCTCTTCTGGAGCATCTAAGCCCATAATATGAAGGATGGATGGAGCAACATCAGCTAAGCGACCATTAGCAACCTCTACGTCCATTTTCTCACTAACATAAACACAAGGAACTGGATTTAGCGAGTGAGCAGTATTAGGCGTACCATCAGGATTTACAGCATTGTCAGCATTGCCATGATCTGCGATAATAATTGCTTCATAGCCTGTTTCCTTTGCAGCCTCTATGGTTTCTTTTAAGCAAGCATCTACAGCTATAACAGCTTTTTCAATAGCTTCATACACTCCAGTATGACCTACCATATCTCCATTTGCATAGTTTACAACAATAAAATCATACTCGTCCTTTTTGATTGCTTCAACTAGCTTATCCTTAACTTCATAAGCACTCATTTCGGGTTGTAAATCATAGGTAGCTACCTTCGGAGAGGGAACTAAAATTCGATCTTCACCATCAAATGGTTTTTCACGGCCTCCATTAAAGAAGAAAGTAACATGAGCATACTTCTCTGTTTCTGCCATGTGAAGTTGTTTTAAACCTTTTGAAGACACAAATTCACCCAAGGTGTTTTGCACGTTATCCTTGTCAAACAATACATGCATACCCTTAAATGAAGCATCGTAAGGAGTCATTGTGCAGTAGTGCAAGTTAGGGATAGTCTTCATACCTACCTCAGGCATATCTTGCTGAGTCAACACAATAGTCAACTCTTTAGCACGGTCATTACGGAAGTTAAAGAAAATAACAACATCACCTTCTTTAATAGTACCATCAAAGTTTGAATTGACTATTGGCTTAATAAACTCATCTGTTACTCCTTCATCATAAGATGCTTGAACTGCTTCTGCCATAGAAGTAGCAGCTTTACCTTTACCATGTACAATCAAATCATAAGCCTCTTTGACACGCTCCCATCTCTTATCGCGATCCATTGCGTAATAACGACCGATTACAGATGCGATCTTTCCTGTAGATTTAGCAGTATGAGCTTCTATTGCTTCAATAAAACCTTTACCACTCTTAGGATCAGTATCACGACCATCCATAAAACAATGGATAAAAGTATTGTCTATACCGTACTCTTTTGAAATATCACATAACTTGTAAAGATGATCTAAAGAGCTATGCACACCACCATTAGAGGTAAGCCCCATGAAATGAACATTCTTTTTGTTTTCTTTAGCGTAAGTAAAAGCAGAAACAATCTCTGGATTTTGAAGGATAGTATTATCTGCACACGCACGATTAATCTTCACTAGATCTTGATAAACCACTCTACCAGCACCGATATTAAGGTGACCTACCTCGGAGTTACCCATCTGACCATCAGGTAAACCTACGTTTTCACCGCTAGCTTGTAATTGTGAGTGTGGATAGGTCTTAAGTAAGTAATCCCAGTAAGGAGTTGGCGTATTGTAAATAACATCTTCTTTTCCTTGGTCACCAATTCCCCATCCATCGAGAATTACTAGTAATGCTTTCTTTTTCATTATTCTTATTTTTAGATATTTTTTATCAAATGAATATTTCAGTACAAAGGTACAAAAAACACCGATTAGAAGAGTTCTATTCAACTCTAAATCAGCCTT
The DNA here is from genome assembly GCA_030152865.1 of Bacteroides sp. Lineage (GTDB taxonomy): Bacteria > Bacteroidota > Bacteroidia > Bacteroidales > Bacteroidaceae > Bacteroides_E. Next base: position 2,515 of record JASLIW010000048.1, read on the forward strand.
GTTTCTCTGCACTTAGTTAGATTAAAAACGAATCAAAACTTAAAAGGTTTATGAGAATATCCTTTCTTAAGTTAGTTTGATTTTTTATTTAACTCAAAGAGTGATAGCTGTGTGTCTTTCAAAAGATGAAAACTCTGCCTGTGCAAACCTGTCGCACCATACTCAGCTATAGCTTCTCTATGTTTCTTCGTAGGATAGCCCTTATTCTGCTTCCAGGCATATTGTGGATACAGCTCATGCTGCTGCTGCATATAATCGTCTCGATAAGTCTTAGCCAAAATTGAAGCAGCAGCTATAGACAAATAAGTCGCATCTCCCTTTATCACAGTAGTATGATGAATAGAAGGATGAGCATTAAATCGATTTCCATCAATAAGTAAGTGCTCAGGAGTAATAGATAAAGCATCTACAGCTCTATGCATAGCCAAAAAGGAGGCATTAAGAATATTAATTTTATCTATCTCCGCTACAGATACAACGCCAATTGCATAGGCCAAAGCCTCAGCTTCAATAAGCTCACGCAACTCATACCGCTTCTTTTCTGACAACTGTTTGGAGTCATTGAGCCATGCATGCTCAAAATCCTGAGGTAAAATAACGGCAGCTGCATATACGGGCCCTGCTAAACAACCTCTCCCGGCCTCATCACAGCCTGCTTCTATCCTACCTTTGATCATATATTGCTTTAACATATCTCATATTTGCAGCAAATGTAACAAAAAATAAGCGCCTTGTAAAAGACGCTTACCTCTGTTTTATTCAAACAATCACTCTCCAAAAACTTTTGTCTGATTTAAAAGATAGTGATCAGCCAATTCTCCCGTAATCTCATTCCCCTGCATATCAAGCATTCTTAAGCGGCCTTCCTCTATCTTATAATTAGATTCTTCGTCATGCGCCTTGAAAAGAATTAAGTGATTAGCGTCTACAGAAAAACTTCCTTTCTCTGTAAAGGTACTATCCTCTCGATCTATGTATGCTTCATGAAGTTCAAAAGTTTGGTCTTCATGAAGTATGAGCTTTACCTCTATTCCTGGACAATCTGCCGCTGGAATAACACCCTCATACACACCAAAGTAACTCAAAGAGTGCTCTGCATCATGTGTGTCTATCACTTGCTCTGTTTCTATAGCTGCTTTCTCAGTCTGAGCTTGATTTTTTGCATTTTGCTTACAAGCTACTAAGCTTAAAGATGCAGCCAACATTAAAACTACTTTTTTCATACTTTTATCCTTTTATTAAAACATCTGTTCTACACGCTGAATTCCTGCCACAAGCTGATCCACTTCTTCTGGAGTATTGTACAAACCAAATGAAGCCCTAACTGTCCCTTCAATGCCCAGTCTCTTCATTAGAGGCTGCGCACAATGATGACCAGTTCGTACAGCTATACCTAAACGATCTAACAATGTACCCATATCAAAGTGATGAATATTACCCACTAAGAAAGATACAACGCTCGTCTTATCGCTAGCTGTCCCAAAAAATCGCATGCCATTAATTTGAGCCAGCTGCTCCATCGCATAATTCGTAAGTTGGCGCTCATGAGCTTCAATTTCAGCTAAGCCTATGCCATTCATATAATCTAAGGCAGCAGCCAATCCTGTGGTTCCTACGAAATCAGGCGTACCCGCTTCAAACTTAAAAGGCAACTCATTGAAAGTCGTTTTTTCAAAGCTTACAGATTGAATCATCTCTCCCCCACCTTGATAAGGAGGCATTTTATCTAACCACTTCTCCTTTCCATATAATACACCTATTCCAGTAGGACCATAAGCTTTGTGTGCAGAAAATACATAAAAATCAACATCTAATTCTTGTACATCTACCTCCGTATGAGGAATAGCTTGGGCACCATCAATTAGCACTGGAACATTGTGCTGATGAGCTATATCAATAATTTCTTTAACAGGGTTTACGGTACCTAGCACATTAGAGACATGAGTTAGACTCACTAGCTTGGTCCGACTAGAAAATAGGTCCCGATAAGAATCAAGACATAATTCTCCCTCATCAGTAATAGGTACAACCTTTACTTGGATACCTTTACGTTCTGCCAATAGCTGCCAAGGAACAATATTACTGTGGTGCTCCATCTCAGAGATAATTACTTCGTCCCCTTCTTTCATGAAAGCCTCACCATAGCTGTAAGCAAGCAAGTTTATAGACTCTGTAGTACCTCTAGTAAAAATAATTTCACCAACTGTCGCTGCATTCAAATGCTTGCGGACAGTTTCTCGTGCTCCTTCATGCAGCTCTGTAGCTTGCTGCGACAGGTAGTGTACCCCACGGTGCACATTGGCATTGACCGTGTAATACTCTTCTGTCATCGCGTCAATCACTGACTTGGGCTTTTGAGCTGTGGCTCCATTATCCAAATAAACGAGAGGCTTCCCATACACCTCACGTGAGAGTATGGGAAAGTCTGCTCTTATTTTATCTAAATTCATGATTACAATTATTTACAAGCTACACAACCTGTGCATTTGCTTAACTCACCTCTAAATCTCTTTTCAACAAGAATATGCAAGCGCTCTTTCAAGGCCTCGATAGAAATTGTATCAATCACCTCATTCACAAAGGCAAACATCAGAAGAAGTCTGGCTTCCTCTTCCGATATACCTCTTGAACGCATATAGAAGAGAGCTGTTTCGTCTAGCTGGCCCACCGTAGCGCCATGACCACACTTTACGTCATCAGCATAAATCTCTAACTGAGGGCGGGCATACATACGTGCATCTTTAGTCACACATAGATTACGATTTGTCTGCTGAGAGTTCGTATGCTGTGCATCAGGTCTCACTAATATTAGACCGGTAAATACACCTACAGAATGATCATCCAAAACATACTTAAACAACTCATTACTGGTACAATGTGGCACAGCATGATCTATTACGGTAGAATTATCTACCTGTTGGTTCTTATCAGTTATAGCCATGCCATGACAATCAATATGTGCACCCTCACCTGAGAGAACTACCTCAACGGTATTGCGAGTCAGTCCATTGTGAAGTGTCATGTTGTTAAGTAACACATTACTATTGGCTTCTTGCTTTACATAAATATTATTGAAGCGAGTGGTATCTGTATGAGTTTCCTCCATCTCATAAAAATCAAAGTGAGCATTCTCACCTACAAAAATCTCAGTCACTCCTGTACTTAAGAAAGCTACAGAGTCCATAGCATGATTACAAAGTAAAAGCTTAGCCTGTGCATTGGACTCAATGATAATCAACAAACGACGATTAGACATCAAGCTGACATCTGCACGAAGTAAGTTAATCAACTGAATAGGTTTATCTACCACTACATTTTTGGGCACATAAAGAAGAATACCATCTTGAGCTAAAGCCGTATTTAAAGCACAGATAGCATCTTTAGATGTATCAGCCAATTGAGCATAATACTTTTGTACTAGTTCGGGATACTCTTCTGATAGAGTACGCAAACTACCAAACAACACTCCTTCTGGCAGTAGAGATTGCTTTTTAATAACTGGATAAAAAGCATCATTTACCATGAAGCTTTGTATCGTATCTAAATTAGGCACATCACATTGGAATACTTCCTCTGGATTTGCAGGTATATTTAATCGCTTTAAGTTTACTCCAAAATCAGGCTCAAAAGCTTTAGACGCATCTGTGTACTTAAAGCTTTCATCCCTCTTTGTTGGTAGCCCTAAATCCTCAAAGTCTGAAATAGCTTTGGCTCTTGGCTTGTTTAAAACCGCAGAGCTGTGCTCATGTATCAATGCTTCAGACTGGTGATAAAGGTCAATATATTGTTTTTCAGCCTTCATAATTTATTCTCCCATCTCTTTCTTGATCCAATCATATCCTCTTTCTTCCAGTTCTAATGCCAACTCTGGACCAGCAGTTTTTACAATCTGTCCTTCGTATAAAACATGTACGATATCTGGCTTAATATAGTCAAGAAGACGCTGGTAGTGCGTAATAACAATATTACTTGTATCGGGTGATTTAAGTTTATTTACCCCATCAGCCACTACTCGTAGAGCATCAATGTCTAAACCTGAATCCGTTTCATCAAGGATACTCAACCTGGGCTCAAGCATCGCCATTTGAAAAATCTCATTACGTTTTTTCTCTCCACCAGAAAAACCCTCATTGACAGAGCGATTGGTTAACTTGCTATCCATTTCAACAAGCTTTCTCTTCTCTCTCATCAACTTCAAGAACTCACTAGCAGTTAGAGGAGGTAAATTACGATACTTACGGTGCTCATTAACTGCCGAACGCATAAAGTTTACCATGCTTACCCCTGGTATCTCTACTGGGTATTGAAAACTAAGAAAAATTCCTTCTCTACTTCTGTCTTCGGCATCCATATCTAAAAGGTCCTTACCCATAAACTCTACAGAACCTTTGGTTACTTCAAAATTGGGATTACCTACAAGAACACTACTCAATGTACTTTTTCCAGAACCATTAGGACCCATAATAGCATGAGTTTCTCCTGGTTTTACTTCAAGGTTGATTCCCTTTAATATCTCTTTGCCATTAATGCTGGCATGTAGGTCTTTTATCTTAAGCATATTATAATTGTTGTATTTGGGCTAGATATGTGCAATCATATCTAAAATCTACTATTTATAAATCAGTTAATTATGACTATCCAACACTTCCTTCCAAAGAAATAGATAGTAATTTTTGAGCTTCTACAGCAAACTCCATAGGCAACTTATTGATTACCTCCTTGGCATAACCATTTACAATCAAGCCAATAGCATCTTCCGTACTTATACCGCGTTGGTTGCAATAGAAGATTTGATCCTCATTTATCTTACTTGTGGTAGCTTCATGCTCAATAATAGCCGTATTATTATGAATATCCATATAAGGGAAGGTATGAGCTCCACACTTATCTCCTAAGAGTAAGGAGTCACACTCACTATAATTACGTGCATTTTCTGCTTTCTCCGCAACACGTACCAAACCACGGTAAGAGTTTTCACTGAATCCAGCAGAAATACCTTTGCTAATAATGGTGCTACTAGTGTTTTTACCCAAGTGAATCATTTTAGTTCCTGTATCGGCTTGCTGGTGGTTGTTAGTCACAGCTACACTATAAAATTCTGCTGCAGAATTATCTCCACTCAAAATACAAGAAGGGTACTTCCAAGTAATAGCAGAACCCGTCTCAACTTGAGTCCAAGACAACTTACTACTTTCTCCCTTACAGTGGCCTCGTTTTGTTACAAAGTTGTACACACCACCCTTACCATTTGCATCACCAGGGTACCAGTTTTGAACAGTACTATACTTAACCTCTGCTCGGTCGTTGACAATGATTTCTACAATAGCAGCATGCAGCTGATTCTCGTCACGCATAGGCGCTGTACAGCCCTCCAAGTAAGAAACATAAGAGTCATCATCAGCCACAATAAGCGTTCGCTCAAACTGCCCTGTATTGATAGCATTAATACGGAAATAGGTAGATAACTCCATAGGGCAACGTACTCCTTTAGGAATATAGACAAAGGAGCCGTCAGAAAACACAGCCGAATTTAGAGCTGCAAAGTAATTGTCACGATAACCTACCACACTCCCCATGTACTTACGCACCAAGTCAGGATGCTCTCGTACTGCCTCACTGAAAGAACAGAAAATAATTCCCTTCTCCATCAAGGTCTCCTTGAATGTCGTCTTTACAGAAACAGAGTCCATCACAGCATCAACTGCTATTCCACTCAAAGCCATCTGCTCTTCCAAGGGAATACCAAGTTTATTAAAGGTTTTTATCACCTCTGGATCCACCTCATCCAAGCTTTTTGGACCATCCTTTTTTATGGTAGGATCTGCGTAGTAAGAGATAGCTTGATAATCTATCTCAGGAATGCGTAAGTGTGCCCATTTAGGCATTTTCAATGTCAACCAGTGACGGTAAGCTTTTAATCTAAAATCTAAAAGCCACTCTGGCTCACCTTTCTTCTCCGAAATTAAACGAACTACATCTTCGTTCAACCCTTTTTCGATAATCTCAGTATGAACGTCGGTAGTAAATCCGAATTTATATTTCTCCTGGGTGAGCTCTTTTACATATTTATTAGCTTCTTCCATGCTTGAAAACTTATTTATTATATATAGTCAGCCTACTTTCGTTTTCTAAGTAGACATCTTTAACAGCAAAAAACAATGTCTTAACAACAGATTTCATTGGATAATATAACACTGACTCAGTCTTCTTTGTTTCGGTAATTAACTTATTATCAGAATCCACAAAATCCAAGACACAAAGCAAAGCACTAAGTAATAAACCATACTTAATTACACCTAAAACTGACCCCATAAGTCGGTTAAACCAACCCAAGTGAATGGCTTCCATAAACTTAGTAATCATATCGGCAAACAAGCCAAACACAATAGGTACAATCAGCCAAATGGCAATAAACGAGATGACTTGAGCAGCACTCAAAGACTCCACTACTAAGGGGGATATCTCGGCAGCCAAATCAACATAGTAGAGTTTGGCTACATATAAGCCAACAACAATACCTAACAAAGAGGCCAGTTGCGCCAAAAGTCCTCTGGTTCCACCCAAAACCAGGCCAATACCTAGGATAATAAGTAAAACAATATCTAGAGCCTGCATCTTGATATAAATGTATAAAAACTAAGCCGATGAATCATCACAAATACAGTTTCAATTTGTAATAACTCATCGGCTAGCTAAATATTAGAAGCGCCTAAGGCACTAAATAATTATAATTTTTGTTTGATTTCTACCTCTTCATAGGCCTCTATGATGTCTCCTGCTTGAATATCATTGCAGTTGGTCAAGCTGATACCACACTCAAAGTTAGTACCTACTTCTTTCACATCATCCTTGAAGCGTTTCAAGGCATCTATCTTACCACTAAAGACCACAATACCGTCACGAACCAATCGAACTAAATCAGTACGTTTTACTTTTCCTGACTTAACGATCGCTCCTGCTACAAGGCCAATCTTACTAATATTAAAGACTTCTTTCACTTCTATATTAGCAGTTACTTGTTCTTTAATGATTGGTTCAAGCATTCCTTCCATAGCCGACTTCACCTCTTCTATGGCGTCATAAATAATTGAATACTTACGAATATCAACACCTTCACTTTCAGCCATGCGATCTGCCATAGCTGAAGGACGTACTTGGAAACCAATGATAATAGCTTCTGAAGCAGCTGCTAGAGAAACATCAGACTCAGAGATTTGTCCAACACCCTTATGAATAACATTCACTTGAATTTGCTCAGTAGAAAGTTTTATTAAGGAGTCACTTAAGGCCTCAACAGAACCATCCACATCACCTTTAACAATCACATTCAATTCCTGGAAGTTACCCAAAGCAATGCGTCGACCCACCTCATCCAGAGTAAGCATTTTCTGCGTACGAATACTTTGCTCACGCTGTAATTGCTCACGTTTAGTAGCAATCTCACGAGCTTCTTGCTCAGAAGAAATCACATGGAATGTATCACCTGCTGCAGGAGCACCATTCAAACCAAGAATAAGAACTGGCATAGATGGACCAGCCTCATCAATACGCTGATTACGCTCATTGAACATGGCCTTAATTCTACCAAAACTTGTTCCAGCAAGAACAATATCTCCCATTTTTAGCGTACCATTAGATACCAAAAGAGTTGAGACATATCCTCGTCCTCTGTCTAAGGTAGATTCAATAACAGAACCTGTAGCTGAACGATCAGGATTAGCTTTCAACTCCAGCATCTCTGCCTCCAATAGAACTTTTTCTAATAGTTCTGGCACACCCGTTCCTTGCTTAGCTGAAATATCTTGTGACTGGTATTGACCACCCCACTCTTCCACTAAGAAGTTCATCTCAGCCAATTCTGTTTTAATCTTATCCGGATTTGCTGTTGGTTTATCTACCTTATTTATAGCAAATATGATAGGCACACCAGCAGCCTGTGCGTGATTAATAGCCTCTTTTGTTTGCGGCATGACATCGTCGTCCGCTGCAACAATAATAATTGCAATATCTGTTACCTTCGCTCCACGAGCACGCATCGCTGTAAACGCTTCGTGACCAGGAGTATCTAGGAATGTTATCTTTTTACCACTGGGTAGTGTTACGTGATAAGCACCGATGTGCTGAGTAATACCACCTGCCTCACCAGCAATAACGTTCGCTGCACGAATCGAGTCTAGTAAAGAAGTCTTACCGTGGTCAACGTGACCCATCACTGTAATAATAGGAGCACGTGGCTCTAAATCTTCTGGAGCATCCTCCTCTTCTTCAACAGCTTCAGCAACCTCTGCACTCACGTACTCAGTTTTAAAGCCAAACTCCTCTGCTACTAGTGTAATAGTCTCTGCATCTAGACGCTGGTTAATAGAAACCATTAGGCCCACACTCATACAGGTACTTATAACCTCATTCACAGAAATATCCATCATATTAGCCAACTCACTAACAGTCACAAATTCTGTTAGTTCTAATACTTTTTCTGCTGCCACTTCCTCTTTAGCTCTGCTCTTAGCACGCTCAGAAGCAACATCTCTTTTTTCTTTTCTATAGCGAGAAGTCTTATTTCTACCTTTGTTGGTCAGTCTTGCCAAAGTCTCTTTCACCTGACGTGCCACGTCCTCTTCTGTCAACTCTTTCTTCTGAGGACCACGTTTATTACGAGCCTTTCCGCGTACATGCTTCTTACGCTCAGGTCTTGATGAAGGAGTTTTAGCAGCCTTATCTATATCTACTTTCTCCTTAGTAATTCTGCGTCTTTTGCCTTTCTTAGGATCACGTGACTTCTTATCATCACGCTCTTTACGACGCTCTTCTTTTGTTTTCTTTTTAGGTCTTGTAGACTGATTTATTGAATCTAGATCTATATGACCCACCACATTAATGCTGGTTTTCAATTCAGAAGAACCTAAGGTAAATACTTCTTTCTTTCCAGAAGTTTCTGTTTCCTCAGCTTTAGCCTCTTTTTGGGCCTCTTTAACTTCCTGCTTTGCTGTTGTTTTTGAACTTGTCTTGCTGGATTCTTTATCCTTAGACTCCTGTTTTTTAGACTCTTTCACTTTTATGCTCTCTTTAACAGTCTCTTCTTTGGGCGTATCTACCTTTACTTCTTTAGGGGTAAGCTTTACGCTTTCTTTTTTTACAGCTTCTTTAGACTCAGCTGTATCAACTGCTTTCTTTTTTTCTAAATTAGACTTCTTTTTATCGGGCTTCTCCTTGCTCTCTTCCTTCACAGTTGGAGCAGCTTTCTTCTCATCCTTTTTCACAACATGACCAGGCTTATCTAAGTCAATTTTGCCAACAGCTTTTAGCTTGGGCCGCACCTCTTCAGGCACAACCGCCTCTATCACCTCTTCCTTCTCAACAGGCTTTGGCTCTTCTGCTTTAGATTCGTAACCATCAATTGCAACAGATGCTTTGTTGCGTTTTTTGTCTTCTTGTCGCTCCTGTATAAAGCGATCAGACTTAATCCGAAGAGTTTTATCAGTACTAAACTCCTTCACTAACAAAGAGTATTGCTCTTCAGTAATTTTCGTATTAGGATTTTCAGCGACCTCAAATCCTTTCTTCTTTAAGAAATCTACTACTGTTGCAATACCGACATTCAAGTCTCTTGTTACTTTATTTAACCTTATCGTCATATTTAAAATTTAATGAATAAATGGAGAGAGAAGTAAATCCTCTAAATAACTGTCCGTTATAGACGATAAAAGAATGAAACCTACATATTTACATAACCTATCGTCTATTTCATAAGTACTTTAGTTTTCATCTTCTTCAAACTCCGATTTCAAAATATTAATTACCTCATCGACTGTCTCCTCTTCCAAATCAGCATCCTCAATTAGTCGATTACGAGGTACCTCTAATACAGATTTCGCTGTATCAAGGCCTAAGCCCTTTAGTGCTTCAATCACCCAACCATCTATTTCATCTCTGAACTCATCCAAATAGATATCCTCTGTGTCATTTTCATCCACTTCACGGAACACATCTATGGTGTATTCAGTAAGCATACTAGCCAGCTTAATATTTAAGCCACCCTTACCTATAGCTAAGGACACTTCTTCGGGTTGCAAGAAAATCTCAGCTCTGCGCTCCTCTTCGTTTAGACGAATAGAAGAAATCGTAGCTGGACTTAAAGCTCTTTGAATAAATAGTTCTGTATTTGAAGTATAATTGATAACATCAATATTTTCATTGCATAATTCATGTACTACACCATGAATTCGATTACCTCTCACACCCACACAAGCTCCGACAGCATCAATACGTTCGTCGTATGATTCTACAGCAACTTTGGCACGCTCACCTGGTATACGAGCAACCTTGCGTATAGTGATCAAGCCCTCTTCTATTTCTGGAACTTCCATTTCCATAAGACGCTCCAAGAATACAGGAGATGTTCTTGATAAGATAATCTTGGGATTATTATTTTTATTATCTACACGCGCTACAACGGCACGAATAGTATGTCCCTTTTTAATGCGCTCTTTGGGAATAGACTCACTCTTAGGGAGTAGAAGTTCATTCCCTTCATCATCTACTAAAAGCACCTCTTTTTTCCATACTTGATAAACCTCAGCAGTTACTATCGTACCTACTAGCTCAATATACTTAGTATATAAGCTATCCTTCTCCAACTCAAGTATTTTTGATGCCAAAGTCTGACGAAGATTTAAAATAGCACGGCGACCGAATTTTGCAAACTGCACTTCATCGGCTACCTCTTCACCTATTTCATAAGACTGATCAATAGCTCTTGCTTCAGTTAAAGAAATTTGCATATCCTCATCGGTCACATCTTCGTCTGCTACCACCTCTCGATTACGCCATATTTCAAAGTCACCCTGGTCTGGGTTCACAATTACATCGTAATTCTCATCTGTGCCAATAATCTTAGCGATTACGCTACGAAAAGACTCTTCAAGAACACTGACCATGGTTGTTTTGTCAATCTTCTTGTTCTCTTTAAATTCCGAAAACGTATCAATTAGGCTGATGCTTTCTTCTTTCTTGGCCATAATTATTTAAAACTAATTAAGTATTTAGTGTATTTAATTTCTTCCAATGGAATTTCCTCTTCGATGATTCTAAGCTTTGGACGTTTTTCGCCCTCTTCTTTGATCTTCTTCTCAATGGCTAATTTAATTCTGTCTTCTTGTACATCAACTAGCTCACCCTCTAGTCTGTCTCCAGCTTTGGTTTTAACCTCTACTTGACGACCAATGTGATTATAATACTGCTGCATTACTTTAAATGGCTGACCTACACCGGCCGAACCTACTTCGAGCTCAAAATCTTCTTCGTCTCGATCTAGTTTTGATTCTATAAAGCGACTCAGCTCTACGCAGTCTTCAATCCAAACACCCTCGGCGTGATCTATCTCAACTACAATTTTATTATCAGAACTCACTTTGACTTCAACAAGAAAATAATCTTTCTCCTTGAGCCACTCTTCAACTATTTGACTAACAGCTTTTTTATCTATCATTAATTAACTATTAAGAACAAAAAAAGGAGCTTTTAAGTTGCCCCTCCTCAATCATCCATATCGCCTACAAAGATACTAATATTCTATTCTTATACAAAATATTAGATAATAAATGTAATCACATTACATCTCTCTTTGTGGGCGACACAATTGAGATAAATAGCTAAACTAAAAGCCATTTAGCGATAGGGTCACAGTAGGTATCAATAATAGGAATCCCAGAAGCATAAAAACAATTAAATATTTAAAAAACCACTTGATCCACACCCCATAAGGGATTTTGGCTACACCCAAAACTCCTAGTAAGACGGCTGAAGTAGGCGTAATCATATTGGTAAACCCATCGCCAAATTGAAAAGCCAACACAGTAGCCTGACGTGAAATTCCGATCACATCAGAAAAAGGAGCCATTATCGGCATAGTCAAAGCAGCCTTGGCTGTACCTGATGGTATAATTAAATTGATCATTGTTTGTATCAAATACATAATGGTCAGCGAGAATAGTTTACTGGTTTCACCCAACAAAGAGGCAAGCCCATGCAATATGGAATCAATAATAGCACCATCTTCTAAAATTTGAATTATACCGCCAGCTAGACCCACAACGATAGCAGCCGATAACATATCCTTGGCTCCATCTAAGAAGTGCTTAATAAGCTCATCGGCCGAATACCCCTCAGCAAAACCTGCTAAAACACCCATAGCTAAAAAGATACCGGATATCTCTGGAAGATACCAGTCATGTGCCATCACCCCGACAATGAGAAATAAAATGGTAAAGGCCAAGAGCGTTAGTATAAAAAAATGATTAGACTTACGAAGCCCTAAGCCACCTAAGCAAGCATAAAGAGCTGTTAGTGAAGGCATTACGTAAAGTGTTGATTGGGCTCCCCCAAGTTCAAAGGTACTCACAGGGTAAGCAAGTGAGAATAGAACTAACGCCAATAGGGTCAGTACATAAACTACAATAGCAGAACGAGATGTATGGTATTCCACAGCAATAGCTCCCTCATCGGCCTTGTCTCTCCAAAATGCATCAAGCTCATACATAGGTGATTTACTCGGGTCTTTTTTTATCCTTGCTGCATAGCGCAATACAAAAACAACCAGTACTAAGGTTAAAATCAACCACACCAGCACACGATATTCTAGACCAGAAAATAAGGGGAGATCGGAAAAGCTTTGTGCTATCCCCACCGTAAATGGATTAAGCATAGCTCCCGAAAAACCGATATGAGCAGCCACATAAACCATACAAACACCTACAATTGAGTCATACCCCATGCGAATAGCTAGTGGCATAACCAAAATAGTAAAAGCAATGGTCTCTTCGGACATACCAAATATAGCGCCAAAAAGACTGAATAGGACCATTACACTAACTATAATCAGGTTATTTACTCCTATCTTTTGCAAGTATCTGTATTTTTCTAAACGCCGAGAATAATTTAAAAACGAAAAGATTCCCACATCGATGGCACGTGTAGCGTTCATAACCTGAAAGGCCCCTCCCATGATCAGCAGAAAGGCTATAATACCAGCTTGTCGCTCAAAGCCCATGAGCAGAGACGTAAAGACCTGCCAGCTTTGAGGGCTCTTTTCTACCAGGTGATAAGAGTTCTCTACAATTACAGTCTTTTCAACCCCATTCACCAACTGCACTGTTCTGTCATACTCTCCTGCAGGGACTAGCCAAGAAAGTAGAGCACAAAACAAAATAGCAATAGATATAATCGTGTAGGCGTGTGGAATTTTCTTTGTCATGTTCAAATTTGTTTGTTTGGAACAAAGTTATGTAATATAGATGTAATAACTCTGCATCTCTTTCACAAGAATTCCTCCAATAACATTCCAAACGAGCTTAAAAAGCAAATAAACATGTTGTATAACATACTAATCTCAAACAAATGCCTATATTTGTAATTGAATTAAAGGAATAGAAAAAACCGTTCTCCAAAAGGTGGGGAACACAAAAGATGTAAAAATGAAAAAGAACGAAAATGAAATTTTGATGCTACAGTATCGTATTAAGAGATACCAAGCAATGGGAAACGGAGTAATGTGCCAAAAGCTTAATAGCAAATTACACAAACTACTAAAAATGGTTCCCAACTTAGAAACAAAGTACTAAGTAAAATTTAAGGTTAATTGATTGATTGAGTGTTTGGATTATTCCAAGCGCTTTTTTTATGCTTAAATTTTAAGAATATAATCCCACACTGCTTAAAAACAACAAAGGGAGGCGTGTGCCTCCCTTTGTTGTTTTCTTTTATTTAATCTAAACCGTGAATAAGCTCCAAGAGCTGCTCCCCTAAGCCTATCGTGTACCCTTGAGAAACAAACACGACCCGATTAAAGGTGTCTGCCACTATAAAAATAGGTAAACGATCAGATTTAAGCTTCATATTCTGCCTGATTTCATTTTGGATGGAAGCTGTTGTGTCCGTACCAAAAGAAACGGTAGTAGGTAGGTTTTGAAAATCATTGTTAGATCTGAAAAGACGAGCTTTATCCCCATCAGGAAAAAGTAGAACAATGGATCTCCCCCACTTTTCTAAATCATCTTTCACCGCAATGAGATCTCTTAAAGCATGATTTGTGGGCTCCTGTCCTACACCGAGTACCCCCAAGAGATAATATCCTCTACCTGTTGTTTGCAGAATACTTGTGTCTTCTTTTTGATTCAAGGGCAGATAGCGGTTTTCTGAATTAAATTCACCAATAACTTGTACCTGGTCTTTACTTTCTCTCATGACTAGCTCTATTTTGTTAGTCTCTCCTGCTCGAACACTAAAGAAACTAATATGAGACAGCACTGTACCACTAGCCATGCGCGTCCCTGTTGTAAGCATATAATGACCTGTATCTAAGCTTATGCCATCCTTAAGTAGCTTAGACCAAGTCAGCCCTTGCCCCATGTCAACACTACCCTCATCAAAGGAGAGCACCTGATAAGTTCCTTGATCCAGCTTTGAAAGTGTAAAGTGAGTATAGTATTTAGGATCATCTAAGTATGTTGTAGGGCTATATGTGGCAATTAATCTAGCTTGCGAGGCTTGTTTTACTTCCAATCCTTCAAAATCCACATCATAAGTCTCATGATCTACTAAGCTTCTATACTGTACCTTACCGGTCACCGAACTCTTCCATGCTGGAATACCTAAACTTCTAGCTACCGCCACGAAGAAGATATCTCTTGATAAAGCATCAGGTGTTCTTGATTTCCACACACCCACAGGAGACATACGAATCTGTTGTGCATTAATTTCATCCATGACCATTAACTCCTCCGTACACCACCTAGCGAGCTCCAAGGGATTTTGTCGGTAGATCTCTGCTAGATCCCCATCAATTTGATCTTGAAAGAACGCTTTGTATGGACTTAATAACTCATTTTCGACTCTAGGATTGAGCACGTAGTGAGCAAAATCATTCTCTGCCCCAGCCAAAGCCAACGAATGATAAAGATGATCTTCTAAAACAGGAACGCTAACATCTCTTAAGTCTTTGTCGGAGATAACACCTAAGAGCTCTAACGCTAAGTCAGCTTGCTCTTTTTCAGCAGCATTACTTAGAAACTCAAGAATATGCGGATAGTTTCCCCTAGACTTTAGGAGAACTGAAGCAACTCGACTTGATTCTAAAGACCATTTTTTTGCATACGCATTCGCTTCTTGCTCAGTAATAAATGTATCCACATACGCCTTACGTATGGAGTCTTCTTGAGCTAAGCGTTCGTCATTTTGTTCTCGCTGCTCCAAAGTGACAGTTGGTGTATTCGCCTGCTCCACAGGTGGGACAAAGTCTAGGTCGAGCGAGTATGATTTTGCCCCATCTTGATCAAGCACCAGCGATAGCTCCTCATCCTGCCCAAATGAACATTTCTTAAATCCAAATTTTCCTCCTTTAGAGGCCCAAACAAGCATATCTCCCTTACCTGCAGTTAAAAAGGTTTGTCCATTTCTATCTGTAAACTTCTGAGCTACTGTATAGAACTCAGCATAGTTGTAGATTTTGAACGCTACTTTAGCACCCGATACAGCTTGCCCTAACTCATCCTTGACAAATACGTTTACCCGAGCAGTGGGTGCATAATTACCTATAACATTGATTTCTGTATAATTCGCCGTCTGACTCATTAGCTCTTCAGGTCCTACATATTTTCCAAACACCTTGGTATGCATTAACATGCCACGGCTTGCTGGGGCATTAAACCAGCCTAGGTTTAAAACAGGTTCAGGCTCACAAGCTCCCAAAAAGTGCCACTCACCCTCAGCCCAAGCCTCTACCCAGGCATGATTGTTGTCTGTATGTGCCCAACGTGGCGTATAGACTTGCCGAGCAGGAATACCCATAGCTCTCAAGGCACTCACCGTAAAGGTTGATTCTTCTCCACAGCGCCCATAAGCAGTCTTAATTGTGGCTAGAGGCGAACTTGTACGTGCATCTGAAGGTTGGTAACTTACCTTTTCATGACACCAGTGATTGATCTCCAAAATAGCCTCTTTTAAGCTTAGGTGCTGCACCCTAGGTTTCAACTCCTCGTAAAACAGCATTCTAGAATGATCTAGGTTCTCGTTGTTGACACGTACAGGTAATACAAAGTGCCTTAGAAGTTGTTCAGGAATGGAAGGTCCCCAACTCATTTCTTCTCGAGCCTGAAGTGTTGCTCTTACATTTTCTAGAAAAAAAGAAGCAGAATAATCTACTACATCAGCAGAAGGCATATAGGCATACAAAAACTGCATAGCTTCTTTCTCTTCTGTGCTGAGACGAAGTACATTTAGGCTATCATTTAATCCACAACGGTGCATGATTCTAGCTTTGGATAAATAATCCTCCACGACAACTGCCCTATACGATTCATCACTAATAAAGTGAGACTGTTGACAAGCTACTAGCAAAATTAGAAGTAGAAGACAAGGAAGTTTTACTAAGGTTTTTCTCATAGTTATAATGATTAGTGCTATTAATAAGTCTAATTTAATGACTTTACACAGAGATGACAAGAAGAGAGCCTTTTATGTGCTAAAAAAGATCAGGGTCATAAGCCTCTTCTGTCAGGGTCAAAAATAATTCTGGCCCTGATGTTTAGCTCCTCCTTCCCTGCACAAATTTATAGACTATCTAGTGCCTTCTTTCTTCCTAACAATAAATTATCTATTTTTACTCCAAAATATACATCCATGAAGAACAAACACCTCAATACGAACAAGCAATTTATGATTGGCAATGGCTTACTAGCTTTTGCAGTCTTAATCGTGGTAGCTATTTTTGTATATATGAGCTTAAGGTTCAGCCACAGAAGCAGCACAAACGAAAAGTATGATGGGATATATGAAATAACACTCCTTGAAGGCTTTATCCATACACCTACAGAGATACACCTCAATGACAGTGTCATCTTTAAACAAGAAGTAGAAACTGAGCCTTTTTCCTTCTCCATTCAACAGTTTGATCCAGAGGGAGCCCTCTTATTTGTCAATCGTCAAACAGACGACTTAGCTATTTTCAATCTGAGTAGTAAAGGCGGGAAGTATGCTTTCAAGCAAAAACAAGGAAAAGTACAGCTAGTTAAGGAATAAACAAAGAGGTTTGGTATGCTTTGAGTTCCTGATTTAATACTTGTGCCTTACCTTGAGTCAATTGGTCCAAATACGCCCAAAAGTTAGGGCCATGATTCATTTCCTTAGTGTGAGCTAACTCATGCAGCAGTACATATTCAATTAGATGTTTGGGGAGCAGTATTAGATAGGCTGAAAGATTAATATTTTTTATTCTAGAGCAACTCCCCCACCTCGTTTTACTGGTATTTATCTTAAGCTGCTGATAAGTAATACGGTGCTTTCGAGCAAGTGCATAAAGCATGGGAGGAAGAATAATTTTGGCATTTCTTCGCAGTGCCTCTACGATAACCTTTTGCAACCATTCCTGTAAGGATGGATCTTCAAATGAGCACTGGTGGGGACTTATAATTAGCAATTTACCTAGCTCTGATTGCGCGTAAAATTTTTCTTGATTCCCCTCACGTATCTCGAGTTCAAAGTAGCTGGTCCGAATACTAAAGTCTAAGTCAATACGCGGAGTTTTATTCGCTTCTAGCAAAGACCTGAGCTTTCCATGCATGGATGAAGCAGCCTGCATAAGCTCCTTTTCACTAGCCTGTTTAGGTGCAGTCATTAGCAGTCTATTCTGGCGCACTCTAAAGATAAAGCGTTTAGCCCTGACATCTCTGCGAACTACAATTGAACCTAGCCCATCCACATAGATGGAATTAGTCTTTCCTGCTGAACTCATGATTCTCTACTTCTCATCTAAGACTACTTGTGTGCCTTCAGATCCATCAAGATGCATATGTGAAGTTATAAGTACCTCCTGTACGCCCTGACTTAAAGCATCAAAAGCTTGATCAAGTTTGGGTATCATCCCTCCTTGAATAACTCCACTAGCAATATAGGCTTTAAACTCCTTAGGGCTTATTCTACTTATAACACTCTCTTCATCGTCAGCCTGGGCTAAAACTCCATTCTTTTCGAAGCAGTATATCAGGCGAACCTGAAAAAACTCCGAAAGGGCTTTAGCACACTCTCCAGCTATGGTGTCTGCATTTGTGTTTAAAATAGAACCTTGGCCGTCATGTGTCAGTGGAGCTACGACAGGTACTAACTGACTATAAATAAGCTGGCTCAATAGAAGTGCATCCACTTGATCTACATCTCCCACATAGCCATAGTCTACATGCTGTACTGCACGTCGATGTGAACGAATCACATTTCCATCTACCCCTGTCAAGCCAAAAGCGTTCACCCCCTTGGCTTGAAGCAAGGCAACTATATTCTTATTGATTAATCCGCCATACACCATAGTTACGATTCTAAGCATAGCTTGATCAGTAACTCTTCTTCCTTCAATCATCTGTGTAGGAATGGCTAATTTTTCTGCCATACGTGTAGCTGAGCGTCCGCCTCCATGAACCAATATTTTAGCCCCTTTCAACAACGAAAACTGCTCTATAAGCTGATTTAAAGCTGCTTCATCCTCCACAACTCCACCTCCTACCTTGACTATTGTTAATGCTTCTTTCATAATCCAAAGATAATAAAATAAGGCCTATAAGTATCATTTCTTATAGGCCTTAATTGTATATGCTTATTTTAACTATTGCTCTAAATACGTGTATCCGTAAAGTCCAGATCTATAATTCGATAGAAACTCCTTACCTTCTTCAAGCGTAATTTTGCCCGCTTTTACTGAGCGAGATACCCACCCTTCTAAGGCACGTACCAGTTTCTTAGGGTTATACTCCACATACTCTAATACTTCTGCTACAGTTTCACCATCTATTATTTGATCAATAACATGTCCTTGCTCATTTACAGAGATATGCACTACATTAGTATCACCGAATAGATTGTGTAAATCACCCAGAATCTCCTGATATGCACCCACCAAGAACACCCCAATGTAGTAAGGTTCTTTGGAACTCTTCATCGCATGTACTGGTAAGTGATGAGAAACCCCACGAGGTGCAATAAAATTGGCAATCTTACCATCTGAATCGCAAGTTACATCTTGTAGCGTAGCCATACGAGTGGGCTTTTCATCCAACCTTTGAATGGGTATGATAGGGAATATTTGATCAATAGCCCAAGAGTCTGGCAAAGACTGAAACAAGGAGAAGTTACAGAAGTACTTATCTGCCAACAATTTGGTCAGTCCAGCTAATTCTTCTGGCATATGTTTTAAACCTGAGGCTATTTTATCTATCTCACGCGTAATAGACCAATACAAGCGTTCAATTTGTGCTCTAGTTTTTAAATCAACAATTCCATGGCTGAATAAGTCTAAACCCTCTTCACGAATTTGCTGTGCATCATGCCAAGATTCTAGCATGGAGTTTTGGTTGAGTGTATCCCAGATAGAATACAACTCGCGAACAAGCTCGTGGTCTGTTTCGGACACTTGCATATCGTCATCCCACTCGGGCAGTGAAGTTGTTTCTAGCACCTCAAATAGGAGTACAGAGTGATGTGCTGTCAAGGCTCTTCCACTTTCAGTAATTATATTAGGATGAGGTAAGCCGTTCTTATCACTTGCATCTACCAAAGAAGAGATCGAGTCATTAACATACTCTTGCAGGGTGTAGTTCACACTACTACCTGTGCTTGCAGAACGTGTTCCATCGTAATCAACACCTAAACCTCCACCTACATCAACAAACTCTACATTATAGCCAAGCTTATGAAGCTGAACATAAAACTGTGAGGCTTCACGCAAAGCTGTTTTAATGCGGCGAATCTTTGTTACCTGACTACCTATATGAAAATGTATCAGTTTCAGGCAGTCTTTAAGATCTTTCTTTTCAAGAATCTCCAAAGCCTCTAAAAGCTCACTAGAAGTTAGGCCAAACTTGCTGGCATCGCCTCCGGAGTCTTCCCACTTACCACTACCTGATGAGGCTAGTTTTATACGAATACCAATATTGGGACGTACGTTTAACTTCTTAGCAATCTGGGCGATGAGTTTAAGCTCATTGAGTTTCTCTACCACCAAGAAGATTCTCTTACCCATCTTCTGTGCAAGCAGCGCTAACTCTATATAACTTTCATCTTTATAGCCATTACAAATAATTAAAGACTCTGCATCTGTATTGATAGCAATTACAGCATGTAACTCTGGCTTTGATCCAGCCTCAAGACCGAGATTAAACTTCTTTCCATGGCTTATTATTTCACTTACTACAGGCTGCATCTGATTCACCTTGATGGGATAGATAATAAAGTTTTGAGCCTTATAACCATACTCTACAGAAGCTTTTTGAAAACACTCAGCCGTACTTTCTATACGGTGATCTAATATATCAGGAAAACGCACAAGTAAAGGCGTAGTAATATCCTTTAGCTGCATTTCATCAATTACCTCTCGCAAATCTACTGCAGCAGCATTTTGACGAGGAGTAACCTCTACATTACCCTTCTCATTGATATGAAAATAGGGTTCACCCCAACCAGTTATATTGTATAACTCTTCAGAATCTTCAATTCTCCATTTTCTCATTTTATCTATGCCTTATTTAACAGTGAACAAATTGAACGCAAAAATAGAAATATTTCTAAACTACTTGCCTTCAAATGATACATTTTTTTCAAATACTTTCTATTTATCCAACAAGCTAGTAGATATATAGTTCAAAGGTAGTTGTTTAATCGTTTGGCACACTAATTCCTGCCTATTTTATCTCGAGGTTTTGGGCTTTATTTTTCCTCTTGATCACTTACAGTTCCGACTTGTTTTCCAATAAGCTTGACTACCGCAGAGGCACATTGATCAATAGCAGATAAACTATCTAAATCATCTACTCCAATGTGATAGTCTGCTTGTTGGTAAATAGGCAGACGCTCGTCTAGTCCTTCTGAAATAAAAGCCAGTAGCTCATCGTCATTTTTGCCTTGAAGTTTGGGCCTTTTGCGCCTACCTAGCTTTAAGCGTTCAAAGAGCACAGACTTACTCACTTCTAAAAAAAGTGTAAGCCCAGATTTCTTCATTAAGTCTAGGTTATCATAAAAACAAGGAGTCCCCCCACCTGTAGAAATAACAACACGTTCAAAAGTAGAAACCTCACGAAGGATGTCTCGCTCTATTTGTCTGAATTTATCTTCACCATACTTCGCAAATAACTCATTTACTGTTTTATGACGTCTATTCTCGATGTAAATATCCAAGTCAATAAATTGCCAACCTAACTTCTGAGCAATAGGTGCACCTAAGGTTGTTTTGCCAGCTCCCATATACCCTATTAAATAAATTCTTTTCATTCTCTTCAAGCTATTTCATGTATAAACAAAGTTAAATATTTCACCCAAGGATTAAGCTATTTCACTGACTATATTATGCTTTGGCCAAATATCATTCTCGCAGTCGAAAATATATGTTTACCTTTGCAGGTATAAAAATTAACGTGTCTATGGCAAAGAAGAGAAAATACTATGTGGTATGGAAGGGTGTAGAGCCAGGTATTTACACCAGTTGGACAGACTGTCAATTACAAACAAATGGCTATGAGGGTGCCCTCTACAAGTCTTTTGCAACGCAAGAGGAAGCAGAAGAAGCTTATGCCAGCTCTCCCTTTTCTTATTTTCAAAGGAAAACATCCACTAGTCCTTCTTCTAAGCCCTCCACTCATTCTGCTGTGCCCTACCAGCTACCTCAAGGTGTTATTGAAAACAGTATTTGCGTGGACGCCGCCTGTAGTGGAAATCCTGGTCCTATGGAGTATAGAGGTGTTTATACAGCTACAGGACAACAGCTGTTTCACTATGGACCTATTGAAGGGACCAATAACATTGGAGAGTTTCTAGCTTTAGTGCATGGTCTAGCCTTTCTTAAACAACAAGGATGGGATATGCCTATCTATAGCGATAGTAGAAATGCAATTTTATGGATTAAGCAAAAAAAGTGTAAAACAAAGCTCAAGAGGACACAGAAAACAGCCACTGTTTATGACCTAATAGCTAGGGCAGAAAAGTGGCTGCAAACAAATTCATATCAAACTCCCATTTACAAATGGGATACTCAAAAGCTTGGTGAAATACCTGCCGATTTTGGACGCAAGTAGCGCTTATAAGCTTTGCATATCATTGAGTTTTTTATAGTATCCTCCACGAGCTAAAAGCTCATCATGCTTACCTCGCTCTACGATTTCACCTTCAAAGAGCACACATATTTCGTCGGCATTCTTAATGGTTGAAAGACGATGGGCTATAGCTATCGTTGTGCGAGATTTCATCAGGTTTTCTAAAGCATCCTGTACCAAGCGTTCAGATTCAGTATCTAAAGCTGAAGTCGCCTCATCAAGAATTAAGATAGGTGGATTTTTCAAAATAGCTCTTGCAATGCTAATACGCTGGCGCTGTCCTCCCGATAGTTTACCTCCCCTATCTCCAATGTTCGTTTCATAGCCCTGCTCATACTCCATGATGAAATCATGTGCATTCGCTATTTTTGCTGCTTCTATGACCTGCTCCAAGGTGGCTGACTCTACACCAAAAGCGATATTATTAAAAAAGGTATCATTAAAAAGAATTGCTTCTTGATTTACATTACCAATGATACTCCTTAAGCTAGGTATTTTTAAATCGCGTATATCAATTCCATCAATCTTAATGCTGCCTGCCGTTACGTCATGATAACGAGGTAATAAATCAACTAAAGTAGACTTACCCGAGCCTGATTGCCCAACTAGAGCTATAGTCTGCCCTTTTTTGATATTTAGGTTAATACCTTTCAATACTTTTCTACTGCCATCGTAACTAAAGTCTACCTCGCTAAACTCGATTGTGTCATTGAGTGTAGTAATGGCCTGGGCATTCGCTTTCTCTACAATAGAACTTTCCGCTTTTAATATCTTATCGATACGTTCCATTGAGGCCAAGCCTTTAGGTATGCTATAACCTGCCTTAGAGAATTCTTTAAGGGGATTGATCAAGCTGTATAGCAGTGTCATATAAACAATAAAAGTTGGTGCATCTATGGTCGAGTGTTCTTGTAGAATTAAAGTACCTCCAAACCAAAGCACAATTACAATTAAGATGGTCCCTAAGAACTCACTCATCGGGTGTGCCATAACTTGGCGAGTAGCTACCTTGTTAATTGCCGAACGGTAATCATTGCTAGATTTCAAGAAACGCTCTGACATCTTTTTTTCTGCAACAAAGGCTTTTATAATGCGAAGACCTCCGAGAGTTTCTTCCATCTGAGACATCGATGTACTCCATTTTTCCTGTGCATCTAGAGACTGACGTTTGAGGTGTCGCCCTACAACACCCATAAACCAACCCATGATAGGAAGAACTACTAAAGTAAATAAAGTTAGCTCCCAACTGATAAATAAGAGTGCTGAAAAGTATACAATAATCAATATTGGATTCTTAAGCAACATGTCAAGTGAACTCGTCACAGAGGTTTCTACCTCAGTGACATCACCACTCATACGGGTAATAATGTCTCCCTTCCGTTCTTCAGAAAAGAATGACAAGGGTAAATCTATTACTTTATTATATAAATTTACACGGATATCACGAACTACACCCGTACGGAGAGGAATCATCATGGCTGATGATCCAAAGTAACAGGAGGTTTTAAGCAGAGTCATCAGCACCAAGAAAAAACCAATTAACATCAAAGTAGTTGAGGTCCCATAAGTATTAATGAGATCTGTTACATAATAGTAAAGGTTATTATGGATGATTACCTTAAAACTAAATTCCGTAGAATTCCAAGGAATAAAGTAATACACCTCATGACTGGACTCAAAGAGGATTGATAAAATAGGCGCTATCAAACTAAAGGAGAAAATATTTAATACCGCAGATAAAAGATTTAGAACCGTAGCCCAAATAACATAACCCTTATAAGGAGGTATAAATCTTTTTAATACTTTAAGGAACTCTTTCATGTGTGAATTAATTTTATTTTATGAACGCTTATCTTCTTTCCAGTCTTTATCATGCTCCTCTTCCCTTTGGAGGGCTGCCTTAACTATCTTTGATGCGCTTTCTATAATTTTCTTCTTAATGCTTGTGGTACTAATGCCTGGGGTATAGGGAAAATATACTACACTTTTATTGGGCTGATTTTCCATCCACTCTAAGCCCGCCAGATACTTGTCTTTCCAATCATCACCAATAGTAACAATATCAATTTCCTCACGCTGTAATTGAGCGATTTCTGTTAGTTTAACCTGCTTTACTACTTTGGTTACACAACCTATAGATTCTACAATACGTATACGTTGTTCAAAGGGGATAATCGGTTTCATTCCTTTATACTCTTCGATTAATTCATCCGTACTTACTCCGACAATCAATTCATCACCAAGGTTGGCAGATTTTTCAAGGATGTTTAAATGTCCTACGTGAAATAGATCAAAAGTTCCTGAGGTAAATACCCTGATTTTCTTCTTGTTATTCATATTTTAAGGTTTCAGTTGTTCTACAGTATGTATTGCTTCAGCCAAGGCTATTAAGTCTTCCTCCGTTTGAACCCCTAAGTGAGAGACTCTAAAATAGTTTGGTGTTCCACCTGGCATAATCGTAAACCCTCTTTTCATTAACTCCTCAAATAGGATATCACCATTTTGATGTAAGAAAAAACCTGTAATGCAGTTGGAGGGAGTTTCAGCTAGCTGAGGCCAATTATACTTTTTACATAAAGATCGGAAAAAGAGTGCCTTTTGTTGGACAGAATCTATTACCGTATCAACACCTAGCTTGCTTAACCGCAATAAGCGCTCATGCAACTGCAAAAACAAGCTCGTAGCTGGACTGTAAGGGGTCTGACCACGACTGAGATTTTTTAAGTTTTCATCAAAATCAAAATAGAAACTGTTATGAGCAAAAGGATAGTCTTCTAGGTTTTTCGCTAAAATAACTATCGAGAGCCCAGGTAAGATATTCAGTCCTTTTTGGCTGCTTGTAATGCAAATATCTACACCGCATTCATCCATATTAAAAGGGTCTGCCAGAAAAGAACTAATTACATCCACTACTAAAGAAACCTGGTATTTCTTACACAGTTTTCCTATTCGTTTAATGTTGAATAACTGGCCAGACGAGGTTTCATGGTGTTGGCACAACAAAACATCGGGCTGCTCGTTTTTTATTACACTTTCTAACTCATCATAGTTTATATCTACTCCAAACTTTAATTCATGTACGAAGTGTGCACACTTATAGTAGGAACACAGGTCTCTCCATCTATATCCAAAAGACCCTCCTGCTATAACTAAGGCTTTCTGCTTGCTCGAAACATAATTAGCAACTACAGCATCCATCGCTCCCGTTCCTGAACCAGTATAAAATATGGCCTTTCCTTGGGGGCATCCTATTAAGTTGAGCATCATCTGCTCAGACTCCTTTACAACTTGTGAGAAAAAAGAAGTGCGCATATAAGGAAGCTGCTGAGCACCTATAGCTAATATGTCTTCTTCAATATTTCCTGGAAATACAAATAACTTCATTATTTTATTTTTTTATCCAACCAAAGGTTTTGATACTCGTATATTTCCGCCAAAGGTTTAAGTTACGCTTTGGAGGCACTCCATTCCGATTTATATAATCTTGAACAGCTTGATACATTCGCTGACAGACTTTTCCATCTAAGTAAGGGTCATAATTGTCAACTATCCACTTTCTTCTTTCTTTTGCCTCTGGATCAGTTAGAGCCTTATGAATAGCCTCTTTCAGTTGTTGAGGCTCCTGAAAGTCAGTCCAATAAATATCCTTTGCTATGCTTCGCAGAGTTACAACAGGACGATTGAGGAGTAAGAATTCATATACAGTTGAGGAGGTATCGCTAATCATTACATCAGACATTAACTGATACTTACTTACATTGTTATCAGATGCCCAAACTATATTGGGCTCCTGATGAGCTAATTCCTTATATTCCTTCACCCACTCTTCCTTGGTCAAGGGATGAAATTTTAAAAGAAGTACAATATCTTTAGTCCGAGCTAAGTCAAGTAAAGCTTCCTTAAGAAAGGGAAGTGAGGTCAATGATGGCGAAAAAGTGGGCGCATACAACACAATCCCCTTTTTACCTTTTTCTTTTAATAAAGCTTCTCGCTCTTGATCAAAGCTATGGAAGTGTTGCTTGATCCAATCTTGCTTGGGCCATCCCGTCTCAACGACTTCAAAATCTCCATACTTCTGAGCTAACTGAGTAAACTTCTTTGTAAAATAAGGCCCCTGTGTTAGGTATAGATCAAAGTAGCGACGAATGACCCAATGGTCTTTCTTCTCGGCCGCATAACCATGAAAGACTTGGACTTTAACACCTGGGAGATAATAGGGTACAATATTGCCCGGCACATAAATAACTTCGGGATTAAAGTCATATACAGCTTGAATAGAAGTAGTATAGCTAGCTGTTTCCCTCCAAGGGAACTGTGATTCATCTATTTTAGGTGCATGTATATACCACAAGGCTGGCATACCCTGCTTTTGTGCATACTCATAAAGAGGGTATAATATATCCAGAGCATACTTGTTTTCACAAAAAAGAACAACTCTCATTCTACTCAAATTTAAGATTATATTTCACACCTCTCTTCTTAGCTTGTCGCTTCCAAAACTTGTTCCTTGCTTGCATTGTCCACGCTACACACTGATTTGGATCGGCATTGCGCAAACGAGCATACTCTAGTGCTAAGGCTTTGAAAGTAGAGGGCTGCCCCCAAAGACGCGCAAAGTTTTCACAGCCTTCCTTAATGCTAACTGGTCCAAAACGCATACGATTGATATCGACTAAGCAGAAATCGTAGGTGTCCTCTTCATTTTTATGCAGTAATATGTTTCCTGGAGAATAATCCTTATGATAAACCTCTTGTTTGTGAAGCTTGGCGGTAAACTGGGCTAAAGATAGAATTAGCTTAGGTATATCAGTAGCCTCTAGGTTGCCTATTTCATACAGCTGACTTTGATAAGAGGATTGAACACTTACAAAGTAAGAGTAGTGGATTAGTCCATTCACCCTTTGTTCTAAGTAAGCTATAGGCTCTGGAGTTGGGATCCCCTTGTCTGCCAAGATAAAAGGATATTCGTAAGCTCTTAAGCCTTTTGGTTTCCTAATAAAACGATACACCAATCTATTTAAGACAAAAGGAATGCCATATCGTTTCACATTTACCTTAAAGCCATCCACATCAAACACCTTTATTAAGTTACGTCCTGTGTAAATAGTTTCTCCAGACGACTCAAAAACCTCAGGTAATCGATCAATAAATGAGGAGAGCTTCTCAAACTTAGGGTTAAGTATCTTCTTGTATATCATATCAACTTGGCTGTAAGCTGAAGTCGCGCTCTATTCTATCAATAATAGTTGTTGGGTCAATTTGATTTAAACAAGCATAGTCTTTTCTATAGCATTCCTTCTGTCCATAGACAGAACAGGGACGACAAACTAAATCCTCTACTTGTATTGTATTTGTGGGTAACTGTTTCCAACCTAGGAATCCAGCGTAAGGGTGAGTAGCACCCCAAATAGAGAGTACGGGAGTATTAACTAATGAGGCTAAATGCATGTTGGAGGAGTCCATAGAGAGCATCAGGTCAAGATAGCTCATTAGAATAAGCTCTTTTTCCATGTCTAGCTTGCCGATCATAGACATCACACTTGGGTACTTTTCCTTCCAGGCATTAAAGACAGCCTCTTCTTTTGCTCCACCTCCAAATAAAAATATTTTCACACGCTCGTCTTGTGCAAAATGAGCAATAACCTGCTCCATCTTTTCTAGAGGATAGATTTTACCCTTATGTTGAGCAAAAGGGGCAATCCCTAGCCAACGCTGATTTTTTTCTCCTACAACCTGAACAATCTTTGAAAAATCTCCTTTTCCTTCTCCAAAAATGGAATCAAAATTGGCAGAGATTGGAAAGCCGAGTTCTTCTAAAACCTCCGTATAACGCTGGAATAAGCTTTTTTGGCGTACAAATACTTTATTAGTCTTACGCACTAACTTACGCTTATCAGCTCTTCCTTTGAAAATAGTAGCTACAGGAGTTCCATCTAGCTTAAATCTTAAGCCTAGGTACTTAGTTCTAAGTACATTGTGAAAGTCAGCCACATAGTCAAAATCAATTGACTTTAATTCTTTATACAAAGTGTTGAGTCCTTTAATACCCTCATGTTTGCCTTTTAAGTCAGCTCCCATAAAGTGGACATTTTTAGGCATCTCTTTGAAAATCGGCTCCATTTGCTTTCTACTAAGAACAGTAATCTCTAGCTCCGGATATTGCGAAGCTAGAGAGTGGACGATGGGCACTGTCATGGCCACATCTCCAAGAGCCGAAAATCGTATAATTAATATACGTTTCATCTGTTATTTATTTCTTGGCATAGAGTACTGGATTCAAGTTTGGATCGTTGTACATCTTCATTTGTTTGTACACCTTCATATACTTGCGACCAGCCTCAATATCATCTATTAATTGATCTATAGCGGTAGATAAGTCCTTTTGTTGCTCAAGCAATACATCTAATTTACCTTGACAAGCTGTTCTCACATCTTCTGGAGCATCCTTACGAGTAGCTTCTTCTCGCATATGGTAAATCTTCAGAGTCAAAATAGATAGTCTATCTATTGCCCAAGCAGGGCTTTCTGTATTGATAGTAGCATTTTCTTTTACAGCTACAGCTTTATATTTATCTAGGAAGTAACTATCTATCAACTCTACTAAATCTGTACGGTCTTGATTTGATTTATCAATACGTCTCTTTAGTTTAAGAGCTGCAACAGGATCAATGTTTGGGTCACGAATAATGTCTTCGAAGTGCCACTGAACAGCATCAATCCAGTTTTTCAAGTAAAGATAGTACTCTATTGTTTTCAACTCATAAGGGTTATTCATAGTTGCATCTACGCTATCCTCTATGTGATAATCATTAGTTGCTTCTAAAAAGATTTTGTTACAAAGACTGCTAAAGCTCATAATTTCAGTTTTATTTAGTGATTAAATGTAGTTTTACCGTCATTGCATTTAAAGTAGATGCTCTACCTCATTTAGTAGATCAAACCATTAAATAGCCAAGCAAAAATACTTAAATCTTTACTCTATCCCAAGAGTATACCCCTATTAAGTAAAAAAGCTCCTATATAGGAGCTTTTTTCTTTCTTTTAGCTTAGAAGTATTAACGTCTAAGTCCAAGAGCTTTTACGATGGCACGGTATCTTTCGATATCAGTGTCATATAAATAGTTAAGTAAACCACGACGTTTACCTACTAAACGAGTAAGAGCTCTCTCTGTGCTATAATCTTTTCTGTTGAGCTTCATATGCTCAGTTAAGTGAGAAATACGGTATGAAAACAAAGCTATCTGGGCCTCAGCTGAGCCAGTATCAGTGTTAGACTTTCCGTATTTATCAAAGATTTCTTGCTTTTTAGCTGCGTCTAAATACATAATTTGTAGCTTTTATTAATATATAATTAATTCTTTTGAGCATGCAAAGATAAATATTCTTTTGAACTTACGTGCATGATTATCAGAATATTTTCATCAAAACACCATTTAATACAATCCCTTTTTAGTACCTTTGCCAGCAAATAATAGGTATTATATGCAAAATATTAGAAATATTGCAATCATTGCCCATGTTGACCATGGCAAAACTACGTTAGTTGACCGCATGTTACTTGAAGGCCAACTTTCTAAAGATAGCAACGAACTTATCCTAGATAACAATGATATCGAGCGTGAGCGTGGTATCACTATCTTATCTAAGAATGTATCTATCAATTACAAAGGTACAAAGATAAACATTATTGACACCCCAGGTCACAGTGACTTTGGAGGTGAAGTAGAACGAGTTTTAAATATGGCAGATGGATGTATCCTTCTAGCAGATGCCTTTGAAGGTCCGATGCCTCAAACACGTTTCGTTCTTCAAAAAGCACTAGAGATAGGTTTGAAGCCTATTGTCGTTATTAATAAGGTAGACAAGCAAAACTGTAGACCAGATGAGGTGAACGAAATGGTATTTGACCTGATGTTCAACCTTGATGCTACAGAAGATCAATTAGAGTTTCCTACACTATATGGCTCAGCTAAGAATGGCTGGATGAGCACAGACTGGAAACAACCGACAGAGAGTATTACTCCCTTGCTAGATTGTATTATAGAGACAATTCCTGCTCCCCAGCAGCTAGAAGGAACTCCTCAAATGTTGATTACCTCCCTTGATTACTCTTCATATACTGGACGTATTGCTGTAGGTAGAATCCATCGAGGTACATTAAAAGAAGGTATGAATGTATCTCTAGCTAAGAGAGACGGAAGCCTAGTTAAGTCTAAAATAAAAGAACTACATGTTTTTGAAGGTTTAGGCCGTATTAAAGCTAAAGAGGTTTCTTCTGGTGACATCTGCGCTATTGTTGGAATCGAGAACTTCGATATTGGTGATACAGTTTGCGATTTTGAAAATCCTGAACCACTACCAACCATAAAAATTGATGAGCCTACAATGAGTATGCTCTTCACCATCAATGACTCACCCTTCTTCGGTAGAGATGGTAAATTTGTAACTTCTCGACACATACACGAGCGTCTAATGAAAGAGCTAGATAAAAACTTGGCTCTACGAGTTAGCAAAAGTGAAGAGGATGGCAAGTGGATTGTTTCAGGACGTGGTGTTCTTCACTTATCCGTATTGATTGAAACTATGCGCCGTGAAGGTTATGAACTTCAAGTAGGACAGCCACAAGTTATCTTCAAAGAGATTGATGGCAAGAAATACGAACCAATCGAAGAGCTAACAATCAATGTACCCGAAGAGTATTCAAGCAGCATTATCGATTTAGTTACAAGACGTAAAGGTGAAATCACCTATATGACTAAGACTGGTGATCGACTAAACCTGCAGTTTGATATGCCTTCACGTGGTATTATAGGCTTACGTACTAACGTACTTACAGCATCAGCGGGAGAAGCTATTATGGCACACCGTTTTAAAGAGTATCAACCCTTCAAAGGTACTATTGAACGTCGTCTTAACGGATCACTTGTAGCTATGGAGCCTGGAGTAGCTTTTGCTTACGCCATGGACAAACTACAAGACCGTGGCAAGTTCTTTATCTTTCCACAAGAGGAAGTATATGCTGGCCAAGTAGTTGGTGAACATATTCATGATAAAGACTTAATTATCAATGTGACCAAATCCAAGAAGCTTACAAACATGCGTGCTTCTGGAGCAGATGATAAAGCATCTATTACTCCGCCTATACAGTTCTCACTAGAAGAAGCATTGGAGTATATAAACGAAGATGAATACATTGAAATCACTCCTAACCATATGCGTATGCGTAAAGTGATTTTGGATGAGAATGAACGGAAAAGAGCAAATAAGAAATAAGTTAAAAAGCTGTATGTTTAAACATACAGCTTTTTATTTTCATCTCCCTTAAACAAAGCATTATACGCAAGTAATACAATTCCATAAATAAGAAATGCTGAGATCCATCCTCCCAAGACATCAATAGCATAATGGGCTTGTATATACACAGTAGCTCCACACAAGAGCATATAGAATGGAACTAAAAAGCCAAACAATCCTTTGCTTAATCTCCACGACAAGATCAGTAGTATGGTAGATATTCCTACATGTGAACTAGGAAATGCTGCTGTAGGACGCTCCCCTGCTGCTTGAGCCGACTCAACTAAGTGATAGAAGAGCCCATTTGATTGACCTGGACCAGGTTCTAAACCCGTATACACCTTAAAGGCATCTGCAATAGAGGGAAACACACCTGCTTCTACATTCTCCCAACCTATCAGCGGAAAGTAAAACTGAGGTCCTGCTACAGGAATAAAAATGTATAGGAAGTAATACAGTAAAAAGGCTCCCACTAAGATAAAAGCCACCTTTGTAAACTCTTTATATCGAGTAAAAAAATAAGCTAATGTAACAACACCTATCATGGGGTAGTAAGAGAAATATCCCAAGTGAAAGGCTTCACTTAGTGGCAAAGAGCCGCAGTGCTTGCTAAACTCTACTGCTGGTTGAAATCCAAAAAGCTGCTGTTCCCAACTAGCAAAAAGAGGGTCTAAATTCTCAAACAAGCGGTTAAACTCATAGGTATCAGGATACCAGTAAGAAAGTAAAGCCATTTGAAAAGCTACTCGAAGTAAAACCATCCATTTAGACTTCCATTTATTTCCCAGCAACATCAAACCTATTGTAACTCCAGCTATAGCTAACCTCTCTAGTAGCATCTGAACAGGATGATCCATGCGAGGGAACAATGAGATAATTAGTATAGCAGTAATCAAGCTATAAAGCAATGATATAGTTTCAACTGCCAAAAAACCTGTTGTTGTATCCTTCCTTTTCTTTTTTATTAAACCCATTTTTCTTTTTTATACCAAGCAACGGCTTCCTTTACTCCTGCATCTAACTTATATTGAGGGTGGTACCCTAGCTCATCAAGCGTAGGAGTAATATCACAGCGCCAATTCCTTTGCTTCATTATTTTGTATTTGTCTGAATTAAGTGTACTCTTCTTGCCTAAAAGCTTAGAGAAAAATTCAGCTAGCAAAGATATCACTTTTAAAACAAAAAGCGGTGCTTTTATATGAACAACAAAAGGATCACCTAATTCACGCTGGATTAGATCTGAAAAAGCTCTACTTGAATATACCTCACCATCAGTCACAAAGTAAGCACGACGCTTCACCCCCTTATCTATGGCCAAGAAAATTGCTTGGACTAAGTCTTTAACATAAACAAAGGTCAAATCCTGCCTTTTATATCCCACAGAAAAATCCACATGATTTTTAATAGACTTCACCATTAAGAAGTAGTCACTTTCTCGTGGACCATAAACACCTGTGGGCCTAAAGAAAACATAAGGAAAGTCAGGTAATTGCGCTAAGTATTCTTCGGACTTCAACTTACTCAACCCATAAGCTGTATTAGGAGCCTTTACATCTGACTCTGCAATCGGTTTGTAGCTATCCTCATGAATAGGCCCAAAAACACTAAGGGTGCTAATATAAATGAATTGTCTGGGCACCATACCTAGACTTATTAATGTATCCGCAAAAAGAGCTGTTTGCCTGTAGTTAACATCAATAAACTCCGTTGTATTTAAACACTTGGTGACTCCTGCACAATGTATTATATAGTCAAAAGCTCCGTGTTGACTCTTAAAGTCAAGCAGATTCTGCTCTAGAGACTGTGCATCAGCAAAATCCAATTCAAAAAAGTTAACCCCTGCTTTCGAGAGGTATCTTTTACTACTGGTCTTTCGTACACCCGCATAGGTTTCATATCCTTTGTCTATTGCAGCCTCAACAATAAAGCTACCTATAAAGCCACTAGCGCCTGTTACTAATACTTTCATCTTTTAATTATCTGGTTCTATGTGAATATTTATGTAAGTGTTTTCGCCAAA
This sequence comes from Bacteroides sp., assembly GCA_030152865.1. Taxonomy (GTDB): domain Bacteria; phylum Bacteroidota; class Bacteroidia; order Bacteroidales; family Bacteroidaceae; genus Bacteroides_E. Next base: position 35,950 of record JASLIW010000048.1, read on the forward strand.
GCGTTCACGTAATTTCGCTTCAGCAAGGACAGAATGATCATGAGCTTCTTTTAAGCATATCTGGCCATCCAATATAATATGAAAGCTTATGGCATAATAACTGCCTATTCTCCGTGTGCGCAACTCTTCGAGTTTATGAATTCCTTCAATAGATAGTACAAGCTTACAAATCTCCTCCTCGACTGGCTGAGGTAATGAACGCTCTAACAACTCATCGGCACAAGAACGAAGCATCTTGATTGCCTCAATCACTATTAGTACACTCACCACTACAGCTGCGGCTGGATCTAATAAGCTCCACTTTTCTCCCAGCAGTATTGCTCCACCAATCCCTAGGGTGGTACCTACTGAAGACCAGGCATCACTACGATGATGCCAAGCATTGGCTATTACAGCCTGTGAATCAAGTTGTTTACCCTTATATACTGTATATCGGTACAATGCTTCTTTAGATAACAAGGACAGTATAGCTGCTAGTAAAGCGATTAGAGATGGAGAGGCCAAAAACTCTCCCAAGAAAAGCACCCGATAAATATCGCTTATACCACTCCAAAAGATACCCACACCTACAAAAAGTAAAAACAATCCAATAATAGTAGTAGCAAGCGTTTCGAACTTCCCATGACCAAAATCATGATTTTCATCTTCGGGCTTACTCGCTATGCGCACAAAAGCAATCACAATAAAGTCTGTAATGAAATCGGTCAGGGAGTGTACTGCATCTGCTATCATGGCAGAGCTACGTCCCCAAAAACCTGCAACAAACTTAAAAATCATGAGAAGTAAATTGACCACACTCCCTTGAAGTGTCACCTTATAGATACCTCGTTCTCTTATCGTATTTTTATTTTCCATGTGCTATTAAAACAGACTAATCCTGAAATAGATTAGAAATATGTGTTATATTCGATGTTTGGTAGCCAACTAATAGGTCCCTGACCTTTGGGTCAAACCACCCTGACCTTTTACTGTTCTCTCCCTGAGAGAAGGTTGCTCCTTCCCTGACCAACTAAATACAGTTCTACCCCAAAAGTAATTTTATTTAAGCGGTTATAGGGTAAATTATTATATTTCTTTACTTTGTTGGTAAAGAAGAGAAGATAAAACTTAATACCACAATATATGGCTAAAAAAAGAAAAAGTAAAAAGAGACTCAATAAGAAAGAAATAACTAAGCTCTTAGTTGATCTTTTTGAATATAAAGGAAAGCAACAACTAAGCTTAAAACAGATTTACTCCGAGTTAAAACTCACTACTCACCCTCAAAAGATGCTCGCCAAAGAGATCATTTGGGATATGATAGCAGAAGACTACCTACTAGAGTCAGCCCGTGGTAAATTCTCTCTCAACAAAAGAGGCGTAGAGCTCATTGGGATATTCAAGAGAAAAAGCAATGGTAAAAACTCATTTCTGCCTGAAGATGGTGGAGACCCTATTTTTGTAGCTGAGCGCAACTCTGCACATGCTATGAATAACGACAAGGTTAAAATAGCTTTTTATGCCAAACGTAAAAACCATGAACCTGAAGGGGAAGTCATAGAGATTTTAGAACGTGCTAATGACACTTTTGTGGGAACTTTAGATGTTTCTAAATCATATGCTTTTTTGGTGACAGAAGATAGAACACTTGCAAACGACATATTTATCCCCCTATCAGCACTAAAAGAAGGTAAAAATGGAGACAAAGCAGTCGTACGGGTAGTAGAATGGCCAGACAAGGCTAAAAACCCAATCGGCGAGGTAATTGACATTCTAGGGAAGGCTGGGGATAATGATACAGAAATGCATGCAATCTTGGCTGAGTTTGGTTTACCTTATTCTTACCCCAAAAAAGTTGAGGAGTATGCCGATAAAATCTCAGAGCATATTTCTAAGGAGGAGATTGCTAAGCGAGAGGACCTTAGATCTGTCCCTACCTTTACGATAGACCCTAAAGACGCAAAGGATTTTGATGATGCCCTATCTATTCGTCAGCTAGAAAATGGCAGCTGGGAAATAGGTGTACACATCGCTGATGTTACACACTACGTAAAGGAGGGAGACATCATAGATCAAGAAGCAGAAAAAAGGGCAAATTCAATCTATCTAGTAGATCGAACCATTCCTATGCTCCCCGAGCGCCTCTGTAACTTTATCTGTTCCCTGCGTCCCAATGAAGATAAGCTAGCATTCTCTGTTATCTTTGAAATGAGCGATAAGGGAGAGCTTTTGAACTCTCGAGTGGCCTCAACCATCATCAATTCAGACCACAGATTTGCCTACGAAGATGCGCAAGCAATAATAGAAGGAAAGAAAGGTGAGTATGCCACAGAGGTGTTAAAACTTAATCAAATGGCTCTCAAGCTAAGAGAGAAGCGCTTCCAAGGAGGAGCTCTAAACTTTGATCGTGTCGAAGTCAAATTTCACTTAGATGATAAAGGCAAGCCCTTAGGCGTATTCTTTGTGGAGTCCAAAGAAGCTAACCACCTCATTGAGGAATTTATGTTACTGGCAAACCGCACCGTAGCAGAGAAATTTGGCAAGGCTGCTCCAAAGAAAAAAGCCAAGACTCTTCCTTACCGTATCCACGACTTACCAGACCCTGATAAACTTGAAAACCTATCGGAATTCATTGCACGCTTTGGTTATAAGATCCGAACTACTGGTTCTAAATCTAAAGTTGCTGAATCTATCAATAAGCTTATAGAAGATGTTCAAGGTACAAAAGAGTCTAACCTAATTGAAACGGTATCTATCCGCACCATGCAAAAAGCAAGGTATTCAATCTTTAATATTGGCCATTATGGCTTGGCCTTTGATTTCTATACCCACTTCACCTCTCCTATTCGTCGCTACCCCGACATGATGGTACACCGTATTATCAAGCACTATATGGCTGGTGGAGAGTCTGTTTCGGCAGACAAGTATGAAGATCTATGTGACCATTGCTCTGAGATGGAAATCATAGCCTCTAATGCCGAACGTGCTTCGATCAAGTACAAACAAGTAGAGTTCATGGCTGACAAGCTAGGCGAAGAGTTTGATGGCGTGATTTCCGGTGTTACAGAGTGGGGCTTATATGTGGAAATCAACGGAAACAAATGCGAAGGAATGATTCCAATTCGTGACCTAGGAGATGACTACTATGAGTTTGATGAAAAAAACTACTGTTTAAATGGTCGTAGGACACATAAGAAGTACTCATTAGGAGATCCTATTCGAATTCAGGTTGCCAGAGCTAACTTAGAAAAGAAACAATTAGACTTCACTTTAGTAGAGGAATAATTTAGCATGAAAACATTTCTTATTGAAGACACAAAGCAAATAGAAGAGATCATAACAAGCTGTTCTGTTTGCTTTGTTGGCTTAATAGACTTAGAAGGGAAGCCTTATGTGATTCCCATGAACTTCGCCTACCAAGACAAAGTCATCTATCTACACTCAGCTCCTGACACTCAGTTGGTTCAATTTGTCGAAAATAGTCCTCATGTCTGCATCACATTTAGCCTAGGCGACAAGCTTGTTCATCAGCACCCTAAAGTTGCTTGCAGTTATCGGATGAAGTCAAAGAGTGTTATTTGCCGAGGTAAAGTGGAGTTTATACATGAAAGCCAAGACAAAGTAAAAGTACTCGATCTTATCATGCAAAAGTATGTTCCGGATAAGTCATTTACTTACTCCAAACCCGCCGTGAATAATGTTAAAATCTGGAAGGTCCCAATTAGTCAATGGACTGCAAAGGAGTTTGGTGCTCCACACAAAGGGCCTAAGGTAATAACACCTCAGTAAAGAATAAGCTATTAACCCATAGGGATTTACAAATAAATAACCCTATGGGTGTAAGTATAATAAAATCTATAAAGGATATGAATCAAAAGCATAGAGCTCGGTAGATAGGTAGCGCTCACCTGTGTCTGGAAGTAAGACTACGATATTCTTTCCTTTGTTCTCTGGTCGCATCGCTAAAATACGAGCTGCTGCAACAGCAGCCCCAGACGAAATCCCTACTAAAAGTCCTTCAGTTTGTGCCAACTCACGACTCGTGCGAATGGCTTGATCATTTTCGATGGGCAAAACCTCATCTATAACCTTCCCATTGTAAATAGATGGAATAAAGTTGGCACCTATTCCCTGTATTTTATGAGGCCCAGGTTTACCTCCCGAGAGAATAGGTGAATCGGCAGGTTCCACTGCAACTACCTGTACATTAGGATTATGAGCCTTCAAAGCTTCGCCTACCCCACTGACCGTCCCTCCAGTGCCAACACCAGCAACAAAAAGATCAACCTGTCCTTCTGTATCTTGCCATATCTCTTGGCCTGTAGTTTGCAAGTGAATAGCTGGATTAGCTGGATTCTCAAACTGCTGCAAAATAACAGCACCGTCAATTTGCCTTCTCAGTTCATTGGCTTTATCAATTGCACCTTGCATCCCTTGGGCTCCTGGGGTTAAAACAAGCTCAGCGCCTAGGGCTTTCAGTAAGTTCCTGCGCTCAGCACTCATGGAATCAGGCATAGTCAAAATTAAACGATAACCTCTGGAAGAAGCTACAAAAGCCAAACCAACTCCGGTATTTCCACTTGTAGGCTCTATTATTGTCCCCCCTTTGCTTAATACTCCTGTCTCTTCGGCATCTAATATCATAGCAAAGGCAACTCTGTCTTTCACACTTCCTGCTGGATTGAAATATTCTAATTTTGCAATCAGTGTTGCTGGAAGTTGATGATGATTATTATAGTTGGACAACTCAAGCAAGGGTGTATTCCCTATTAAATCAGTTAGTTTTTTTGCAATATGTTTCATATACTATCCTATTTAAATCCATTTTATGGATATCTAATTTATGTAAATATAAAGGAAAGAGACAAAATCTGCTCTTTGTATAGCTGTTTTTATCTTTTTTTTTTGCAGTATTATCCCTACCTTTGTGGCTGAATATCACTTCATTTTAAGCATACCCAGATGAATTTATCGAATCACATCTATAACCTCACCGAAACAGTTGATCAACTTGCTGATAGTGAATCCTATCAAGAGTTGTTCCACCAACAGCGTGATGGAGAGCTGCTACCCTCTGCTACAGAGCTTAGCAAGATTGTAGATTTGGCTCGTGCAACTCTATTCCCTGGCTACTTTGGCAATTCTTTTATCAATAGCCAAACCATAAAATACCACATAGGCGTAAAGGTAGAGCAGCTTGTAGAGTTACTTACTGAACAGATTTTTGCTGGCTTATGTTTTACTCGTGAGCACAATGATGATGATTGCAGAGAGAAAAAGAGGAATAAGGCACTTCTGCTAGCCTCACAGTTTATAGGCAAACTCCCCCATATGCGCCAAGTTTTGGCGACTGATGTTAGAGCCGCCTACAATGGAGACCCTGCAGCTCATAGTATAGGGGAGGTTATTTGTTGCTATCCTGCAATTAAGGCTATAAGCAACTATCGTATAGCCCACGAACTTCTACTGCTAGACATACCTCTTATACCCAGGATGATCACTGAAATGGCACATAGTGAAACAGGTATAGATATACATCCTGCAGCACAAATAGGTCATCACTTTACTATTGACCATGGAACAGGGGTTGTCATAGGTGCTACAACTATTATAGGGAACCATGTAAAACTCTATCAAGGAGTGACTCTAGGAGCGAAAAGCTTCCCTTTAGATGAAAATGGACAACCCATAAAAGGTATTGATCGACACCCGATAATTAAAGACAACGTAATTATATATTCAAATGCCACGATACTAGGACGGATCACCATTGGTGAAAATGCGGTGATAGGTGGCAATATATGGGTGACGGAGCCTGTAGCTCCTAACGCTCGCATTGTACAGAGAAAAGCAAGAAAATAATATTTATTAGATAAACTAACTGAATGAGTAATCAATTTCCGATGATTGCTAAAACTTTTCAAGGATTAGAAGAGGTATTAGCACAAGAACTAAGAGAACTAGGAGCAAATGATATTGAGATCGGCCGCCGTATGGTGTCATTCTCAGGTGACAAAGAGATGATGTATAAGGCTAATTTTTGCCTACGTACCGCTATCCGCATCCTTAAGCCAATCAAGCAGTTTAATGCAAAGAATGCAGATGAAGTTTACGAAGCTGTAAAAGCAATCGATTGGGATACCATTCTAGATAGCAGAAAGACCTTTGCCGTAGATGCTGTTGTATTTAGCAATGAGTTTAGACACTCCAAATTTGTATCTTATCGTGTAAAGGATGCTATTGTTGATCATTTCAAAGAAAAAACAGGTAAAAGACCTTCAGTACGTATTCATAGACCAGACCTCTCTCTCAATATCCATATAGCAGAGACCAAGTGTACCTTATCTCTTGACTCTTCAGGAGATTCTCTACACCGAAGAGGCTACAGACAAGAAGCAGTAGAAGCTCCACTTAATGAAGTTTTAGCAGCAGGAATCATTCTATTAACAGGCTGGAAAGGCGACAAGGATTTTATTGACCCTATGTGCGGTTCAGGCACGTTCCCTATTGAGGCAGCATTAATAGCACGCAATATTGCTCCTGGTGTATTTCGCAAAGAATTTGCTTTTGAAAGATGGGTGGATTTCGACCCAGACTTGTTTGATAAAATATACAATGACGATAGTCATGAAAAGGAGTTTGCGCATAAAATTTATGCATACGATAATGATCCCTCTGCAATACAGATTGCTACCGAAAACATGAAGGCAGCCGGAGTAGCTAAAGACATAGAACTAAAACTACGCCCTATACAAAGGTTTGAGCAACCTGAAAAAGCAGCTATTCTTATCACAAACCCTCCTTACGGCGAGCGTATATCAACCAATGACTTACTAGGACTCTATGAGACGCTTGGAGAAAGGCTAAAACATGCTTTTACAGACAATGTTGCTTGGGTACTTTCTTATAGAGAAGAATGCTTCAACCAAATAGGACTGCGACACACTAATCGAATACCTCTGTACAATGGTCCACTTGAGTGTGAGCTCCGTCAATATGAAATATTTTCAGGTAAAATGAAAGGCTTCAAAGAGGAGCGAGGTAGAGAAGGCAGATCTCAGTTCAAAGACTCAAGATCTAGAGCACCATACAAAGGAGGGAGAAATTCTGATAAAGACCGCAGTCGTAAAGTTTACGAAAAGAACTACAAAAGAAAGGCAGAAATCAGAGATAGAGAAGCTGAAGATAACTCAAACTAAGCATTATTAAAATGAAAGACTTATGAAGAAGATACTAGCCCTTGTTCTCGTTTTGCTGGCTACAAGCACCTCATTACTTGTAGCCCAAACATCTTTAAAGAAGCCTACACTCGAGCATTTGATGCCTGGTGGAGATAAATACCTGTACACGGAAAACATCTATGGCTTGGATTGGTGGGGAGATACCTGTGTACAGCCTAAAGCCGATAAGGTAGTTGCCATACACCCTAAAACAGGACAGGAAAAAGTTCTTTTCCATCTGACTGACATTAATGCCTACTTGCAGAATGAAAACCTTCCTAAACTAGCCCATCTCTATCAAGTTTCTTTTCCTGAAGCTTATGAAACAAAAATAAATGTTCAAGTAAAGGATGAGCTTATTTCTATAAATTGGAAATCAGGAGAGGTCAAAGTAGTCCATAAACTTAAGAAAGAGGCAAAGCATATAGACTATAGCCCAAAACAGACACACATAGCCTATACTATAGGCCGCGACCTCTGGGTGGACAACGAGCAATTAACGACCAACCCTGAGGGTGTAGTTGCAGGACAAACAGTGCATCGAAGTGAGTTTGGAATCAATAAAGGCACTTTTTGGAGTCCTTCTGGCAATCTGCTCGCCTTTTATGAAAAAGACGAACGCATGGTTACAGACTATCCACATGTCGATATAAACTCACGCATCGCTAGCCTACAACCTACGAAATACCCAATGGCTGGCATGGCGAGCCATAAAGTAACAGTAGGTATCTATCAGGTACATACCAACCAAACAGTCTACTTAGAGACAGGGGATCCTACGGATCGTTTCTTCACCAATATTAGCTGGGCTCCAGACGAGAAATCGGTTTATCTTATAGAGCTTAACCGCGATCAAAACCAGGCTCAACTCAAACAGTTTGATGCTGTTTCTGGTCGTTTTATTCGGACACTCTACGAAGAAAGCCACCCCAAATATGTAGAACCTCAAAACCCGATACAGTTTCTACCCTGGAATAAAAGCCAGTTTATTTACCAAAGTGAAAAAGATGGGTTCAACCATATCTACCTCTTCAACACCAAAGGGGATATACTTCGTCAACTCACAAAAGGTGAATGGGTCGTTCAGTCTGTAGTTGGCTTTAATACTAAGAGAAAAGAACTTATCATCACAGCTACCAAGTATTCTCCTTTACAAAGTAACTTATTGGCTATTTCTACCCAAACTGGCCAAATGCGCAGCTTAGACAATCAGACAGGTGTGCACAAGCCCCACTTAAGTAGTTCGGGTGAGTATATTATTGACAATTACAGCTCACCTTCTACTCCTAGAGCTATTGATCTTCTTCATGTCAACTCTAATAAACGACTCAACTTATTGCTAGCAAAAGATCCATATAATGGATATGTACAGCCAGATGTGAAAGTTGGTACAATAAAAGCCGCAGATGGAAAAACCGATTTGTACTATCGCTTAGTTCAAGCAAAAAATCTTGATAAATCTAAAAAGCATCCGGTTATTGTTTACGTCTATGGTGGGCCACATGCACAAATGATTAATGCAAGCTGGAATTACGGAACTAGAGGTTGGGATATTTATATGGCAAATAAAGGCTATATCGTCTTCACGCTTGACAATAGAGGGAGTGATAACCGAGGCTTAGAGTTTGAAAACTGTACGTTTAGGGAGCTCGGAATAAAAGAAGGAGAAGACCAGGTCGAAGGGCTGAAGTTCCTAGCTAAACTAGGATATGCTGACATGAGCCGTGTAGGTGTGCATGGTTGGAGCTTTGGTGGACACATGACAACAGCACTCATGCTACGATATCCAGACTTATTTAAAGTTGGGGTTGCTGGAGGATCGGTAATAAACTGGGCATATTATGAAATCATGTATGGTGAGCGCTACATGGATACACCTCAAGCAAATCCTGAAGGTTATAAAAAAACAAATTTATGCAACTACGCTGACCAATTAAAAGGTCGCCTCCTTATGATACACGACGACTTAGACCCCGTCTGTGTACCACAGCATACTTTATCTTTTATAAAATCCTGTATAGAAAGTAGAACCTATCCAGACTTATTTATATATCCTGGACACTTACACAATGTGCTAGGTCGTGATCGTGTTCATCTTTATGAGAAAATAACTCGCTATTTTGAAGATTACTTATAATACAATTGACACAATGAAACTATTATTACTTGGTGCTGGTGGTAGAGAGCATGCACTAGCTTGGAAAATTGCTCAAAGTCCTCATATCGAACAACTTTATATTGCCCCGGGCAATCCAGGTACAGCCCAACTAGGCCAAAATGTAGCTATAGCTATTGATGACTTTGAAGCACTTAAGACCTTTTGCTGCCTAGAAGGTATTACTATGGTAGTTGTTGGCCCTGAAGCTCCTCTAGTGCAAGGTATTTATGACTCCTTCTTGAGTGATCCAAAAACCAAACACATTACGGTTATTGGTCCTTCTAAGAAAGGTGCTCAACTAGAAGGTAGCAAAGAGTTTGCTAAACAGTTCATGGAGAAGTATAACATACCTACAGCCAAGTATAAGAGTATTACTAAAGCTAATATAGACGAAGGATTTTCATTTTTAGAATCACTTCAAGCACCTTATGTACTTAAAGCCGATGGACTGTGCGCTGGCAAAGGG
>JASLIW010000078.1 GCA_030152865.1 Bacteroides sp.
CAGATATTTAGAAAGAAGTGCTTTATATATTAATTTTGAATAACACCTTTTTATCCATTTAACACATATGAGTAAGCTCACCGTATATAAAGCATCTGCAGGCTCAGGTAAAACTTTTACCTTGGCTGTTTCTTACATCAAACTCTTAATAAAAGACCCACAAGCCTATAAAAACATCCTGGCAGTAACCTTTACCAATAAGGCTACTGCTGAAATGAAAAGCCGCATCTTAGAGCAGCTTTATGGCATCTGGAAGGGAGACCCTAGCTCTGAGAGCTACCTCAATAAGCTTATCACAGATACTGGCTTTACTGAATCGTTTATCCGTGAGCAAGCGGAGAAGGCTTTGCTGCTTATGCTTCACGACTATAGTCGCTTCCGAGTAGAAACCATAGACTCTTTTTTTCAGTCTATTTTACGCAACCTAGCTAGAGAGCTAGACCTCAACCCCAACTTAAATATTGAGCTGAATGGTCGTGAGGTTTTGAGTGAGGCAGTAGATAGCTTTATTGAAAAGCTAGAACCTGAATCTATGCTTCTTAAGTGGCTGATTGATTACATCGAAGAAAAGATATCCGATAATAAGCGCTGGGATGTATCACAGGAAATCAAGGATTTCTCTGTTAATATATTGGATGAAAACTACATCGAAAAAGGAAAAGGACTTCGAGCTAAGTTGAGGGACTCCAAACTTATCCCAGCATACAGAAAGAGCTTAAGAGAGCTAGAAACAGCAGCACTAGAAGAGATGCAAAGCTTCTATAAGCGCTTTCATGAAATTCTAACTCAGCAAGCTATCAGCACGAAAGACCTAAAGTATGGCAACCGCATAGAGAGTTATTTCAACAAGCTCAATCAGGGCAACTTGCTCAATGAGGTGCGTAATGCCTCGGTCGAGAAATACCTTTCGGATCCCGAGGAGTGGGTCAAGAAAAGTAGTAATAAGGCAGATTTAGTCTTATCTATAGCGTCGCAAAGTTTGATTCCTCTACTGGAGGAAGCTGAAGAAGCCCGACAAAAAAATAATGCAGTCGTAAACAGCTGTTCGCTATCCCTCAAGCACCTCAACAAACTACAACTGCTGGCTCATATTGATGATGAGATGCGAACGCTCAACAAAGAAAGCAACCGTTTTTTACTCTCCGATACCAATGCTCTTTTACGTGACCTCATCAAGGAGGGAGATTCCTCTTTTGTTTTCGAAAAGATAGGTTCTTCAATCCTCAATATCATGATTGATGAGTTTCAAGACACCAGCCGTATGCAGTGGCAAAACTTTCAGCTACTCCTAACAGAAGGGCTCTCACAAGGAGGAGATAGCCTAATCGTTGGAGATATCAAGCAGTCTATCTATCGTTGGAGAAATGGAGATTGGTCTATCTTAAATGATTTGGGCAAAGGTGGACACTTCATGGGTTTTGATCTTATTCAAAAGCCCTTACAGACCAACTGGCGAAGTGAAAGTAACATTATCTATTTTAATAATGCGATTTTCCCGACACTGGTGGAGGAGCTCAACAAACAATACCAAGAAGATTTTAATGAGCCTTGTGAGGCTCTGCTACAAGCCTATGAAGATGTAGAACAGCACTCTTCGAAGAAAGAGAATAAAGGTTATGCTCAAATAGAGTTTATCGCACAGGATTCGGCAGCTACTTACTTAGAAGATACCTTAGTATCTCTAGCAAGCAATATCCAACATTTAATCAGAGAGGTGGGAGTCAAGCCCAATGACATAGCTATTTTGGTGCGTAAGAAAAAGAATATCCCTGCTATTGCCAATTACTTAACGCAAGAGCTGGGCTTGACCGTAGTCTCAGATGAGGCCTTTCGCCTAGATGCTTCAGTTGCTCTGAACTTATTGATTGAGGCCTTGCGCTATTTATCAACCCCTGACGACCTGATTATCGAAGCTAATCTGGCACTAAGCTACCAACAAGAGATTAAAGCCAACCCCTTATCAAGCGATGAGCTTCTCTTACACGAAGATAGAAAAAGTTTATTGCCAGATCCTTTCCTTGCAGAAATGGATTTACTCCGTGAGCTGCCACTCTATGAGCTCTTAGAAAAGCTTTTTGTTTATTTTGAGTTGGATCAGCTCGAGCGTCAAGATGCCTATCTGTTTTCATTCTTTGATAAGCTTATTCAATACTTAGAAACGGAGTCTTCTCTTTTGGAAGAGTTTATTACCTACTGGGATGAGACTCTTTCTGCTGAAACTATTCCAAGTGGTGAGATAGATGGAATACGCATACTGACCATACACAAGTCCAAAGGATTGGAGTTTCACACCGTACTTATTCCCTTCTGTGATTGGCCTATTGAAACGGATCGCTACGATGAGCTTTTATGGTGTAGCCCTCCTCCTGTAGATCCTTTTAATCAGCTGGATATTATCCCTATCAACTACGGAACTAAAATGGCAGAGTCTTACTACTATAGGGAATATGCACATGAGCGCTTACAGCTGTGGGTAGATAACCTTAACCTACTCTATGTGGCGCTGACACGTGCAGGTAGCAACCTCTTTTTATTCTGCAAGGCTCAAGATAAAAGAAGTATATCTGGCCTGATAGAAGGGTGCTTATCACTTATAGCACAAAGACTAAAGATTGACTGGGAGGTGGATTCACCTTTTCAGTTTGGCTCTTTATGCGCCTCGCAGCAGAAGAGTGAGAAAACAAGCACCAACGTTTTTCTTGCTCCACCCCAGGGCACACAAGTCACTATGCAGTCTTTACCTCATGATTTTAGGTTTAAGCAGTCTAATCGTTCCCGAGATTTTATTTCTGGTGTGGAAGAGGATGAGTCACCCACAAGGTTTATCAGCAAGGGGAAGTTACTCCACGAGCTTTTTGCACAAATTAAAACAATCCAAGATTTAGAGCCAGCTATTAAAAGGCTGCAATTTGAAGGGCTTATTGGTAGTACTGAAGAAGAGGAAAATATACGTTCTATTGCTTCTCAAGCCTTTGCTAACCCTCAGGTACAAGAGTGGTATTCTGATCAGTGGGAGTTGTTTACAGAGTGTGAAATTATCTTCACACACGAACAGCAGATGGAGAGCCGCCGCCCCGACCGTGTGATGATACAAGGTAAAAAGGCCATCGTAGTGGATTTTAAGTTTGGGAGGAAGTACAAAACACACTTGAGCCAAGTCAAAGAATATATGAAGCTTCTCACACGCATGGGGTACGCACCTGTCGAAGGATTTCTTTGGTATGTAAATCTGGACCAAATACAACCCGTAAAGTAAAACAAACATGAAAACATTTCTACAACTTGTAGCCCACGATATATATAGCAAACTGGGTAACGACCTATCAAAGGTAGCTATTGTCTTTCCTAATAAGCGAGCCATGTTATTCTTTAATGAGTACCTGGCATTTGAGTCGGACCAACCCATCTGGTCACCTAGCTCACACAGTATCAGTGAGCTTTTACAGTCACTCTCAGATATTCAAATCGGAGATGATATTCAACTCATTACCCTACTCTATAAGGTATTTGAGCGCCATACCAATAGTACAGAAACTCTAGATGACTTCTACTTTTGGGGAGAGCTACTACTGAGTGACTTTGATGACTTAGATAAAAATCAAGTGGATGCAGATCAGCTTTTTAGAAACTTAAAAGAGCTCAAAGATATTGTAGATACCTATGAGTTCTTAGATGAGGAGCAAAAAGAAGCCTTAGAAACTTTCTTTAGCAACTTTTCGTTTGAGAAGCATACCCAGCTTAAGGATCGATTTATCACACTTTGGAATCAATTAGGACCTATCTATAACGACTATAAGCAAGAGCTACTTAAGGAGAAAATAGCTTATGAGGGTATGCTCTACCGCCACAATATAGAAGCTCTTGATGTCCAAAACTTGGCTTATGAGCATTATGTGTTTGTCGGTTTCAATGTGCTTAACCAAGTAGAAACAGCTTTCTTTGAAAAACTTAGAGATGCGAATAAAGCTCTCTTTTACTGGGATTATGATCTATTCTATACGCAGAATCCTCAAATTAAATCACATGAGGCTGGAGAGTTTATCAAGAGAAACCTTCTGAAATTTCCCAATGAGTTGGGAGCAGAGCACTTCAATGCTTTTCGACAAGCAAAGAATATAACTTATATCTCCTCATCAACAGAGACAGCCCAAGCTCGCTTTTTGCCAGAATGGATTAAACAAACCATTGATCCCCAAAAGGAGAGAGAAACGGCAGTGGTGTTGTGTAATGAGGCGCTCTTACTTCCTGTCTTACACTCCATACCTGAACAAGTACAAAACCTCAATATCACTATGGGCTTCCCGCTGGCTCAAACTCCTATTTACAGCTTAGTGCGCGCGCTTATGGAACTCCAAAATCGAGGTTTTAATTGTCAACAAGGCTATTATACTTACCAACAAGTGTTGGCTATTTTGAAGCACCCTTATACCCGACAACTCTCTAAACAGGCCATCAGCTTGGGTGAGGATATCAAAATGACTAATAAATTCTACCTCACACCTAGTCAATTGCAGAAGGATGATTTTCTCAGCCTACTCTTTTCGCCACAGCTGAACACCCTCGATTTCTGCAATTATCTGGTACAAGTTGTGGAATCTTGCACACCACTTTATCGCAAAGAAGAAGTAGATGACAATGTGTTTGATCAACTCTATAGAGAGTCTCTGTTTCAGGCCTATACCTTGATTAACAGAGTTCGCAGCTTGATTGAGCAAGACAAACTACCGCTTCAGATGTCCACCTTACAGCATCTGATAGATAAAATATTGAGTGCTGCAACTATTCCTTTTCATGGTGAGCCCGCCATTGGTATGCAGGTTATGGGTGTCTT
>JASLIW010000099.1 GCA_030152865.1 Bacteroides sp.
GGTGGACAGCGAAGAGCGTCCATGGCACGTTCTAGCTTATTATCTAAATTCCATGCATCAGTAGCATCTATTATATCTTGTAACTCTGCTTGGCGAGTAAATAGCTTTTCCATCTTATCTGCATCCTCATAATACTCAGGCAGTGCAAATTTCTGGTTGATCTCCTCATATTCATTCAAAGCATTTACGGTGTCTTGCACCCCCTCCATCACAATCTCCTTGACGGTCTTAGATTCATCCAAGTAAGGTTCTTGCTCTAAATAACCTACAGAGTATCCTGGAGAGATAACTACCTCTCCCTCATAGTTTTTTTCTACGCCGGCAATGATTTTAAGGAGTGTAGATTTACCTGAACCATTGAGTCCAATGATACCAATCTTTGCTCCATAAAAGAAAGACAAGTATATATCTTTTAAAACATACTTGTTGGGTTGAAAGGCTTTACTCACCCCAACCATCGAAAAAATTACTTTTTTATCGTCAGCCATAAAATTTGTGTATAAATTAAATTTCTAATCACTAGACAAACAAAGGTACGAATTTTTTATTGATTTATTTTGCGTCTAAAAATTATATCTTTATCTTTGCATCGCAAATAAGCAAAAGGATTGATTCGTTAGCTCAGTAGGTAGAGCACAACACTTTTAATGTTGGGGTCCTGGGTTCGAGCCCCAGACGGATCACTCAAAGGACAAGTTTAAATTTAAACTTGTCCTTTTTTATTTCCTTTAGCCAATCCAATCTTAATGCCCCTCAAACGCTTGCAAAGCAAACACCCTGCCCTTCTAATTTCATTCTAATCTCATTCTAATAACTCAAGTTTAACTTTGTACATACAAATTCAAACTAAAACAGTATGAGATACCGATTATTACTAATAGGCACTCTTCTTCCCCTATGGATCAGTGCCCAAAACCCTCGAACTATCAGCCTTCAAGAAGCAGAGCGGCTCTTTTTAAATCAAAATCAAGAGATGCGAGCTGCCAAAGCCGAAGTAGATGTGGCAAAAGCTGATATCCGACAAGCCAAACTATGGAATAACCCCGAGCTCACCTTGGAACAAATCAACTTCTGGAGTGATGCCGAAAAACGTCAAGGAGAGAAAAGATCCTTTGCTATCGGCTTGGCACAAGAAATACGCCTGGGTGGAAAACGAAAGAAAGAGGTACAGATTGCTCGCCTCAACCACCACATCAGCCGCCTTCAGCTCGCTTTATCTGAGGAGGAAGGCCTGCTTCGGTTCCGATCTATCGTTGTAGAGCACAGCTACCTGACAAAGTACCAATCTATACTCCAAGAAGAGCTAAAAGTGCTGCAACAAATCACCAACACCTACCGCAAGCAAAAGGAGCTGGGTTTTGTCTCACACAGCCACTATATGCGCATACAAACCGCTGCTTTTGAATTAGAGCAAGAAATCATAGCGCTTAAACAGCAAGTACACGAGCTAGAGCAGCTACTCCATACAGCAATGGGGCTAGCTCTGAGTGATTCCTTACAAATAGTGTGTAAGGCAGATGAACAGCTATTGTCCACTACACTTCTAGCAAACCTCAGCAAGCAAACTAGCTCACACCCACTCTTACAGCTTCAACAAAAACAGCTACAGTTCCAACAAAAAAGCCTTGCACTTGAGCGAGTTCAGCGCATCCCTGACTTAGGGCTTTCGGCTAGCTACGACAGACGTGGTGGTGTCTGGCCCAACTATTTTGGAGTAGGACTAAGCATAAAACTTCCCCTATTCAATCGCAACCAAGGGCAAATACAGGCCGCTCAAACCCTCCTTGAGCTCAAAAAGACAGAGCTTCAGACCCAAGAGACTGCTCTAACTAATCAGATACAAACTGCCCTCCAGCAGTATCAAGACCTCATACAATTTGAACAGAAACTTAAAACAGAGCTGAGTTACGAAGACTTAAGACAAATACAAGCTAGTTACACCCGTAATCTTCTTCAAAAGAACATCAGTTTGATCGAGTTTTTAGACTTCCTCTCAGCACACCGAGAGTCTCTGCACATTCAGTTAGAAACCACCAAAAATAGACAATTACATTACTTCACACTACAGTATCTCGTAGCACAAAAAACAAATCCACATGAGAATTAAACTTACTTTTTTCGCACTTATACTCGCTATTTTACAAGCATGTTCATGGACACAATCCTCTGAACCTATTACAACCTCTTTTGATACACGTATCTTGGAGGAGCAAGCCGTAAAGGAAATAAGGTCTCAACAACAGATTCAATTTACAGGTGTAGTTCGAATCAATGAAAACAAACTTTATCATTATCGTGCACCTCAGGAAGCTGTAATAGAGCAAATTCACTTCAATCTAGGAGATGTTATTCTGAAAGGCAGCCCACTACTTACACTACAATCGCCAGCCTATAATGCATTGGGCAAAGAGCTAAAAGCCTTGCAAGCAGATTTAATGCTGCAAGAAAGAAGCCTAGAGAGTGCTAAGAGCTTGTATGAAGATGGCCTTTTGGCAGAACAAGCCTACCTCACTGCTCAGGCCGAACTAAAGAACATACAGGCTCAAGTAAACCAAGTAAAAAACACACTTGAACTCTATGGACAGCCTATTTCTGATAAGCTCTTTCAAATCAATGCCAAGCAAAATGGTGTAGTTGTTCGGAAAGAGGTAAGCCCCTACTTGGCCGTGGCCAAAGATGAAACGCTAGTCCAAGTAGCCGATCTATCGACGGTCTGGATACAAATAGCTATACATCCCACACAGATGCCCTATATCCAAGAGGGAGATCAAGTTAGTATTCGTAGCGCTGCCTACCCCACGGAACTCTTTAAGGGCCAAGTATTCCGCATCTCACCTACCCTCGATGAAACGACAAAGGTACTGCAAGCTTTTATTCAGGTGCCTAACCCAAACAACAAGTTAAAGCCATCCTTAGCTGTAGAGGTAGAGCTCAACTTAGACCAAGAGCAAAAGCAAATTGCCATACCTACTGAAGCGCTTATTTTTGACTCCAATCAGCATCAGGTTGTATTGCGACAAGGATCTTCCTACCGCATTCATCCCGTGCAGACGGCCCACGAATACCAGAGCTACACCTTTATCAAGGAGGGTTTACAAGTCAATGATACGATCGTTACTAAAAACAATTTACTGATTTACAACTACCTCAAATCCATTAAATAAGTATGCATAAGTTTGTCAAAAACATCATCGCTTTCTCGCTAAAGAACTCCATACTCATTCTATTCCTAACGTTTTTATTGTTAGTAATTGGAATTATATCTTATGTCCACACCCCAATCGAGGCCTATCCCGATGTTACAAATACACGTGTGAGGGTGATCACACAGTGGCCCGGTAGAAGTGCTGAGGAGCTGGAGAAGTTTGTTTCTCTCCCCCTTATGCGCCAGCTCAATACACTTCCTAAAAAAAGTGATGTGCGCTCAGTCTCACTTTTTGGACTCTCGGTAGTGACCGTTGTCTTCGAAGACGATGTAGATGACTTCTTTGCCCAGCAAAGTGCAGCCAACCGCTTACAAAACTGTGAGCTACCTGAAGGAGCCACTTATGAAATCGAACCCCCATCAGGAGCAACAGGCGAAATTTTTCGCTACCTACTGGCCAGTGATTTGCCCATAAAGGAGCTAAGTGCTATAAATGAGTGGATTGTTGAAAACGAATTGCTAGCAGTGCCAGGCGTAGCTAGCATAGCTAGTTTTGGAGGAGAAGAAAAGATTTATGAGATCGAAGTAAATCCAAGCCTCCTACACGCCTTTGATGTCTCTCCTTTTGAGCTATTTGAGGCGGTGAATAGCAGCAACCTCAATGTAGGTGGAGATATTATTGACCGAGGAAGTCAAGCTTTTGCAATCCGAGGAGTAGGCCTATTGGAGTCTATGGAAGATATCGAGAATATTCTGATCAAAACCAACGAGGGAGTGCCTGTTTGTGTCAAGGATGTGGCAAAGGTCCAGGTATCAGCCAAGCCCCGCTTAGGCCAAGTTGGCTTCAACGATCAGGATGATGTAATACAGGGTATTGTAGTGATGTTGAGGGGCGAGAACCCCAGCGAAGTAATCGCTAGAGTCAAAGACAAAATAGAAGAACTCAACGAGCGCATACTTCCTGCTGATGTACAAATCGTACCCTTTTTAGACCGCACCACCCTAGTAGATTCTACGGTACAGACTGTACTGAAGAATCTTATTGGAGGAGTTATTCTGGTCTCTTTAGTGGTCTTTATTTTTTTATACAACTGGAGAACTACGCTGATTGTAGCTTCTGTTATTCCTCTCTCCTTTCTGTTTGCTATCACACTTTTACGCATACAAGGACTACCTGCCAACTTGATTTCTATGGGTGCACTAGACTTTGGCTTGCTGCTCGAGGGTACACTTGTCATTGTAGAGTCTATCTTTGTAGGTCTTGAGCAACGGAGTATGCTCTTGGGTGATCGATTTGAGGCTTCTTGCAAGGGAGGTGTCATTAAGAAATACGCCAATAAAGTAGCACCACACATCTTTTTTGCCCAGCTCATACTCGTAGTAGCTCTACTTCCTATTTTCTCCTTTCAGAAGGTAGAAGCTAAGATGTTCTCTCCCCTTGCATTTACACTTGGATACGCTTTACTCGGCTCGCTTATCTTGAGTTTAACCTACGTACCTGTACTCGCTAAGCTCTTGCTCAATAAGCCTATACGCACTAAGACTAACCCATTGAGCAGAACTTGTATGAATGCCTTACACGAGCTGTTCTTATTTAGTTCACGGCATAAGAAAGCCACACTTAGCTTATTTGTTGTTTTGCTCGGTAGCTGCCTGATACGCTTCTCATACTGGGGTACAGAGTTTATACCACAAATGAATGAAGGAGCTATCTATGTGAGAGCTACTCTACCAAACAGCATTCACCTAAAAGAGTCAGTTCGCCTTACTCAAGAGATGAAAAGTAAAATTCAAGAACTTGAGGAGATACAGTTTATTCTCACACAGACTGGCCGTCCTAATGATGGTACCGACCCAACGGGATTTTTTAACATTGAATTTCATGTTGAGCTTAAACCTGAGAAAGAGTGGAAGCGCAAAATTAATAAAGAGGAACTAGTAGCAAGTATTGAAGAAAAGCTCAGCGGATATCCAGGCATCAATTTGGGCTTTAGTCAGCCCATACAAGACAATGTAGAGGAGTATGTAGCTGGGGTAAAAAGCGCTTTGGTGGTCAAGATATTTGGTGAAGACCTCCATGAGCTCGAACAAAGTGCACAACAAATAGCAGAAGTCATACAGCCCATTGCGGGTATCGAAGATGTCAGCATTTTCAATAGTATTGGACTACCTGAGCTTAAAATTGACTTAGATGAGCGTAAAATGGCTCAGTATGGAGTTTCTATGGCCGAGGCACAGGCTACCATAGAAATGGCTATTGGTGGGAAGGTAGCCAATCAGTTTTATGAGAATGACCGTATTTTCGATTTGATGATTCGTTATGCTCCAGCCTATCGCTCAAGTAAAGCGCAAATAGAGCGCTTGCTGATACCTAGACTGAATGGTCAATATGTGGCACTAAGTGAGTTGGCTACAATTAGCTACCTAACAAGTCCAACATTTATCTATCGAGAAGGGAATAGTCGCTACCTAAGTGTAGGCTTCAGCATCCGTAATCGTGATTTGGGTACAACTATTGCCGAGGCACAACAGCAGGTGGACAAGCTGGTACACCTGCCTAATGATCAGAAGATAGAGTGGGCAGGAGAATTTGAAAGCCAACAAAGAGCAACACAGCGACTCCAACTCATTGTACCTGCTGCCTTAGTCCTTGTTTTATTACTACTCTATTTCAATTTCGGCAATGTTAAGGATACACTGATTGCTGCAAGTGCTATGCCTTATGCTTTTATTGGAGGTTTCTTATCGTTGTGGCTCACCCAAACTATATTTGGCATTTCTGCAGGAATTGGTTTTATTATTCTATTCGGAATTGTATCTATAGATAGTATACTTTTAATTTCATTGATGAAGCAGGAGATGCACCGCTTTGACAGCTTACAAGAGGCTATTTACTCAGCAGTACATCAACGGATAAGACCTGTACTCATGATTGCCTTTATGGGTTCGATGGGGCTCTTGCCTGCTGCTCTCTCTACGGGTATGGGCTCAGAGATACAAAAGCCACTAGCAATTATGATTGTAGGTGGTATTATCACCTGTATGCTCTTATCCTTTACGGTGCTGCCACAGGTATTCTATTTTGCCTACCGCAACCAAAAAGATAAGCCTGCAAAAGTTTAGTAAATAATCAGTAATTTAGTGGCTAGAGAAAGAAACAGTTATGAATTTACTTTTAATTGAAGATAACAATCGGATTAGTGAGTTTATGGTCAAGGGCTTACAAGAGAATAATTTCTCTGTAACCCTAGCCGTAAATGGAGTAGATGCTAGGCAGTATATTGCACAAGAAGAGTGGGACTTAATTATTCTAGACATTATGCTACCCGATATCGATGGCATAGAGCTGCTTCAATATACACGATTCAAGAAAATAAGTACTCCCATTTTGGTGGTGAGTGCCTTGGGCGATCCCGAGGATAAAATAAAAGCTCTCAACTACGGTGCAGACGACTATTTGGCCAAGCCTTTTCATTTTGGAGAATTGGTGGCACGCATCCATGCACTTACGCGTCGTAGCCAAGTAAGTGAGGTGAAGCCAAGTACCATTCTGCGAACCAGAGATATAGAACTCAATCTAAGTGAGCACTTGGTTTATAAGAATGCTAAGCCTATTCACCTGACTCTTCAAGAGTTTAAGCTCTTACAGCTTTTGATGGAAAATGAAGATAAGGTACTCACACGCTCGGAGATTATACATTCGGTATGGGGAATGGACTATGATTCAAATACCAATATTGTAGATGTTTACATCTCCTACCTCAGAACCAAAATAGAAGATAAGACCAAGCCTAAGATCATAGAAACGGTGCAAGGTAGGGGTTATATTATCCGCTCAAAGCCTATCGCAAAATGAAGATACAGACTCGACTCAGCCTACTCCACTCCACGCTCTTTGCCTCGCTTTTTATAGCCATTGGGCTCATTCTTTTCTTCTTATATACACGCTTCGTGCAACAAACCATCTACAAGCAGCTGGAGCAATCGGCTTTTATTACTGCCCTTTTCTACTTGGAAGAGGATGAGCTTAATCCTGAGGATTTTCATCAGGTCACACTTCAGTTTTATGAAGATGTAACCAATACTTACTACCAGGTCTATAATGAGCGCAATGAGATACGCTATGGCGATCGAAACGACTCCATTGAAGCTGGCTTACTTAATCAAATCCGCCTGCAGCAGAAGCTACGATTTGATACGGATGATTTTTACTGCTATGGTCTTTTCTATGAGGATAATGAGGGTGACTTTGTGGTTATAGCCAAAGAGAATAAAAAAACACTCTATAGCCAGCTCCGTATTTTAGCAGTTTTATTGCTCGTATCCTTTTTGAGTGGAACGGTATTAATTATTCTCTTAAGCCGCTGGGGAGCAAGTTACGCCTATCGCCCCTTTCGTCAGGTTATGCAGGAGGTGCAAAGCATCTCCCTTTCTCAGAAAGCGTCTCTTCAGATACCTTCCCCGCATACCCATGATGAGCTGGAGGAGTTGATTGAGACCTTCAACGGACTACTGGCCCGTATTGCTGAGTCAATGACCATTCAGCATAATTTTGCCAAATACGTTACCCACGAGTTCAAAACCCCCTTGGCTGCTATCATAGGGCATCTCGAGGTGTTTGCCCTCAAGAAACGCAGCCCTGATGAGTATAGATCTATGGCTTACAAGCTGATCGAAGAGGTGAATGGACTGAATGATATTCTCAACACCTTACTAATCATCTCCGATTTGCAAGAGGAGGAGCATCACTCAGACTCTACGTATCGTATTGACGAGCTTTTATGGACTATTTTGGCTCAAGTAAAGCCTAGCTACCCCCAAACTGAAATCAAGGTAAACCTAAGGGTTCCTCCTACCCAAGAACGTTTGCTCTGGATCAGTACACCAAAAACACAGCTCATGATGGCACTACTCAACTTGGTGGAAAATGCTTTAAAATACTCCCCCAGCGACAAAGCGGTTTGTATCAAGCTCTGGAACACAAATGGGCAGCTTGCTTTAAG
>JASLIW010000046.1 GCA_030152865.1 Bacteroides sp.
CCTTGGAAGTTTAACTTCAGCTTAGGACATAATGTAGCCGACTACTTAGCTTTGGGAGCTGAGTATGAATACCAAGACTACTCTTCGATTAAATTTAAATATGATGGTGGTGGAAACATTCGCTACATCAATTCAACTTCAGATATGTTGAAAGGTGTGCATACACTTCGCCTAGGAGCTGAGTTTAGAGTAGTGCCAGAGTTTGCCTTTAGAATGGGGTATAACATTCAGACAGCTTCATTTAAGAAAGAAGCCTTTAAAGATATCATGCCAGGATCGACCATAACCGATGCACATTATGTGAACAACTCGGATGTGCGAAACACCTTTACTTTTGGTCTAGGCTATATGGGTAAGACTTTCTATTCAGATTTGGCCTTTAAATTTGACTGGCACAAAAGTGAGTTTAGACCCTTTGATGATCCAGCTTTAGAGCTAACTAAGCTCACAAATAATCGCAGTCAAGTATTGTTTACCTTAGGTATGAGATTATAATTAATTTGATGTTGAACGTTTTGTTGATTAGCAATCAGGGCAAGAGTGTGATACTCTTGCCCTGATTCATTTATGCGTAGTTCTTACAAATTAATATTCTATCTTGTCTTCTTTCTTCATCCAATCGTCAAAAGCTTTGATCGCCTCTTCGGGTAGTAGAACCTCTGATTTGAGCTTTCTATCTTCAGGTTTTAGGTCGAGCTCCTCGTAGATAAAGGAGTCATCAAAGCCGATATCCTTGGCATCGTGCTTATTGTTGCCGTAATATAGTTTGTCTAAACGAGCCCAATAAATAGCACCTAGACACATGGGGCATGGCTCGCAAGAGCTGTAAATCTCATAACCACTCAGGTCAAAGGTGTTTAGCTTTTTGCAGGCATTACGAATAGCACTTACTTCTGCATGTGCGGTTGGATCGCAAGAGTCCGTTACTCTATTTAGCCCTCTAGCCACGATTTCTCCATCTTTGGCTATCACGGCACCAAAAGGGCCTCCATCTTTTTTTACATTCTCTATTGATAAGGCGATTGCTTCGCGCATTAATTCTTCTTTCGTCATATTTATTTGGTTTAAAGTTTTCCTAATATCTTATCCATTACCCAGTTTACAGTAGTAGCGCTATAGGCATCGCAGGTACAAGTTGACTTGCCCAACAGATGATCTACGACAGACTGGATAAGGGGTTGCTGTACGTGTTCTGGATTATCAATTACAATCTCTTCTCGCCCAGCTTCTGTATGAATAGCTATAGGCTCAAAAGAAAATACCGAGAAGCAAATTTGTCCTTTATTACCTATGATCTCAATGCGATCTTCTTTGGCTGACTCATGTGCCACAAAGCACCACGACCCACTACCTATTAGGCCTGTCTCAAAACGGAAGCAGGCACTGATTGAATCTTCCGCCTCATAAAGACCTCCTAGGTTGTTTTTGAAACCTTTGGCGTCTAAGATACAGCCAAACATCTCTTCTAACAAATCGATTTGATGAGGAGCTAGGTCGTAGAAATAACCACCCCCTGAGATGTCTGGTTGCACACGCCAAGGGAGGTTGTCTCGGTTGTAGTCTAAGTCGTGAGGTGGCTGAGCAAAGCGTACTTGTACATTGATTACCTTGCCAATAGCACCTTCGCTCACAAGCTGTTTTACCTTTTGGAAGTAAGGTAAGTAGCGTCTGTAGTAAGCTACAAATACGGGTTGCTTCATCTCCTCTGCTATGCGGTTGATGCGACAGCACTCTTCATAGGTTACAGCCATGGGCTTTTCTATGTAGACAGGTTTAGCTGCTTTGAGTGCCATGATGGCATAAGTAGCATGAGAGGAGGGAGGTGTAGCTATGTAAATGGCATTAACATCAGGGTCATTAATCAGCTCCATAGGATCATTGTACCATTTCGGTATCTGATTTTCTTTGGCATAAGCTTTCGCTTTTTCTAAGCTACGACTCATGACAGCTGTTACTTCAGAGTTGTTAACTTTCTGAAAAGCGGGTCCACTCTTGTATTTCGTGACGCTACCGCATCCGATAAATCCCCATTTAATAATCTTATTCTCCATATTTGCATTTAAACGTACATCCTAACAAATATACTTATATCTGCCTTAATTAGCGAATGAATCTTTAGGTAAAGTACAGTCCTGAAAGGTCCCTGCCACAATATTTTTTGGCAAGGATGAAGCAGTGCTCTGTCAGGGGCAGAAGGGGCAAAGGTCTAGGAGTAATATTTTTGATATAAGGCGAGGTACTCTTTGGTCTGCACAAACTCCTGAATCCACTGATTGAGGCTGTCTAGCAGTTGTTTGGATTGGGGGTTTACGCCCCAAGAGTAGAATTGGGTAAAGCTAATGTCTAGACTCATGTCTAGTTCGGGATGATTCCTGATTACTTGTAGTGCTATTTGCTCATCACAGACGGCATAATCAATGTCGCCATGTACCACTAAGGCTAGCAACTGTTCTTCTCCATATTTTTCTAGCTCTTCAATATAAATGGTATCGGCTATCTCGTTGCTTAGGTTCTTTATTCGAAGTATAGCAGGAGAGTTTTGGATGACATAGAGCTTCTTTTTGGCAAGCTGTAGGTGATTATCTATATAGATAGAGTCTGCAAGAGTCAAGCTGTCTTTGCGTTGTACTAAGACTTGTTTGTTCTTTACAATAGGGGTAGTTACTGCGATTTGCTCTTTGAGTTCGCTAGTTACAATCAGATTTGTGGCTAGTAAGTCATACTTCCCACTTTGGATATCTTTGATCTGCTGAGATAGATCTATGGAGGGAGTGATGGATAGTTTTATGTTTTTATCCTTAAAAAGAGCGTGAAGTAACTCATACTGAAAACCAGCTAAGCTATCCCCTTGTATAAAATAATCTACCTGATTGTAGGAGGTTAATACTTCTAGCTCTCCCTGCGCTTCTATCTCTTGCCAGTCTCTGATAGCATAAGTCTTTGTCGATTGAGCAGAGCGAGAGCTAATAAAATAAGCAATAAGCACTCCCATGCCTATGGTGAAAAAGTACCTTAAAAAGCGAGTTTTATTTAGCTTCATATCCGTTAGTCGTATAAGTTCCAAGAGATTCCAATCTTGAATAGTCTTGGATTAATAGGGTAGTGAGCGGTATAGAAATAGTTCGAGCTTCCCATGCCTTCATTGACATGGTAAAGCATCGCAAAGAGTCGCGATTTTTTAAAGTGCAAGTTGGCATAAATATTGACTACGGGGTAGCCTCCAACGTCAGTTTGATCGTCTTCAGCCTGCAGGTGAAACTGTTGGATACCTGGCATATAGGTCAGTGCTTTATATTTGCTAAAGTAGCGTACATCTGCTCCCACTTGCAGGCTCAACACTTTTTTGGCTAGCTTAGTCTGTAAGTATAGGTTGTGGTATAAATTGAGCGTAGGCAGGGGTATAATCCCTTTCTTACTAGACTTCTGCCAAGTAATTTCGTTGTCTAGGTGGAAGATGCCTAGCTTGAAGTTTTGCTCCAGTGTAGCCCCTAGCACTTGAATGTTGTCTGTATATTGCTCAGGTGTAGCATGTGAGCCAAAATAGGTGTAGTTTTTGAGGTTCTCAGCCGATACAACCAGACGTGTTCTCCATTTAGGAAAGCTAATCTCACCTCCTATTTTCTGATGAAACTCGTCTTTGAATTTGAACATGCCATTTTTACCTTCATCCCAGTAGAAGTGGTTGGAATGATAGTGACGCTTGTAGAACTCTGGACGCTCGTTGACTACATTGACAAAGCCCTTGAAGAAGAGTGTGTCTTTTTTGAGCTTGAGCTTGTAGCTGATGTCACCATCTATTTTAAAGTTTCCTGTGTAGTTTTTAGATAGGCCAAACTCAGCTCTAGCGCTATAGTTTAGACGTTCACCTTTACGTCTTGCTAGCTCTCCACCCACAAACAGCTGGCTCTCGAGGTAACGAGCTGTGTTGTTCTTATCTACATCTTTCTTGAGTAAGATATAGCGATTGGCTTTGTGAGAGATAAAAGCAGTTAGTCCTGCTTGGGCATATTTGTTGAATCCTTCTGTAAGTGAAATCCCAAAGGTGTTGTGAAGCCCTGTATAAGTAGTTAAGTCATCACTGATGGGTTCATCAAGATGTATATAGGTGTTTTCAAAAAAATCATTGGGTTCATTTCTTGCAATAAACTTATGGCGGGTGCGCTCTACTTTTATGGTGTGTATGAAGCTAGTAACAGGTACAAATTCACTTATGATAGAATCATTGGGGTAGGTTTCTACTTTTTCTAAGTCCCCATCTTCATTCTCTATTTCTTCCACTATAGGCTCAACTCGAGTTTCTCTTCTGAACCCTAGGTTGTAGCGGTGGTTGTAGTAAACATAAAAATCATTGTTTCGATTCCATGCCTTATTCAGGTGTGTAGGAATGTTTTTACTCTCATATTCAGGCTTACCCTCAGCCATGTCTTCTGGGGCTGTGATGTAGCGATCATCCACGATTCCACCATTTTCGGCCATTTTGAGTGTAAAGTTGTTGTAAATAAAATGGGATTGGTATTTTTCTCCCATGTAGCTCGCAAATAGCCCTCCATTAAAGAATGCTGTGTGTTGGCTCTGATAATAACCTCGTCCGTAGAGGTAGTTGAAGTTGAATCCTACTGCTAGCTTTTTATTGACATTTACCGAGAAATAGGCTTTGAGGTAGTCTTCCCCATCTACCCGGTCTCCCGATTTGTAATAGGTCAGGTTGGTATAGGGAATATTACTATTGGTATAGTAATGTTCACTTGGGGTAGTATAGAATTTTGTAAAGGGCTGCATAAAGAAGGGCAGGTCTCGTTGTTCTCTTTTGTAGAAGATACGAGAGATACGAGGTGAGCCCAAGTTACCAAGGTGGTTGTACTGTCCTGTTGGTCCTTCATCTAGGTTGCTGTTTTGAAAATTGAGAAAAAGAGTGTCAGCGGATACGCGGTGTGCGATACCTAGCTTTTCATCAATCTTCCACATATAGAGTTTGGGACTCAAACTTTCAATCTCTACGTCGGTAGAGTCTTTTAAGTTTGCAGGTAGGGTAGAAGGGTCAATAGGGTTACCATTTTTATCCACAGGATTGCCAAATTCATCGTACTGAACTTGAGTCGGGTCGATATTCCTCTGAGCATAGGTGGAGGTACTTAGGGCTCCTCCAACTAAAAACAGTATAGTTGCTATTAAAATCTTTCTCATAATTAGAGACAAATATACAACAAAATCATTTTCACAGGAGAGTTTAACTTCTAATTATTCCCAAAGTAAGCAAAACAGCAGATTACTTTATTATAATCTGCTGTTTTAAATGTCTTATTTCGCTTGTTTTCGAATGATTTTCTTGCCTAGCTCTATAGCCGCTTTATTGACGGGTATAAGGTGGTGATGCCTTTCTGGTAGTGTTTTGTAAAGAGCTTGTACCACGCTATCTGTCGCTATCATAGGCCTGATGTGAAGCAAGCCTCCTAGCACAATCATATTGAAGGTTTTGCTGTTCTTCATTTCTTGCGCTGCTGCATCGATAGCTGCAATGCTATATACTTCAATATCGGAGCGAGTTGGAGGGTCAATAATAGTGGACTCTTCATAAATCAGCACGCCTCCAGCTTTGATTTTTGATTCAAACTTTTGTAGGGAGGGCTGATTTAAGACAATAGCCACATCATAGGTACTGAGTATGGGTGATGAGATTCGATCATCACTGATAATTACGGTTACATTGGCGGTACCTCCACGCTGTTCTGGACCATAAGCTGGCATCCATGTGACTTCTTTGTTTTCCATAAGTCCGGAGTAGGCTAATATCTTACCCATAGATAAGACTCCTTGTCCACCGAAGCCTGCTATAATAATTTCTTCAGTCATAGCTTTCAATTTATTTGTTACTCGTATCTTTTAAATCACCTAAGGGGTAGAAGGGAAACATATTTTCCTCCATCCACTTATTCGATTCAGCTGGTGTCATCTTCCAGCCAGAGGAACAGGTAGAAACTATTTCTACTAAGTTAGAGCCTTTGTTGTTCATGGAGTTTTCAAAAGCTTTTCGAATTGCTTTTTTGGCTCTACGGATAGCCGCAACGGTGTGTACTGCTTGACGTGTTACGTAAGCTGTTCCTTCTAGCTGTGCTGCTATCTCGGTCATTTTTAGGGGGTATCCATGTATGTCCACTTCACGACCCATGGGGCAAGTTGCTGTAGGCATACCTAAAAGTGTAGTAGGGGCCATCTGGCCACCAGTCATTCCATAAATAGCATTATTGATGAAGATGATGGTGATGTTCTCTGCTCGATTGAGCGCATGAATTGTTTCTGCTGTACCTATACAAGCTAGGTCGCCATCTCCTTGGTAGGTGAATACCAGACGTGAAGGCCATAGTCGTTTAATGGCTGAGGCTAAGGCAGGTGCTCTACCATGTGCTGCTTCTTGCCAGTCTATGTCTAAGTAGTTGTAAATAAATACGGCACAGCCTACAGGTGAAATACCCACAGCTTTGTCAGCTACGCCCATTTCTTCTATCACTTCGGCTATTAGCTTATGTACTACACCGTGGCTACAGCCAGGGCAGTAGTGCATATCGTTGTCATTCATCAAATCTGGTTTTTTATAAACTAGATTTTGAGGTTGAATTATATCTATTGTTTTCATGATGATTCTTTTAGTGCGTGAATCGGATTATAAACTCGATAACCTTGATAAATAGAACAGCAGCACAGATGTAGATAAAGGTCATCCGATCTTCTACAAGGAAGTAACTAGCTACTGCAACTACTGCTCCAATTAGGAATAAGGTGTTGAGTATTGTTCTAATCTTCTGGGTATCCATTGTAATTAATCTTTCATTAGTTTTTGTTGGATAGCAGTGACTATTTCGTCTGGGCTAGGTACTACACCTCCCAGTCTACCAAAGTGTTCTACCTGTACTTTACCATTGACAGCCAAACGAATATCTTCTACCATTTGTCCAGCATTCAATTCAACAGATAAAAAGCCTTTTACTTTGCCGCTGTATTCTTCAATGATTGCTGAGGGGAATGGCCAGAGTGTGATGGGGCGAATTAAGCCTATTTTTAGGCCTTCCTCTTTAGCCATTTCTATGGCCTTTTGGCTGATACGTGCCATAGCACCGAAAGCCACGATGATGTAGTCTGCACCTTCGCAGTGAAGTGCTTCATAGCGCACTTCATTGGCTTCTACTTGTTTGTATTTCTCTTGTAAGTGAAGGTTTTTGCGTTCCATGACATCCGATTGCAGCTCTAAGGAGGTTATGATGTTTGGCTTTCTATCGGCAGTTTTACCTGTCGATGCCCATGGACAGCGTCTGATTACCTCTTCATCACTTAGCCGCTCCCTTTGTTCGGGTAGTTCTAGTTTTTCCATCATCTGACCCACTACACCATCAGCAAGAATCATTACTGGGTTGCGGTATTTGAAGGCTAAGTCAAATCCCAGTCCTACAAAGTCTGCCATTTCTTGTACAGAGGCAGGGGCTAGGGTTATGAGTCGGTAGTCTCCATGACCCCCTCCTTTTACAGTCTGGAAGTAGTCTGATTGACTAGGTTGTATTGTACCCAAGCCTGGGCCTCCACGCATCACATTGACAATCAAACAGGGGAGCTCTGCTCCTGCAATATAAGAGATTCCTTCTTGTTTTAAGCTAATGCCAGGACTTGAAGAAGAGGTCATCACCATCTTACCTGTTCCTGCACCTCCATATACCATATTGATGGCAGCTACCTCACTTTCTGCTTGGAGTACAACCATACCAGTGGTCTCCCAAGGGCGAAGTGCTGCTAATGTTTCTAGTACTTCAGACTGAGGAGTTATGGGATATCCAAAGTATCCATCTACTCCGTAGCGTATGGCAGCATGGGCTATAGCTTCATTGCCTTTCATTAATACGATTTCTTTTGCCATAACATGTCTTTTATTTATCGGTTTTTACTCTATACACAGTGATACATCCATCGGGACATACTGTAGCACAACTGCTACACCCATTGCAAGTATCTTCTAGCACGGGCTGTGCAAAATTATATCCTTTCATATTTACCTCCTTAGCCAAAGAGATAACTTGGAGCGGACAAGCCACTACACAAAGATTGCATCCTTTGCATCTTTCTGTATTAACTACAATAGCTCCTTTCATTTTTGCCATAATCTTGGATTTATTGGTTGAACATATCTTTATTATAGAAGTTCATGATATCTATAAGCATAGATTTTGCAGTAGAAGCAGGGCTATGCGGGTTTAGATCTAAGGCATATTGGTAATGGTTCATTGCTAGTTGCCAATTACCTAATTTGCGATAGGCATTCCCCAAAAGATAATGAATTTTATCTTGATTTGCTGATTCCGAATTAAGAAGTTTATGAAGTCTCTCTATCGATTCATCTACCTCTCCATTCTGAATGCTTTTTAGTATTGTTACGTATTGGTTATCATTCATATTACTTACATAGAATCTATCAAAGATAGTTTTTAAATCTATAAAATTATCGCTTAGCTCCATATTTCTCTTAGCAAAACACCCTAAAAGTACTCATTTGGTGAACGTTTTTAATGGAGTCGTAAAATAGCGTATACCAAAAAGGCACCCTTTAATTAAAGGGTGCCTTTTCATCGTGTTAAGTTTGTTTATTCTTTTACAGGAATTTTATCGATTCTTTTTTGATGCCTACCTCCTTCAAACTCGGTTTGGAAAAAGGTAGTTAGTATTTTATCAGCTTCTTGTGTAGAAATAAATCTACCTGGCATGACTAAGACATTAGCATCGTTGTGCAAGCGAGCTAGTGTAGCTATCTCTTCTATCCAGCAAAGTGCAGCACGAATTCCCTGATGTTTGTTCAAGGTCATATTAATGCCATTTCCACTTCCACAAACTGCTACTCCTAAGTCACAGTCTCCTGCTTCAATAGATAAAGCTAGAGGGTGTGCAAAGTCAGGATAATCACAACTATCTGTTGAGTGTGTTCCAAAGTCTTTTACATCATAGCCTTTGCTTTTTAGCCATTCAGAAACGAATGACTTGAGTTCGTAGCCAGCGTGATCCGAGCAAATACCAATCATTTTTAATGTATCCATTTTATAGCATCTCCTTTACTTGTTTGTACACATTATCGGCTGTGAAGCCCAGCTTTTCGTCTAGTACGGTGTAGGGTGCTGAGAATCCAAATGAGTTTAGACCAAAGACTTTGCCATGAGGTCCTACAAGACCCTCTAAGGTTACTGGCAATCCAGCTGTTAGTCCGAACACCTTGGCATCTGATGGTATAGTAGACTCTTGATAAGTCTTGCTTTGATTACGGAATAAGCCTTCTGATGGTGCAGATACTATGCGTACTTTTACTCCATCCTTACGTAGTTTTTCTGCTCCAGCCACTAAAGTAGATACTTCAGAACCAGAGGCTACCAATACTACATCTGGGTTTTGATCTGAGCCCGCAACAATATAAGCTCCCTTGGCTGTTTGAGCGTAGTCATTTCCTTGGGGTAGGTTTTCTATGTTTTGGCGTGAGAAGATTAGGCCTGTTGGTGTTGATGTATTCTCCATGGCAAGTCTCCAAGCGTGTGTAGCTTCTTCTACATCAGCAGGACGAAGTACGAGCATAGAATTCTTTCCGCTGTGGTTTTGAAGTTTTTCCATTAAGCGGATTTGTGCTTCCTGCTCTACAGGCTCGTGGGTAGGTCCATCTTCACCTACGCGGAACGCATCATGTGTCCAGATAAACTTAACAGGTTGTTCCATAAGTGCTGCCATACGAATAGCAGGTTTCATATAGTCAGAGAATACAAAGAAGGTTGCACAGGCTGCTATAACACCACCATGTAGGGACATACCTATGCACAGACAAGCCATAGTGAGCTCAGATACACCAGCTTGTAAAAAGGCTCCTGAAAAGTCACCTTTAGTAAAGGCATGTGTCTTCTTTAAGAATCCATCGGTCTTATCTGAGTTAGATAAGTCGGCAGATGATACAATCATATTTTCTACCTTTTCAGCCAAAGTACCTAGTACTGTAGCAGAGGCGGCACGAGTAGCTGCATTAGGTTTCTGCTCAATAGCCTCCCAGTTGATTTCAGGTAGTTTACCTGCAAAGAAGTTATGGAATTTTTTAGCAAGCTCAGGGTTTTCCTTTTCCCATTTTGCTTCTTCTTTGTGTTTTTCAGCTACAATAGCTTCCAACTCTTTAGCACGCTTAGCATAGAGTTCTTTCACTTCGGGGAAGATAACAAAAGGATCTTTAGGATCTCCACCCAAGCTTTCGATTGTTTTTTTATAAGCTTCACCACCTAGGGGGTTACCATGTGTAGAGCAGTTGGCCTCATTGCTACTTCCATCTGCATTTAGGGCACCTTTACCCATAATGGTTTGACCAATAATAAGAGTAGGCTGACCTTCTACAGCTTTGGCTGCTGTTAATGCTTTGCGTATTTCTTCGGGATTGTTACCGTCGATTTTAATAACCTTCCAACCCCAAGCTTCATATTTCATTCCTACATTTTCGCTTGTTACAGCGTTGATGTCTGTGGATAGTTGGATGTCATTAGCGTCGTAAAACATGACTATGTTGTCAAGGCCTAAGTGTCCAGCTATACGACCAGCACCTTGAGATATTTCCTCTTGAATACCACCATCAGAGATATAGATATAGATGGTTTGGTTCATTCTTTCACCAAATCTAGCTTTTAAGAATTTAGCAGCTATGGCTGCACCAATACCAAATGTGTGACCTTGACCGAGTGGGCCAGAGGTGTTTTCAACGCCTCTCATTACATCTACTTCAGGGTGACCAGGAGTAGGGCTATCCCACTGACGAAATTGTTTCAGTTCGTCGATTGTATATTTGCCTGTCAGTGCTAGTGTAGAGTAAAGCATAGCAGACATATGACCAGGATCTAAAAAGAAGCGGTCTCTTCCTTCCCATTTAGGGTTCTTAGGATCGTAAATTAAGAACTCAGAAAAGAGTACATTGATAAAATCTGCTCCTCCCATGGCACCTCCAGGGTGACCAGAATTTGCTTTTTCGACCATCGATGCTGCCAAAATTCTAATATTATCAGCTGCACGATTCATGAGTTTAGTGGTATTCATAATCATTTCTATTAATATTCTATACAAAGATAAGTTTTTGTCTTGAAGTAAGCCAAAAATGGTATTCTGTATTTCGCTTACTCTATTTATCTAGTGTTTAAACCAATGAAAATATCGTTTTGTTCATCAGGAGTCCTTAAGATAAGAAATGTTTAAGGTATAAATTGACTAAATGTCAAAAAAAGAGGAGCTCATGAGCTCCTCTTTTTATAGTTATGCTTGTATTTAGCCTTAGTCAAGTCGTCTAGCACCATCACTAATAACAACATCATACACCTTAGGCTCTTTACCAAATTTGGTTTTAAATGCCTCCTTAGTAGTTTGGATGAAGTTTTCATAAAGCTCATCTTTTACTAAGTTGATGGTACATCCACCAAAACCTCCACCCATGACACGCGAACCAGTTACGCCACACTTTTTAGCGCAGTCGTTTAAGTAATCTAGTTCTTCACAGCTTACTTCGTAGAGTTTGCTCATGCCGTGATGAGTTTCGTACATTTTCTCACCCACTGTTTGGTAGTCGCCCTTTTCTAGTGCATCACATACATCTAATACGCGTTGAATTTCTTCTATTACATATTCTGCACGCATAAAGTCTTCTTCGCTGATGTCTGCTCTTACTTCTTCAAGCATATCCATGTTGCAGTCTCTTAGAAACTCCACCTCTGGGTGCTTCTTCTGAATAGCAGCAACAGCAGTTTCACAACTTTCACGACGTTTGTTATAGGCAGAAGAGGCTAGCTCATGTTTTACAACAGAATCAAGTAAGACTAATTTGTAGCCTTTTGGGTCAAATGGATAGTATTCATACTCCAATGAGCGACAATCTAAGCGCATCAAGTGACCAGCTTTTCCAAAGATGGAAGCAAATTGATCCATAATACCACACTTCACACCCACGTAGTTGTGTTCTGTAGCTTGTCCCACTTTAGCTAATTCAAACTTTTCAATTTTGTTGTCACCAAAAAGTTCGTTGATGGCAAAAGCATAGGTACTTTCAATGGCTGCAGAAGATGACATACCTGCACCCAAAGGTACATCTCCAGAGAATGCAGTGTCAAAGCCTTTGACATCAACTCCTCTTTTTATCATCTCTCTACACACACCAAATAAAAACTTAGCCCAACCTTCTTTAGGCAGGTCTTTTTCTTCTAGGCCAAACTCAGTATGTTCGTCCAAGTCAATAGCATAAGCCTTTACTTTATCGGTGCCATTGGGTCTGATCTCTGCTATGATGCCTTTATCAATAGCTCCAGGAAATACAAAACCTCCATTATAATCCGTGTGTTCTCCGATCAAGTTAATGCGACCAGGAGAAGCATATAGTGTGCCTTTTTCATCACCGAAGTGCTCAATAAAATGCTTTCTAACTTCTTCTTTTTTCATGATAGTGTGTCTTTCTTGGTTCTAAATAATGGTTTTACTTTGTAACGATATCGGTGTTTACATTCTTAGATCCTACAAGCGCGTAGAATAATAGGTAAATAGCGCCACCGAAGATTAGCCAGAAGCTAGCCATAAAGGATACATTATCAGCGATAACACCTTGTAGTAGAGGAAGAATACCACCACCACACACAAGCATCATAAAGATACCTGAAGCAGCTTCTGTATATTTACCTAGGCCTTCAACAGCTAGGTTGAATATACCACCCCACATCACTGAAGTACAAAGTCCACAAAGGGTTAAGAACATAATAGCAATAGGTACCTCAGTTAGTCCGAATGAAATATCACTTAGGAATACTGGCATTTTAACTACTGTGTCGGTAGAGCTAAAGATAGCTAAGATTACAAAGATACCAGCTAGTATAGCTGTAAAGCTAAGCATAGCCTTACTAGATACCTTACCTCCGATAGATGCACCTACTAAACGGCCAATAAGCATTAAGAACCAGTATGTTCCTACTACGGAGCCTGCAATAGTTGTATCTATGCCTAGACCACCTTCTGCTAGTGAAGAAGTCATGTAGAGGTTGCTAAAGTTAGGGATACCTACTTCGATACCTACATAAATAAAGATAGCTACAGCTCCTAAGATAAAGTGTCTAAACGAAAGTGGACTGTGTTTGTCTTTCTCTGCTGATACTTCTTTCTTATCTAGTCTTGGTTCAGGTATATCTACTGCAAGCAATACAACAAAAACGAGTGCAAAGATACCCATAGCAATAAATAAAGCAGGGTTTGCATCTTTAATTGATGCTTGTGACGCATTACCGATTAGGTAACCCACAAGAACAGGTACAATCGTTGCATTTAAGGAGTTGAAAGAACCACCAATCTGGATGAGCTGGTTACCTTTCTTACCACCACCACCAAGGGTGTTTAGCATAGGGTTAACTACGGCATTAAGCATACACATAGAAAAACCAGAAACAAAAGCTCCTGTTAAGTAAACGGCAAAGCTACCCATTCCACCTGAAAGGTATTGGATACCTACACCTACAAAGCCTACAGTAACAGCTATTAATGCTGTTTTCTTATATCCTACTTTCTGTAAAAGTAGTCCAGAGGGAATTCCCATAAATGCATAAGCTATAAAGTTAGCTGCATTACCTAATTGTGACATGAAGTTGGATGCACCAAATTCACTCTTTACGATTACTCCCATTGGGTTTTGTAAGCCAGTTACAAATGAAATCATACCAAACAGTGCGATCATCATAATGATGGGCAGCGTATGATTTTTACTTTGATTAGTCATGTTATAAATTGATTAGTTAATTGATTGAATTATTTAAACTTATAAATTGTGTGCTGTTGATATATTTCCCCAGGCTCTAGCTTAGCAGTGGGGAAGTAGGCCTTATTGGGAGTATCGGGGAAGCATTGTGCTTCAAAGCAAATGGCACTGCGTTTGGGGTAAGTAGCGCCATGAGCTCCCTTAAATCCTCCCAGCCAATTGCCGGTATAGAGCTGTACTCCCAGCTCAGTGGTATAAACCTCCATTAGTCTACCCGATTTAGGATCTTCGCAAGTAGCTGCCAAAGTAAGTGTTTGGGGCTCTGTTTTATTTAGTACATAGCAGTGGTCGTAGCCAGCACCATGTTTTAGGTCGATAAAGTCTGCATCTATACGCTTACCAACTACTTGAGGGGTCCGAAAATCCATCGGTGTTCCCTCTACCTTTGCTATTTCACCAGTAGGTATAGATGTTTCATCAATAGGGATGTAGTGATCGGCATTGATTGTCACTATATGATCTTCTATGCTAGGGCTTGGGTTAGCAATACCTGCTAAGTTGAAAAAACCATGGCTAGTAAGGTTTACCACAGTTGTTTTATCGGTTGTTGCCTCATAGTCGATATGTAATTCATTAGATGTGTCTGAGAGGGTATAGGTGAGCTCTACTTTTAGATTACCGGGAAAACCCTCTTCCCCATCTTTTGAGGTGTAGGTAAAGGTAATGCTATTCTTTTGTTTCTGTTCTGCATCCCATACTCGGGTATGGAAGCCTGTGGGCCCTCCGTGCAATGAATTTGGTCCGTTATTGATACTTAGGGTGTATTCTCTGTTTTCTAAGGTGAACTTACCCTTGGCTATGCGGTTAGCATATCTTCCTACAACTGTATTTAAAAAGGGCTCAGGACAGTTGAGGATATCCTCTAAACTGCTGTGCCCCAATACAACATTGTCAAATTTTTGGTTTTTATCTGGAACTTGAATCGCCAAGATCGTACATCCATAGTTAGTAACTGCCACTTCCATTCCTAGCTTATTGCTTAAAATGTATAAGTCCGTTTTTTTACCATCAATAGTGGTTTGAAAGTCTTCTTTCTTGAGATTAGATTTATTAGTCATATGATCAATTTTGTGTGTTTCTCAAATCTAGGAGTACATAAAAATACATGCAAATAAAGATAAATTCTAAGTCTCTAACAAGTTTATATCTTTAAATCTCCCTTTTGTAATGCGTTTCGTAAAGATAATGATTACTATGATTTAAAAAATAAGATATCTGTTTTTTCTGATTATAAAGGGACACATATTCTTATTATCCATTGAATTTTTATAGTTTTACCTATTATATGCCTTACATTTAATCTTTTAAACAAATATAATTATGTATCCTTATACATTTAAACCCCTCTTAAAGCAAGCCCTTTGGGGGGGAAGTAGAATAATCCCTTTTAAGCAACTTCAGTTAAACCAAGATCAAGTAGGAGAGAGTTGGGAAATCTCTGGAGTTAAGGGCTCTGAGTCTATTGTCGCTACTGGTCCAGATGAGGGACTCTCACTTCCCAAGCTAGTTGAAAAGTATGGTGCAGATCTGGTGGGTAGGGCTAACTACTTACGATTTGGTAATCAGTTCCCTTTACTGATAAAATTTATCGATGCAGAGCAAGACTTATCCATTCAAGTGCACCCTAATGATGAACTGGCCAAGAAGAGACATGACTCGTATGGTAAAACAGAAATGTGGTATGTTATAGATGCACAGAAAGAGGCTACGCTTTACTCAGGTTTTAAGGAAAAAATAGATTCTAAAGAGTATGAACAGCGTGTTGCCGATAGTACCTTAACAGAAGTATTGGCAAAACACCCAATAGCAGCAGGTGATGTGTTCTTCTTACCAGCTGGTCGTGTACACAGTATAGGTGCTGGTGCATTTATTGCAGAGATTCAACAAACCTCAGACATTACTTATCGTATTTTTGACTTCAACCGAAAGGATAAGAATGGAAAGCTAAGAGAACTACATACTGATTTAGCCAAGGAAGCTATAGACTACACTGTTCAGGATGATTATCGCACGCATTATAAGCCTCTTCAAAATGAGCCTGTTGAGCTGGTGTCCTGTACTTATTTTACCACTACTCTTTACGATTTTACCGATGAGGTATTGTGCGACTATACTGAATTAGACTCCTTTGTAATCTATATGATAGTAGGAGGGGGAGCTAAGATAACAAGTGGAGATGGCTATGAGCTAGATGTGCAGGCAGGTCAGACTGTTTTAATTCCGGCTCTAACCCAAGAGGTGCAAATCACTCCACATCCAGATGGAGTAAAGTTGTTGGAAGTTTATATCTAAATGAGGGCGG
>JASLIW010000114.1 GCA_030152865.1 Bacteroides sp.
CAAATGGCCGTACAAATGCAGTTGTATTACCAGCTATGCTCATACCTGGAGTGCCTTCCATCATATACCAACCATCGCTTATCTTAGAATTGAAGTTCCCTTTCATCGTATAGATGTAATTCTCTTTCTCTTTTTCTTTGGTGGTAATGGTTGGGTTGCTACCAGCAAAATATCTGTAGTAGGTGTGGCCTCTATATGAGTCTGTGTTAGTATACATGTTGAAGTCAAAGAACTTAGGATCATCATCACTGGTAATTGGCCCTACAAGTTTGGTTTCTGTCCAGCTTTCTGGCTTAATAGCACCCCAGTTGATACCACGAGGTCCTAAGTCATATATGAGTTGTCCATTATTAGAATAGTATGCTAAGACTGCATAGCCTTGAGTGTTTACGCCAAGTACAATATTAGGATGCTCTCCAATCCCATATATCTTCATTTCTGAGCCTGTGGCTTCTATTCGTGGGCCTGCGTCAGCTGTGCGTAAATGTCGAGCCAAAAGAGAGCCTACATTTAGTTTATCCGCAGTAATTGAGTTTGCTTTAAGAAGTAGGGTGTTTATAAAGCCGTCTTTGATGAGAGTATTAGTACCAACCTTTAGCTCAGCAAGGATATTGACCTCTTTACCCATCATTGAGATGATATTATCCTTCATCTCAAATGAAGACTTGATAACCTCATTGTTGCTATTTATTGCTCCTGTTATATCAGTCTTAACTTGAACTTTAAAAGAGTTGTGGTCTAGCTTTACGGCTGCTAAATCTTTGCTAATACCATCTGTCTTGCTGACTTCTGCGATAACTTTATCGTTTAAAGCTCCTAGTTTTGCGTTGGTTTCTGTGATTTGTGCTTCGGTGTCTTCGGGAGCAGGTGTCCAATCGGTGGGTTTGTTGCCTATCTTTATTTGAAAATTAGACGCCGACATTTTTCCTTTTGAGGGGTTTTGAAATGCAGCCTTGCAGAACACAACTCTAACAACCTTATCGGTAACGATAAAACCTCTTGATATCCTGCCATCATAATCAGGTTCAGACCACATTACATTTCTATATACAGTGCTTCCATTATCATATTCTAAGGCTATTTCAAAAAAAAATCTTTTAAACCCTGACGCATCTGACCACTCAACACCATTCATAAACAAATCGCAGGATATATTTATGTAACGTCCCACGAGCTCACCACTTTTCAAGATTTTTATAAAGTGCTCCGACAGGTTAAACAGCTTACCACCATACCCATTTTTCTCCGTAACTATATAGTCGCTATTTAAAACGAAATTTCTTACCCCAATTTCAAGGTTATCAATCGCCTTTTGAGCAGACTTTTCTGAAGCTTCAAGGACAATTCCTTCGTGAGTAGCTTCAATCTTGTTAGCTGTAGCTTTTATTTCAACTTCGGTTTCTTTAAAGCCTTCAATAGAAGTCTTTATGCTTCCTGCTGTCTGTTCTAAATTGGAAATAGAGCTGTTTATCTCTCCTTGCTTTTTGGTTACCTCTCCTAAAGTGGTGTTGATTTGCCCTGCAGTAACGTTGATGTCATTTATCTGCACCTTGACCTGCTCCAAAGTCTTGATGCTCTCTCCGTTGGCATTTTTGGCTTCATTGACAAGCTGTGTGGTTTCTTTAATGTGGCTATTAATCTGCCCATCAGCAATTTCAAAGCGTTGTTCTACATCTTTGATTTCTTTAGTAACAGATTCTTTAACTCCTTCTATTAAAGCGTTAAGCTCTTCTTTTGCTTTGTCTAGTCTGTCTTGAGCTTCGTTAATAGCTCGTTGCTCTGCTTCTGTTACTATACCATCTGCGTAGGCTTCCTGTTGTGTTTTAAAAAGTGCGTCTTGTGCGTCTGCGTATTTCTTCGCTGCTTCTAGTTTAGCTTTAGCGTCTTCGATTGCTCTCTGTTCTT
Source organism: Bacteroides sp. (assembly GCA_030152865.1). Classification (GTDB taxonomy): domain Bacteria; phylum Bacteroidota; class Bacteroidia; order Bacteroidales; family Bacteroidaceae; genus Bacteroides_E. The sequence goes on from JASLIW010000114.1 coordinate 1,906, forward strand.
CGGCTGTAATCTTTCCGTCTGCATAAGCTTTACTCTCGATTTGCTTTAAGTTATCCTGTGCATCAGCATACGCTTTAGCTGCTGCTTCGGCTTCTTCTTTACTTTTAGAAATTTGGGCTTCGGTATCTTCTGGAGCAGGTGTCCAATCGGTGGGTTTGTTGCCGAGCTCAAGCTTGATTTTTCTAATAGATAAGTCGTTGTTGCCATGTACATCATATACAGCAAATGACCCCTTAGAGTAGTTGGCATTATTTATCCCCCAATCTTTTATGTATGTTTTTAAAACAACCCTCTCCCATACCCCTTTTTCTTTTGGTGTGAAGTTTTTTTGATTTGCTATACTTATCCCGTTGTTTTGGTATGGATACACTAACAAACTTCTCAAAAAACCGCCCTCATTTACTCTTATATCAAAACTTAAGCAAACTTTATCTCCAATATTATCTTCAACATAAGCGTATATATAAGCGTTAAAAAATCTAATGAAATTTCTCGTTTTTTGGGAGTTTAAAAATAGATTCCTCCCCCCAATCTCCAGCCCATCAATTGAGTCCTGTGCAGACTGTGCCAATCCCTTAGCAGTATCAGCATCGCCTTGTACCTTGCTAATTGAAGAGTTAAGCTCATTTTTGGTCGAGTTAAGACTTGTATTGAAGCTGTTTTCAACGTTCGTTATAGTAGCCCCTAATTCATTCTTAACAGAGTTTACAGATGTGTTTATATCCTTTTGTAAATCTGCTTGAACTTTGCCAATATCTCCACTTAATTTGTCGGAGGTTTCAGAGATTACTGTTTCAACACTCTTTCCATTTTGAAGCTTAATCATACCCTGTACATAGGCATTTTCAAGAACAGCACCATGACCTTCAAGCTGTCCAAACACAGGACTTACAACACCCTCTAAGTTACCTATGCGTGTATGCTCTTTACCCTTTAACGAGTAAGAGTTTATTCCACTATAGTAAGCAGTATAAGGAGCGTCTGCACCAACCACACTTATCAAGTAAGCAGATTGTCTAGCAGTGTTTGTTTTGTTGCCCAAAGTGGCTATTTCATCTCCTTCTTCTGGAGTAGCAGAGTTAGCCTCGCAATCTGTTTTAGATAGATTTATATAGCCATCTCCTGCACTCGTAACAGCTCTCCAGTAACGTTTTACTTTACCGGTAAACTTCTGGCAAAGGACAAGATCATCTTTAAAGAATGTATCTGCACTCTCAATCTCACACTTCCAATAAGAGCCACCATCTGTAACCTTGGTTATTTTGCCACCTGCTGGAGAATGCACAACTACACCTCCTTGATGCTTTACTTCTTGGATAAGTAGCTCGAAGACTTGGAAGACTTTCCTAACAGTTAGATTATCAATCTCTAAGTTCCAATCACCACCTTCTGTTTTGGCTAATCGGAACCCCTCACCGAGTAATCCGCTTACGAATTTAGGAGATGAGAGAGTACCTTTGATTACTGCATTCAGAATTGTTGCTGTCTCTTTTACATCTAGTTTCTGAACGTCAGCTAAGTTCTTGACAAGTAAGGTCAAGGCTGTAAGGTTACTTATATCTGCTTCTGTAGCGTCAACCTTAGTCGCTTCTATTTGATTGAATAAGGCCGTGATACCCTCAACTACATTTGCTTGGATATCGTTAAGCTTTGCGTTTCCGTTTTCGTCTAAAGAATACTTTGTACCTAGCTTTAATCCTGCTAAGAATGTGATTAAGTGCTCTGTTTTGTCGGCTTGGTCTTTTCTTAGGAACGTGTTTAACGCTCGCAGAGAAGATAGGACGTTGCGGTCGGTGGGTTTGGTTGAATCATACTGACCTACAACATATACCCCCTTACCTTGTGTAGATTGAAAGATTTGGTCTTTGTAGATTAACTCATCGACCTTGTCCTCTAAATCATTAAGGAGCGAATAAGAAGCTGTTTCTCCTACGTAATAAATTGGGTTGTCGTAGGGTTTATCAAGAAGGTACTCATAACCAATAATGCGACTTACTCTACCTTCTTCAAAGTAAGTTGGATTGATTAGATTAACCTTATCTCCTAACTCAAACGTTCTGACTTCTCCTTTATTAAACATAAAGTCAGACATCATTCTATTTTCGTAGGTAGAAGGGTCAACTTTTATCTTTTCGATATACTCAATTGCTCTTTCTTTTAGTCGCTGCTCTGCTTCAGGTAGAAGTTGGTCGTCAATGAATTTTGTATCGTAGCCATAGAGGATAAACTTATCGCCAGCCTTTGGTTTTAATACATTATCAGGAAGTAATCTGCCATAGTCTTCATTACGGATTATCTCAAACTCATTAGACTTTTCATTATAGCCTAAAGCGAAGTCCATCCCATTTAATGCACCACTTTGAAAGGTTATGCGTAACTCTTCATTTGGTAGGATATATTCGCTCTTGAAATTAAGCGATTTGTCCTTTATCCAATACGTCCAAAAGTTGGTTGTTACACCCTCTTCTGTTGTACTACCTTCTTTTTCTCTTGCATCTGTAACCTCATTTACTCTACTTGGGTAAATATCATCGAAGATAACTACCTGCTCGACTGCTTCCTCTTGGCTCATTCCTGGATAAGCATCGACGAAAGGAGTACCCTCTGGCATCATCAAGCGTTTATCTGCTATTCCATTGATCGCTACTTCATCCGAGTGTGGTCTGTAATTTCTAGGTATATTACGAGCAGAGCCAAAAGCATAAATACGAGTTGCATAATTCTGTTGTCCATCATTCCTTATCATTTCCTGAACATTATCGTTCAGTTTAAAATCTACTGGAGTACCATACTCGCAGCGGCCAAAGTGAATAACGTTGTCTGTTATCCACCATTCACACTCCCACGCTTCGGCTAACATCGTAAGGGCATCAATTAAATTGACGCTGTCGTAGTGCATGGATATGGTTTTGTTATCCACACCTTCCACGACAAATTCAAACTCTTTGCCGTTATAGTTATAACCTAGGTGCTTTAAATTGCGTAGGAATACCTTTAGTTGTGAGGGCAAGTCAGCTGTTAAATTCCATACAGCCTCACGAGCTCCATGTTCAGGAGAATAGAAGAATTTCTTGTTTTTCCACTTCCAATAATAAGCATCAAATCTTACTTCATATTCGTAAGCTCTGTTAGTCTCATTATAAGTCGGTGCAGTTAAATCTACTATCTCAAATGCACCGTCCATGATACTATCTCCTAGCTTGAAATAGATAGGAGTAGTAAGATTAAACTTAAGCGTTACATAGTCTTCTTGCATCAAAGTGCATCTCCTCAAACACCCCTCATTTATGGGTGTTGAGAAAATCACTTCATTATTTCTTTTAATCTCTATCATACGGATTTGGCTCATTAAATCTAACCGAAAGAGTGCCTACTCTATCTAGGTAGTCAAGCTCCATAAAGTCTTTTAAAAGGAATTTGTAAACTTCATTATCATATTCAAGTCGAATCAATCCTTTGCGTAGCTCGCTTATGAAAGCTTGGTATCTTTGTTTGAATTCTGCACGTGAACTTGCGCTAATACAGAAAGACAAGATTACATCTCTTTCATCAATGTAAATTTCATCAATTACCACCCTCTTTCCGTGTTCCAATCTTGACTTATTAGTAACAATTGGCTTATTGTTCGCAGGAAGTAGTAATTTACCCTCTGTTCTCTCTTGTAAGAATACTCCCCACGTTTTAAATGCGTCTTTTCCATTTATTAGTAACGTCATAAATTCCTTGTTTTTCGTTCGATACTCTGGAGGCTATTTTTGATAGTTGGAAGCTCACTTGTGAATTTTGTAATGTCGGCCAAGTGATACATACTGGTTAGGCTTATTCTATTAGCTGTGCTCATCTGCTCGTTTAGCGTAGTGAAGTTTGTCCTCATCTGCTCCAATATCGCAGTAGAATTGTTTGAGATTTCTTGATTGGTTTCTTGAACATGAGTTAAGCGTCCATCAAATACATCAATAGAATCTTGACTAGCAACTTTAGATACTCCTGTGCTGGCTTTCTGTTCCATAGAGTCGTTTATACCGACTACATCTTTCATGCTATCTAAGCGCTTCTTTCCTTCTTCGTAAATCTGGTAGTATTGTTCTCTTAAAGCATCGACTTCTGCATCAGATAGGCTGTCATCCTCCATAGCTTTAGCAAAGTCGCCATACCACGCTTCTAAGGCTTCATTCATGTATTGCTTCTTTACTAAATTGAGCATTGCATTACTCATTGTGTCTTCAAAGGACTTGGCTACATCATCGAAACCTTTCTCTGCGTTTTTTATGAATTCATCTAATCCACTTTGAGCGTCTTCTAAAGATATTCCTGTTAGTGATTCTTTCTTCGCTACAGCTAACTGCTCCTCTGCATCAATTAGAGCTCTATAAGCATCAATTATCTGCTGCCACTCGTCCTTGTTGCGTTGATCATAACCTTGCTGGAGTAGCTTAAGATGCTCTTCTGAATTCCAGAACTCAACTAACTCATCCATAGATTCAATACCTAAGTCAACTAGCTTCAAGTTGTTTCTCTTTCCTTTTTTTCCTAGAAAATCAACACCTCCAACACCCTTGAAAATGTCATTCTTCATGCCAAAGAGTCTATCGAACTGGTTTTCAATAAATCCTTTCTGCGTGTTTATCGCTGCTTGGGTTAAGGCTTCATTGTACTTCATTTCAGCAGCAGTAGCCTTATGGATAAGATCGATACGCCTTTCAATTAGCTCATTGATAACTGCATTTGTGCTGCCTATCCTTTCGGTGGCTGCCTGTATTTTAGCAGTGTCTTTTTGCTCTTTGGATTTGCTTTTAAATATCTTGGAAATAGAAGATGCAGCCGACATCAAGCTGCTTACTCCACCTAGTATATCACCACTAGCAAAAGAACCTATTGAAGCTGATAAATCTGTAAATCCTTCTACTGCAAGATTCACATCATCCATAAAATCCCCTACACCATCTCCGAACAAAGTACGTGCATCACTAGCAATAGAATTCAGTTCAGGGATTAATCCATCAATAGCTTCTGCTAAAAGCTCAAAATCTACTTTCCCTTCCTTTGTAGCTGTTTTTAAATTCTCCTTAAAGGCTAAGAACGGTGCTCTAGTTTCAAGTTTGCCTAGTATGTTTTCAATTCTGTTCTGTAACGATTCAGCTTCTTTGGTATCGCTTACATTCTTTAGCTTCTCTCGAACATTTTCAAGCTCCACAACGAGCTGTTTGGTGGTTGCTCTAGTTAGGTCAAGAACGGTATTTGAAACCTCTGCGCTTTTACCAAAGTCTTTATCTAGCTTCTTTAAAGCTTCAGCTTGGTCTTTATCTATCAAAGAAACATCCACATTCTTATTGTCCTTTGCGTTCTCTCTTAGCTTAGCGTACTTTTCTATGATTTGATTTCGTTTGACTTCATAAGATGTATAGGCTTCTAGGCTTTTATCTATTTCAGCTTGCCTCTTTAGCTGCTCTTCTGAGGTTATCTGCTCACGTTTGATTCGGTATAACTCCTGGATAAGCAGGATTAGGTTTTGCTTCTCTTCTTCGGAATACTTAGCATTTTCAAGTCGTTTATTTAAAGATTCTAGCTCGTAATCTTCTTCTAGCTTTAAAAGCTCTAATCTGTCATCTACACCTTGTTTGTTTAGCTCGTACTTGGCTTTTTCAATATCGTCAAGAAGAGAAACTATGTTCTCCTTTATGGGGTCTTTGCTTCCACCATCTCCTCCTATCCAATCATCAACGCTTATACTACCTTTTAGCTTGTCGTTTGACTTATCTAAGTCCTCTAATGATTTTTGAGTTTTAGTGATTTTGTTTTCTGCATTATCAAGCTCGTTGGTATAGTAAGCAACGCTATTTGCTCCGTTATTTAAAGCTCCATAACCTGATGTGCTCTTTAGTGAGTAGTCAAGATCTTGTTCTGCTTTATTTCGCCTCTTAACTGCCTTCTCTAACTCATCCTCTAACTCAATACGCTTCTTTTCGTTCTCTAATATCTTGTCTTTGGCTGCTTGAGCTTTGGCTACCTTAATAATAGCATTAGCTTGCTTTTCATAAGCAGTAGCTCCTTTACCTGCTAGAATCTCTTCTTGTGATAGGTTACCTAAGTAGTCAGGATACAATCTCTGTAGCTCCTTAGCAGCTTTGGTGCGTTCGCTAAGAGATTTAGTGTGGTCCTGGGTCGCTTTATATAGGAAGTCTAGATTAACTATATCTTTTTGGGCATTCTTTTGACCCTCGAGCATTACGTCGTTAAACTCTCTTTGAATAGCCTTTAATCTGTTTTGCTCCTTGCTCCAATCCCTATACTTAGTTATCAAATAACCAACCCCTGCAACAAGTGCCATTATTCCACCAGTCATAAAGGCTCCAGCAAGTCCTTTACTTATACCTAAAGAAGTATTTAAAGCATTTTGAGCAGTGGTCCACGCTTGAGTAGCTTTGCGGACTACACCAATGCGAAATGCACTTGTGGAATGTAGTGTCTGTTGCACTTGCTGCAAACCGATAGTAAGGGCCATTGCAGACTGTAACTTGGTCTGTACTTCTGCTAGCTTTTTATTGTCTTTTACGAATAAGCTTGAAACCCCTTGGTAAGCAGAGAAAGCTCCAGCCAACCCACTCATCCCTTGAATAAGCCCAGGAATAACCATATTACCATACTTGGCCAACATCTGTTGCTCCTGTTGCACTTTACGATAAGCTGTAGAAACTTCATCGAGCTTTGATCTTAGTTCATCATATTGCGGTGTTTGGTCTTGACCGGCCAAAGCTAAAGACTGCATCTCTTCTCTAATCTCTCGCATCTGAGTATAGAAAGTAACCGACCTATCTCCTGCAGTCTGTAGCTCTGTGGAAATAAGTTTGAAGGCTTCTTCTTGTTTATTTAGGAGGTTTGTTTCACTTTCTAATTCTGACTTAACCTGCCTATACAAAGCTGATGCCTTTTCTCTCTTCGCTATTAAGTTAGTGTCTTGTGTGCCTAAGTTTACCGAATCAAATTCAGCCTTGGCTTTCTTATATTGCTCCGATAGCTCTTCTACCGCCTTGCGTTGGATTTGAAGAGACTCTTCTATATCTTTTAATCCTTTGAAGTTATTACCACTAAAGGCTTCATTAAGGGCTGTGCTCGCTTTCTTTCCTAGGCTCTCAAAGGCTTCTTGTACTCCTTTAGCACTACTCCTTCCAGCTGACTTGATATTCTCAAACTCCTTACGAATATCATCAGCACCCCTTCGTAAATCATCTTTATTGAAGACTATTACTTTTTTTCTCCTTGCGTCTGCCATTTATCGCTCTTTTAATTGACTTCTAAAAAACTCTTCATTTGAAACACCCTCGCTGCTCTTAGATTTGCCTTTAGGATTATAACTTGGAATTACTCTACTATACATGATCAAGTTTTTGTAACTCATTTCATTTAAAATGTAGTCTGGAGTTAACCCTGGATAAGCCTTCATCATTCCTCCAATTACTGCCCAGATGGAGTCGTTTTTTTCGTCCTCTTCAGAATGTTTTGGCCTTGAAGGAAAGTTGTAAGCAAAAAAAAAGCATCCACATCCAACCCCTCTTTGAATAATCCTACTAGCAAGCTAGATAAAGGCTCGTACTCCATCCTTATCGCTTGTTCCTTAATCTCTTTGTACAGACTTACTTTCTTTTTATACCTAAATCCTAGAAACGACCTAGTTCTTACTGCTTCTTCATCTAGGTTATTAGCTCCTAAAACTATAGTAGCAACTATGTCTCCTATTACTTCTGCTTGTTTTGCATTGTCTAAAGTCCACATTATAGTGTCTTGGTTATCCTCCTTTGGGAGCCTTGAAATTAGCTCACTAACCCTTATTGTTGTGGAAAGAGTCGGAGTAGCGACTTTATACTCCCTAACTCCGACTCTCACTATAAGACCATCTTGCAAAACAGTGCTTGCTGTTTTACTCTCTATCATAACCTATGCCTCTACTCCTCCTCTGATTTTCTCTACTGGGCCATGTTCAAAAATTACTCCATTCTTTGGCTTCTGAACTTTAATTCCAATCTCTGAGTAGAAAGTGTCATCGTTCGAGTATCCCATTCCCATATTTACCTTACATCTTGGATAAGCTACAGCTTCAGTGCCTGGTAAATCAGGAGCTAGCATACGAACAGCAAAATCTTTGTTATTAGACATTGATTTCACTTGACTAACTCCATTTTTGTCGGTTACTTCCCAGAACTTTTTCTTTAATTCATCTGGAATACCAAACACTATCATCTTCCAGCCTAAGCGATCAGGGAATTTAAACGAGTTAACAACCTCTCCTTCTGTGTTTATCAACTCTTTGGTAGCCCCTTCTTGATTATCAGGAACAATTGAGCCATTCTTCACCTCTCCTAACTTCTTCCAATCTGCTGGCATTGTACCATCTTCTGTAGCTTCTGCTATCTCTACAATTATCTTCCAACTTGCTTCCATATCTCTAATTTTTAAAACGTTATTCTTCTAAATTTTAATCTCACATTTATAAAATGTTGCTTGATTTCATTAAGTGGGTATGTTTGAGGAGTTTCTATTAAATCAACTCTATACTCGGTATCTGTTAAGCTTGTAGCTATCTCCATCAATTTATTCTCTAGTTCAGTAACTCTTGCTATATCTTTGATGTATGAACCTTTAAACTCTTTATTAGGCACATATACATTGATATAAAGCTGTCCTGTCTGGAATTGCCCATAAGGTCCTGACGACTTGAATACGATTACTGCATTTTCAATACTTGGAGTTTTAGGAAATTCAGGAAGCATACCATTTAAGTAGAGCTTACCAGTAATAAGCGACTCTATAGGCTCCTTTACTTTTAAGAAAAACTCCCTCTCAATCTGCTGTGATCCCTTCATTCTTAATCTGATTTAATAACTCTTCAACTAAACTATCTGCTAAATCCTCTGCTGATGCGATAACATTGTAAGGCCTTGTACTCCCATCGCTGTGTCCAAATTCTACATAAGCTGCATAATTCATACCTGCTATAATAAGTAAGACTATTCCTTGATTGTGCTCTTTTGCTAGCTCTTGGATGTATTGATGAGCTTTTACTTTGCCTTCTCCAATAAAGAAGTTGGACCTTACAATCTGCCCATCTACAACTACTGCGCTTGCAATAGAGTTTCTAAGGTTACCCGAACGGTCTGTGTAATTTCCTCTCTCTCGAGCGTTGTTCACACATTCTAAACCTATACGATCTAGTTGGTCAACTAGATCTTCAAGCGTCTGCTCTTTCCAGTCCTCTATCATTTCTTCTAGCGCTGCATCGTCAAACTCTATCATACAATTATCTTTATGCGTCTAACAGCACTTAATTCAAACAGACTCTTTACTTGTCCCTCAAACACTAAGTTTTTACGACTATCATACAATCGGATTATTTCAGCTTCAAAAGACATATCAGAAGTGGTTATCATGAAAGCCATATCAGTGAATTTACCATCTGCATAGACTTTCTTTTCTTCGTACGAATTAGGAATGAATTTACATTTGACTAGCTCGCCCCATTCTACCTTGTCGAACACAGGCAAACCATCATCTCCAATCTCTCCTTCCGAGCTTATTTGTGCTGAAATATATCCTCTCATAATCTTGTAATCTTGGCTTTTGGCTCGATGAATAAAGATGGGCTAAGACCGAATTTTCGGCATAGGAAATAGACTTTGTTGCGTACACCTTCCACACTATAAGAAAGCGATACACCGCCTTCCCCTACCCCAGTTAGGGGGTACATCTGAAGGAGCAACTCAATAGCTAGTTTTCCTATCTGTTTTTTGTTCTCAACATCACTATCTGCATCAACATCATTCATAAAGCAAACAGAATCAATAGCTTCATCCCCTACCTCGTATGGGATTAATAATCCTCTTAGCACATCTCTAACTTTCATCACTCACTCAATTTTGCATTAATGAAATCAACAACCCCTTTGCGATTACCTCCTGCAATCTCCTGCTCTAGTAGGCTTTGCAATTCCTCTTCGCTTAGGTCTTTTAAATTCTCCTTGACTTGTGGAATTGTACCATCTAGTGGAGATTCAGGAGTGGTCGGCTCAGGATTGGTTTCTACTTTTTTTTTGTGTTAAGTGTATGGATTCCGTTTATCTGTGTGATAATTGGAATAACCATTGCTTGCGACATTGTAGACTCCTTTAATGGGTTAGTTTCACGGAATTTTGAAACTAGAATATAGTCGTCAACTGTTTGGTAATTCACTCCATCTACAGGATAATCCATTTCAGCAACTCTCGACCAAACAAGCTCACCCACCTTAGGAGAGTCCATAAACACAACCATTCCCTCTTTCCATGGATTAGTTTCTGTTCGCTTGCCATCCTTTTCGATAGTAACCTTGCGCTTAACCTCTATTACAGTTAAATCTTTCTCGTCTTTCAAGAATTCAATTAAACGTGTCTTAGAAACAGGGGTTTTGGTTTCGCTTTCAGGAGAAGCATTGTCAATTGTTTCTTTAGCTTTACGCATCTGATTCAATTGCTTGGGTTGAAGCATGATATATTTCAAATTCGGGTTTTCTTCCAAAATTGCATCTATATCAGTAATAGGAGTAGCTGTTGCTTTGTCCTCCCAGTTAAACGCTGCTTCGTGCTGGTTCTTCTCAGGATACTTCATATCCACACGAATACCTATAGAAGCGTCTTTCTCATCGTCTGTGAGAATTACACCAGAACTCAACCCTTGTAGGAATGACTTTTCGTTACGCTCGTATACACCTCGAATCGCACGCTTTAAGTCTGAGAAGATCTCTCTTACAATCTCCTTCATGTAAGGAGTTTCTTCTCCACCTTTACCAGCTCTTACTTGTTCAGCTTT
>JASLIW010000115.1 GCA_030152865.1 Bacteroides sp.
GGCTATAGAACAAGAGCGCTTGGAGAAAATCAGAAAAAGAGATGCAGAAGAGAAGAAAAGAAGAGAGCTTGAAAGGCTAAAGCGCGAACAAGAAGAGAAAGCCAGAAAAGAAGAGCTGGAGAAAAAAAGGCTAGCCGAAGAAAGAGCTAGACATAAAAAGGGAGGCTTTATCCGTAAATTTACAGATGGCCTTGACAAGCTGCAAAAAGGTCTTTTTGACAACACCCCTACGGATGATGATAGTGATAACAACACGAACAACTAATAACTAAGAACTATGAATACGAACGATATAGGCGATTTAAAGAAATTCGATATCCCCAATAACGCACGCAGAATAATAAAGGTAATTGGCGTTGGTGGTGGTGGTGGTAATGCTGTCAATCACATGTATGAAAAAGGCATTAAAGATGTAACTTTTGCGCTCTGCAACACAGATAATCAAGCCTTAGAAAAATCAAAAATACCTGTTAAAATTCAGTTAGGACCAAAGACAACAAACGGCCTTGGCGCTGGTAATAAACCTCAGCGAGCTGAGGCTGCAGCCAAAGAAAGCATATCCGAAATTAAAGAGATGCTTGACGATGGTACTAAGATGGTGTTTATTACTGCTGGTATGGGTGGAGGTACAGGAACAGGTGCAGCACCTGTTATAGCACGCACCTCTAAGGATATGGGGATACTAACCGTAGGAATTGTTACCATACCCTTTATCTTCGAAGGAGAAAAGAAGATTATACAAGCCTTAGATGGAGTTGAGAAGCTAGCCGCTAATGTTGATGCACTTCTTGTGATTAATAATGAGAGACTAAGAGAAATCTATAGAAGTTTGAATCTTATTAATGCTTTTGGAAAGGCGGACGACACACTAACCGTAGCTGCTAAGAGCATTGCCGAGCTAATCACGAAGGAGGGAAAAATAAATGTTGACTTCGCCGATGTAAACACCATACTTAAGGATGGTGGTGTTGCCATAATGAGTACAGGTATGGGCAAAGGAGAAGACAGACTCACCAAGGCTATTGAAGATGCCCTCCACTCTCCCCTACTTAACAACAACGATATTTACAATGCTAAAAAAGTAATGCTAAATATCTACTGCTCCAGTGATGTAAAAATGGATGAAATTAATGAAGTCCACCAATTCATGCACAACTTTAGTGAAGAGGTTGAAGTAATCTGGGGAATGACTATTGAAGAAGAGCTGGGCAAAGAAATCAAAGTTACTATTTTGGCTACAGGGTTTGGTGTCGAACACCTACCGGGTATGACTGAGCGTATAGAAGAGCGTACCAAAGAGGAGCAAAATGAAGAACTCCTTGCCGAGGAACGTGAGAAAGAAGAGCAGAATAAAAAGATAGTAGCTGTATATGGTGAAGCCGCACTTCGGTTCAGAGATAGAAACAAGCAAAAAGAAAATCACATCTACCTCTTCAAGCCAGAAGATCTGGACAATGAGGACATTATCGCAGAAATAGAAGCCACTCCAACCTATGATAGAACCAAGAGTAAGTTAAATATCATAACGGAGATGTCAGACAAAAAGGTAAGCCCTTTGCTTCCTAAAACAGACGAAACTACAGGAAAAACAGTAATTTCATTTAAATAACAAGATACAATGACAATATTTGAACAAGTAAATGAAGACTTGAAAGGAGCGATGAAAGCTAAAGACAAAGTAAAACTACAAGTATTGCGTAATGTCAAAAAAAGCTTTCTTGAAGCCAAAACAGCCCCTGGTGCAAATAATGAGTTAACAGATGAGGCAGCTCTTAAAATCATACAAAAGCTGAGCAAACAAGGAAAAGATTCAGCAAAAATCTATCAAGAAGGTAATCGAGACGACCTTGCCCAGGAAGAACTTGTACAAGTTGAAGTCTTAGAGGGCTACCTTCCTAAACAGCTTAGTCCTGAAGAGCTTGAGCTACGCGTAAAGTCTATTATCGAAAAAGTAGGTGCCAACTCTATGAAAGATATGGGTAAAGTAATGGGGATTGCAAGTAAAGAGCTAGCTGGTATAGCTGACGGGAAAGATATTGCAACAAAAGTAAAAGAGCTACTCGCCTAAAACTTATTCATAGCTATAATATAAAAGCAGGAAATACTCACATTTCCTGCTTTTCTTGTTTCTAGTCAAAAAGTTCTCGCAAGATATCTAAGGAGTTTAAACGAGGAAAACTAGGTACATGCAACCGATAAAACTCATTTAAAATGAGTAAAATACGAGAACGTTCTTCTCGACTTAGTTTAAAAAGATGCATCGTTTCGTAATTCATCCTCATAAGCTGCCGAATATGTGAAGCTTCGTTCGGATTTAAACAAGAGGAGTGAGTTAGAGGTTTGGAAGAAGTAAATTCAGCATGAACTAAATCGAAGTAGTCACCCTCCTTATAATTATCAATATTTGGATAAAACCCAAGAAATGAAGAAAACCTCATCAGAAACACAAGATGAAAGTTACTGTAATTGGCCTCGCTAAGATCCAACCATTCAATCGAATAAAGTAAGTAATCAAAGAGTGACTTGTTTTCGTTTTCTTCCTTAACAGCAAAATAAACAAACTCTGCCAGAAAAAATGCAATAGCTGATTTGATTGGATTGTAAGGTACAGACTGATAAACATAGCTCACAGAGGCCTCTTTGAGGTAGTAGAAACCACCCTGACCTTTACCCCTTAGATCAAGATCTAACACAGCAAAGGTCTGGGCCAAAAAAGTTTTGTTCCTTGACCTTTTACTTTTAGGAATACGAACCATAACAGAGCATCTCCCAAGTGCCTGTGTATAGAAATCTACAATGTTACTAGTATCATTATATTTAATGACACGAAGAACAATACCCAAAGTACTTATATCCATCTTAAAACACATCAGTAATTTACAAACACGAAGTTAGTCTTAAGTATATATACATGAAAATTTTGAGAGATATATCTAGCCTTATGCGCTTACACCCCTAATAAACAGACTAATAGATCATATATAAACCCAATACATGAGAGCCGACTAAAGCGTGCAAAGAAAAATATCTTCATATTTTATTCAAATATTTTGCAGTTAAAAAAATATCGTCTATATTTGCAAGCGCAATTGAGAAGCAAGTTAGCGAAAGCTACAGCACAAAGGCCCGTTCGTCTATCGGTTAGGACGCCAGGTTTTCATCCTGGAAAGAGGAGTTCGATTCTCCTACGGGCTACTAAATTAAAATAAGAATATAACTCTAAAGATTAGTCTTACGATGGCAAATCATAAATCAGCAATTAAAAGAATTAGACAGGAAAGAGCTAGAAGACTTCATAACAGATACTATGGTAGAACCATGAGAAATGCTGTTAGACAAATTCGCTCTACTACTGATAAAAAGGAGGCAGAAGAAAT
>JASLIW010000134.1 GCA_030152865.1 Bacteroides sp.
TCAGGTATGCTCAATAATAACTCTTCGGCTCTTTGTCCCATAGCATCACTTTCTTCAAGAGAGATGCCCGGTAGTGAGCTCACATTGATGGTAAATGAGCCTTCGTTAAAGGCAGGTAAAAAACTAGTACCTAGGTTGAAAAATGTAATTAATGCAGCTATAAATAAGGCAAGTGTAGTTCCCGCAGTTATAGCCTTATGATTCATTACCCAACTTAGTGCTTTCTTGTAATACTTCTTTAACCATACAGCTAGGAAAGCTTCTTTGAGCACTTTATCTGTATTGTCGGTGTTGAGTAAGTAGCTACACAAAACAGGGGTTAAGGTTAGCGCTATAACTGTCGATGCAAATAAAGCGGTAATAAAAGCAACACCTAGGGGTACAAGCATTCTTCCCTCCATTCCAGTTAAGAAGAAGAGTGGTACAAAGCTAGCAACAATAATCAATGTGGAGTTTAGAATAGGCATTCGGACTTCTTTAGAGGCTTCGAATACTACTTCTAAGGAGCTCATACGCTTCTCACTGGGTTTGAGCTTGTTTTCTCTAAGCCGCTTATAGACGTTCTCTACATCGACAATGGCATCATCTACGAGTGATCCAATGGCTATGGCTAATCCCCCTAAACTCATGGTGTTAATGGTCAGCCCCATATAGTGCATCACTAAAATGGCGGTTACAAACGAAAGGGGGATTGTTACTAGTGAGATAATTGTTGTTCTGAAGTTGGCTAGGAATAAGAATAGCACAATAACAACAAATACACCTCCTTCAACAATTGCTTGTTCTACGTTGCCGATAGAGTTTTCTATAAAGTGGCTTTGGCGGAAAATATCCGTACTGATTTTTACATCACTAGGTAGTGTCTGCTTCAAATCTTCTAATGCTTCTTCTATCTGATGCGTGAGCTCTATGGTACTCGTTGCTGGCTGCTTGTTAACCGTTAGTAAAACAGCAGGTTTACCCCTTTCAGAGGCTGTACCAAGCTTAGGCTCTTTACCACCTATCTTGACTTCTGCTACATCTTCCAGTAATATGGGCTGATTATCAAGCGAGCGAATCACTGATTTTCCAAGGACTTCTACATCATTGGTAGATAGCATTCCTCGCACGATATATTCGTTTCCATACTCGTAGATTACCCCTCCATTGGTGTTTAAGTTCATCTCCTTAGTAGCCTCTAAAACTTCACTGAGGGTGATGCCATAATGCTTCATTCGGTAGGGATCGAGTAATATCTGATACTCTTTAACATCGCCTCCAAGCACAGAAACCTGGGCTACTCCACCTGTCGAGAGTAGGCGAGGACGTATAGTCCAGTCGGCCAAAGTACGCAGGTCGAGCATAGAAGTGGAGTCGGAAGTCATTCCTATGATCAGCATTTCCCCCAAGATAGAAGACTGTGGCCCTAATGTGGGCTTGCCGATATTATCAGGTAGTGTTTCATTAACAACAGCTAGTTTTTCACTAACGATTTGACGCGCAAGATAGATGTCTGTATCCCAGTCGAATTCTACCCACACGATTGAAAACCCAGTAGTGGAAGAAGAGCGTACACGGCGTACACCAGTAGCACCATTTACAGAAGTTTCAACAGGGAAGGTCACGAGCTGCTCTACCTCTTCAGCAGCCATACCATGCGCTTCGGTCATAACAACTACGGTAGGTGCATTTAAGTCAGGGAATACATCTACTTCTGTTTGCAGAGCGGTATAGGTTCCTCCGATCACTAGGAGTATGGCTGCAAAAAGTATAACTAGTCTGTTTTTGAGCGAAAAGTGTATAATCTTGTTTAACATAACTAGTCGGTTTTAGTGTTCGTGAGTGTGAGCAGGAATAGCGTTAGTAGCAGAAGCTAGTTTGACTTGCTGAGCGCCTTTGATTACAATTCGGTCACCCGCTTGAATTCCTGATTTAATCTCAATGGATTCTCCATTATCTACCCCTAGTTTTATTTCTACTTTCTCATACTCTTCCTCACAAAGCTGCTTGTAGGCAAAATACAGCCCTTGTTCTTCGGTTATGGCAGTATAAGGGAGAGCTATTGCATTTTTCTTCTCTTTAGAGAGGAGGTACACTTCTACAAATGAGTCTGGTACGATAGATCCAACATTGTTGAATGCAAAAGTAATTGGTAGTAAATATCCGTTTTCAGAAGGTGTTTTGCCATAAGAAATCACCTCACCGCTCAAGTCTTTGAGCTTGTAAATCTGGTCGTGATAAGTAAATTTAAAATTAGCTGAAGTAATCTCCTTTAATTGATGATAATAGCGTTCAGAAACCTCAGCTTTTAGGTAAAGGCGCTTGTTTTTGGTGATACTAAAGAGGGCTTGTCCGACCTCTACATAATCACCTTCCTTCACATATAAAGCTTTAATATAACCTGAAATAGGAGCCTTCATTTGTTGGCCGCCCTGTGTATGTCCTTTAGCACTAGCTTCATAGCTGATGCGCGCATTTTCATACTCTTGCTGGATACGAGCAAACTCTTTTTGGGTAACAATCTTACTCTCAATAAGAGGCAATACACGCTGGTATTCTTTTTTTGCGATTTCATAATTGATACGCGCACGTTGTGCGGGATCACCATCTTGTAGGTTCTTAGAAGATAGAGTAGCTAGGCTTTGTCCATTTTGTACAGCTACGCCTTCTACCATGTTTTTAGATAAAGAAACCACACCAGGTATCGTGGCTACTACAACAGATTCATCACCTTGGGCTGCTAGTACTTTACCTCCTGTTTTGATAACATGATGAAAGGGTTGTGCTTGTATGATAGCCGATTCTACGCCTGCAGCTTGTGCTTTTTCAGGAGATAGTATTACGACATTGTCTCCATGTTCATGGTCATGTTCTGCCTCGGCTCCTAGTTGTTCTTGTTCTGTATGAGAGCTTGCATTAGGTTTGCAGGCACCTAAAAATAGGGCACTACATAGTGCGAAATATATTGCTTTTTGCATGTGTTTTGAGTCTTTTATTTTTGAAATGAAGTAGGTTTGGAGAAATACTTTTGTATTCCACCTGTTGAAGTAAAAATTACTTATGCTTTACTATTATCCAAAAATAAAAGGAGGTGCTCGAAGCCCATGGTTGGGGTGAAGAAACGTATGATAATAACGTTCTAGATAAGTAGTAGAATGTTGGTGATACAGACTTGAATCAGCGAGGAGTGTTAATAAGCTTATGTTGAATATAATCTTGAATAGCTGAATATCAGTCTGTTTGAGAGTTGTAGCTTGGTCAATATCTGATTTAATGGCTTTTATGTGGGTGATGCAGCCAGCCTCACAAGCTCCATGATCTATTGGGTGAATAGGCTCCCCTTGTTCGTCATACTCAGGCTCATTTAAGCAGATGGTAGTTGCACTATGATGATGGTGTGGAATGGTTGGTATTGCCACTATCAGTAGTGCAATACTCATTAATATCCATAAGATAAACTTCTTTTCCTTCATCAATTTTAGTGCTTAAGCCTGAGCTGACAAATATAGTGTTTTTATTTCTTTACTTGAAAGTACTTGAGAGTTTTAACGCTTAGGGCTTGAATTTGAAAGGTCAGGGATAGAGCACTACTTTGCTCCTGATGTATTGACCTTCTGACCCTGACCTTTGCCTGTTGCATCCCTGATCTTTTTATACCTTATTCTTTGTCCGTGTAGAGGCTTGAATCTAAGATAAAGATTGTATTTTTGCTGAACACTTAAAAGGAAACACAAGATGACAAGAATAGGTTTGCTTTCAGACACACACGGATTCTGGGATGATAAATACCTCAGCTACTTTGCTGATTGCGATGAGATATGGCATGCAGGCGATATTGGCTCGCTAGCGCTTATTAATAAGCTAGCTGAGTATAAAAAAGTAAGAGCTGTTTATGGTAATATCGATGGACAAGATATACGTCAAGCCTATCCTCAAGTCAATCGTTTTACTGTAGATGGGGCAGATGTCTTGATCAAGCATATTGGTGGCTACCCTGGGAGGTATGATCCTTCTATACAGACCACCTTGTTTGTGAAGCCTCCCACTCTTTTTATTAGTGGTCACTCTCATATCTTGAAGGTGAAGTATGACAAGACCTTAAACCTGTTGCATATAAATCCGGGTGCTGCAGGGATATCGGGTTTTCATAAAGTGAGAACCATGGTGCGTTTTGTTATTGATCAGGGTGTGTTTAAAGATCTAGAGGTGATCGAATTGGCTGGATAATTACCTGCTTAAGAGAAATCCTAAGGCCAATAAAAAACCAAAAAGTAAGATATTTTTAGAGGTCTTACCCAAAATGGAGTTGAGTGCTCTACCCTCGTAAATGGTTTTCATTTCTCCATAGGTGCGCAAGTGAGGGATTAAGTAGAGCTGGGGCAAAATTCCAGCAAAGATATAGCCTTTAAAAACAAAGGATAGGCACATACCAGCTGCTATGACACCCAGTAGTAGATAAAAGTAAGCGCCAAATTCTTTACCGAAACGCACGATAATTGTTTTTTTGCCACTAAGAAAGTCTGCTTCGTAATCGCGGAAGTTATTGACAACTAAAAGCGTATTTATAACTAAACCACAGATGATGGAGGCCAGCGTGACATCTACGTTCCATGCTAAGGCTTGCACATAATAAGTGCCACCGACAGGTACAAAACCAAAAAACACAAGAACTAATACATCGCCATACCCATGGTAAGAGAGAGGGTAGGGACCTGTGGTGTAGGCAAAGGCAAAGATTACACAAAGTAGTCCCACCAATACTAACCACCAGCCTCCGTAGTAGATAAGTGTTGATCCCACTAAACAGGCCAAGGTAAGGACTACGGCTATGCCCACTTTCATGGCTTTGGGACTAATCCAAGCTTGTGAGCAAGCTCGTTCTGGCCCCAAGCGATCTTCTTTGCGATCAGTACCCTTGAGGTAGTCGTAGAGGTCATTGATAAAGTTGGCAGCAATTTGCATTAGGCTTGCAAATACGATACAAATCAGTGTGGGGATGAGCTGAAACTTAGCATGAAGGAATGCGAGTGAAGCCCCGATCACTACAGGGACTAAAGCTCCAGAAAGAGTTTTGGGGCGAGCAGCCAATACCCAAGCACGAAGTGAATTTGTTTGTATCTTACTCATGAATAGCGTAGTTTTGAATCTATAGAACAAAGATATAAAAAGCAGCTCAATAAATTAAGCAGATGAAAATGATTAAGAAAATTCATAACTATACTTTGGGTATACTCTTGCTGGTAGTCGCCTTATCCTCGTGTAAGACCTCACAGCAAATAGGGACGAGACAATTAAGTAAAGAGTCTATTACAAGCACCACAACAAAGCTAAATGAGGCCAAGTATGGAGTGAGTCGGATAAAAGAGTATACCCTTGTACATGCCGATATTCCTAAGGGATTTGATGGCAAAACAATCTTATTCTTGTCGGATACGCATTATCCCAGTCTTTTTCGACGCTCACAGTTGAACAGCTTTATTCGTTTACTCGACTCTTTGTCTTTTGATATTCTCTGTTTAGGTGGAGATTATCATGAAGATGCTGGGTTGATTGACACTTTGTTTGATGCACTAGGGACAGTAGTACCACCTTTAGGGGCCTATGCTGTTTTGGGGAACAATGATTATGAGCGAGCTTACGAACAGGTAGTTCAGGCTATGAAGCGCAATAATATTCAACTCTTAGAGCATAAGGTGGCCAAAGTAAAGCTAGCTAAGTCGGCCTTATATATAGCTGGTGTTCGTAATCCGTTTGACTTAAAAGAGAATGGTGTTTCTCCAACTCTTAGCTTGGATGAGCGAGATTTTGTTCTACTGCTGACGCATACACCTGATTATGCCGAGGATGTATCTATTGCACATACAGACTTGGTGCTGGCAGGGCATACGCATGGAGGACAGGTACGTATATTTGGTGTTGCTCCCATTGTGCCCTCTAAGTATGATCAGCGATTTTTGACTGGCTTAGTTTATAATACAGCAGGGATTCCTATGATCGTAACCAATGGTATAGGCACTTCCAATAAGAATGTTCGTATAGGGGCTCCAAGTGAACTCGTTCTTATTCATCTGCGTTCGATGTATTAAGATAGAGTTGATGCTCTTTGATGTATTTAAAAACTTCGGGATGCAAGAAGTAACGGTAGTCTTTTCCTTGCTTAATGCTGTTTCGGATAAATGTTGAGCTCACTTCCATGACGGGTGAGTCGACTAACACCAGCTGTTTGGGAAGTGTTTCCTTTTTTATATCGTAGCCTAGACGTGGATAGATAAGTAGGTGAAAGTTGGCTATGATGTGGTGATAATCTTTCCATTGATTGAATATCAGCCAGTTGTCAGCTCCAATCAAGAGATGGAACTCGTAGCTAGGGTAGGTTTCTTTTAGGGCTTTCAGTGTGCGAATCGTATAAGAAGGCTGGGGGAGTGTAAATTCAAAATCAGAAGCTTTAAATTTAGGATAACCTTTAATGGCAAGTTGTACCAATTCTAATCTAATTTCGTCGCTTAATAGATCTTGGGCCTCCTTGAGGGGATTGTGGGGGCTAACCATAAACCAGAGTTCATCAACTACTTTTGATTCTACTACAAAGTTGGCCAAGGCCAGATGACCGATGTGTATGGGATTAAATGAACCACTAAATATTGCAACCTTTTTACACATAATAAGTTTTATAAAAAGACAGAACTTGAGTAAGTTAACTTACCGCGAGTTCTGCCCAGTTCTGTATTCTAAATAAGCTTAGCTACTTTTCGATAAAGTTTTTGATGAGCTTATAAGCTTCCTCTTGTGCTTGCTCGAGCTTGTCATTGATTACAATATGGTCAAACTCAGGTGCAAAACCTAATTCATACTCTGCTTTGCTAAGACGTTGCTGTATAACCTCGGGAGTATCTGTTTTTCGCGCATGCAATCTTTGTTTGAGCTCTTCGATAGAAGGAGGTTGTATGAAAATGGAGAGAGCTTTATCCCCGAAGTATTTTTTTATGTTAGATCCTCCCACCACATCTACATCTAGCACTACATTTTGGCCTGCCGCTGTTTGCTTCTCGACTTGGCTTTTAAGTGTACCATAAAAGCGACCAGGATAAACCTCTTCGAACTCTAAGAATTCATCATTGGCAATGCGTTTTTGAAATTCCTCTGGGCTTAAGAAGAAATATTCATTCCCATGTTTTTCAGTACCTCGAGGGGGTCTACTTGTTGCGGAGATCGAGAAAGCCAAGTTTAAGTCCCTTTGCAGGAGGTGGTTGATAATGGTTGATTTACCAGAACCCGATGGGGCCGAAAAAATAATTAACTTACCTGCCATAATTTATAATACGTTCAATACTTGTTCTTTAATTTGCTCTAACTCATCTTTCATTTGAACAACAATGCGCTGCATGCTAGCATGATTGGACTTACTACCCAAGGTGTTGATTTCACGTCCAATCTCCTGTGAGATAAAGTTTAATTTCTTGCCTTGTCCACTAGGTCCGTTAAGGGTAGTAATGAAGTAATTTAAGTGGTTTTTTAAGCGTTGCTTCTCTTCGTTGACATCTAGTTTTTCTATGTAGAATATAAGCTCTTGTTCCAGTCTGTTTTTATCATACTCCACATCCAAGGCTTTCTCTAAAGTCTCAGTGATGCGCTCTCTTATTTTTTCGATGCGCTCTTTTTCGTAGGGCTCTACTTCTAAGAGTAAGTCTTCTATCTTTTGGATGTTTTGTTTAAACTTGATTTCTAGAGCAGCTCCCTCTTGCATACGAAAGTTCATGAGGTTTGTTATGGCTTCTTGTAGAGTTGATGATACTACTTTCCACTCCTCTTCAGATACTTCCTGGATTTCGGGTTTGGTAAGTACCTCAGGCATACGGAGTAGTGTTTGAAACCAATCGTTAGGTACTGCGATGTCTAAATGTTGTGAAATTGCTTTTATTTGCTTATAATATCCTTCAACAAGGCTTTCGTTGATAGTAACAGCAGCGTCAGAATAATCTTCTTTCTCTACCCAAAGATTAAAGTCAACTTTGCCTCGAGCAATTTCTTTGGATAGTACTTGGCGAATTTCTATCTCTTTTTCACGATAAGCAGGGGCTATACGCGTAGAGAGATCCAAAGATTTGCTATTGAGTGATTTTATCTCTATTGTTATTTTTTTTCCTGGTAGAGTGGCTACAGCTTTGCCATAACCTGTCATTGATTGTATCATATACTTGTTGTTTTAGACAAAAATACAGGTTTTTTCGTAATTATGAGTTATCTTTGCCTAATATTAAAATCTAAGTTATGTCGTGTATACTACACATTGAAACGTCTACTGCTGTATGTTCCGTTGCAGTAAGTCAAGACACGGATGTAATATTTAAGCAAGAAAATTTTGAGGGTCCATCACATGCTACACTTCTAGGTGTGTTTGTTGATGAGGCTTTGTCTTTTATAGATAGTTCGGGCATCCCTTTAGATGCTGTTGCAGTTAGTTGTGGGCCTGGTTCATACACCGGTTTAAGAATAGGTGTTTCTATGGCCAAGGGTATTTGCTATGGTCGTGAGGTGCCTTTAATAGCACTGCCTACACTTCAAATACTTTGTGTACCTCTATTGCTTCAACATGAGCTACCCGACGATGCCTTACTATGTCCTATGATAGATGCGCGCAGGATGGAGGTTTACTCTGCTATTTATGACCGTGGGCTACAAGAGCTCAAGGAAATATCTGCAGATATAATTGATGAGCACTCATACCTTGAGTTCCTCGAACAGCGGCCCGTTTATTTCTTTGGGGATGGAGCTGCTAAGTGTAAAGACATAATCACACACCCAAATGCTCACTTTGTAGAAGGTATTAATCCTTTAGCACGACAGATGATGCCTCTGGCTGAAAAAGCATTTTGGAATAAGGATTTTGTCGATGTAGCCTATTTCGAACCTTTTTATTTAAAAGAGTTTGTAGCTACGAAGCCAAAGAAAAAATTGTTATAAAGTTACGTGATGTAACCAATGAATGCAGAAATGTTGAAAGGAAAATATGGAGTATAATACACAGAAAATGAGAATGCCTTTGCCAGAGTATGGTAGAAGTATTCAGAATATGGTTAATCATGCTTTGACGATTGATGATAAGGATGAACGACAACGTTGTGCCAGCACAATTATAGATGTTATGGGAAATATGTTTCCCCACTTACGTGATGTTGCAGACTTTAAGCACAAGTTGTGGGATCATTTGGCAATTATGTCAGACTTTAAGTTGGATATAGATTACCCTTATGAAATTGTTCGTCAGGAAAACCTGCATACTCCTCCTGCTACTGTGGAGTATCCTCAATCTCGCATTCGTTATCGCCATTATGGTAAGACCATTGAAAAGCTAATAGATGAGGCCAGCAAGTTTGAGGAGGGTGATGAGAAAAATCACCTTGTAGCCATGATCGCTACTCAAATGAAAAAAGGTTATATCACATGGAATAGAGATTCCATTGATGATGATAAAATCAATCAAGATTTAATTGAACTCTCTAAGGGACAGTTGAAACTGACTGATGAGGTATTGAAACTGATGAATAGTCGGAACCAACAAACTCAGAACCGTCCCAGAAATAATCGCAATAATCAACGTCGAAATAATAGACGATAGAAATTTTTTAACTAAATTAAGGTCGAAGTAATTTTATTATTTAACCTTAAAAATCATTGCTATGGCTTCATTCATAATCGAAGGTGGACATAAACTACACGGAGAAATTTACCCTCAAGGTGCTAAGAACGAAGTTTTACAAATTATTTGTGCTTCTTTACTCACTTCCGAGGAGGTTACCATTCATAATATTCCTGACATCTTAGATGTCAACAACTTAATAGAGCTCATGCGAACTATTGGTGTACATGTCAATAAACTTGATGTAAGTACTTATAGTTTTAGGGCAGCAGAACTTGACTTAGAGTATCTTTCTAGTGAGGAGTTTCTCAGAAAGTGTTCGAGTCTACGAGGTTCTGTAATGCTAATAGGTCCTTTGGTGACACGTTTTGGCAAGGCTGTTATTTCTAAGCCTGGAGGGGATAAAATAGGTCGTAGAAGACTAGATACTCATATGCTGGGGCTTCAAAAATTAGGTGCAAAATTAGCCTATAATGATGCCGATGGTATGTGTGAACTTACAGCAGATCGCTTAGAAGGCTGTTATATGTTGCTTGATGAAGCTTCAGTGACAGGTACTGCCAATATTGTGATGGCAGCTGCACTGGCCAAAGGCACAACTACTATCTATAATGCCGCTTGTGAGCCCTACCTACAGCAGCTCTGCAAAATGCTAAATCGTATGGGTGCCAAGATTAGTGGTATAGCTTCCAATCTTTTAACTATAGAAGGTGTGGATAGTCTTGGAGGTACTGAACACACTGTTCTTCCTGATATGATCGAAGTGGGTTCTTTTATTGGTATGGCTGCTATGACGGGTAGTGATATTACCATTAAGAATGTTTCCTATGAAAACCTAGGCATTATTCCTGACAGCTTCGAGCGTTTAGGGATAAAGTTAGAACAGATAGGTGATGATATTCATGTGCCTGCACAAGAGGAGTACGAAATAGATACTTTTATTGATGGATCTATCATGACGATAGCTGATGCTCCTTGGCCAGGCTTAACCCCCGATTTACTTAGTGTTATGCTGGTTGTAGCTACCCAGGCCAAAGGTAATGTGTTGATTCATCAAAA
The DNA here is from genome assembly GCA_030152865.1 of Bacteroides sp. Lineage (GTDB taxonomy): Bacteria > Bacteroidota > Bacteroidia > Bacteroidales > Bacteroidaceae > Bacteroides_E. The sequence goes on from JASLIW010000134.1 coordinate 10,676, forward strand.
AATGTTTGAGAGCCGCTTGTTTTTTGTGGATAAGCTAATAGATATGGGAGCTCAAATTATTTTATGCGATCCACATCGTGCTGTTGTAAATGGACACAATAAGAAGATTCAGCTTCGAGGTGGCAATATGACATCTCCTGATATACGTGCAGGTATTGCACTTTTGATAGCAGCAATGAGTGCGAATGGAATCAGTAGAATCCATAATATTGAGCAAATTGATCGAGGTTATCAAAATATTGAAGGTCGACTTAATGCTATAGGTGCAAAAATAACACGTATATGATCAGAGAGGAAGATGTAGTTCAGATTGGAGCATTTACTAAGACGCATGGCATAGCAGGAGAATTAGCTATCTCTCTGTTAAATGATTTATTTGAAAAAGTAGATCCAGGCTATATCATCTGCAATATGGATGGTATCTTAGTTCCTTTTTTTATGGAAGAGTATCGATTTATTTCAGACGATACAGCGTTTATCAAGCTGGTCGATGTTGATACAGAAAATAAGGCGCGTAGATTTGTAGATGTGAGCGTCTTTCTAGAAAAAAAAGTAGCTGGTAGTCAGCAAGATGACTTTAATCATTACTCTTGGGAGAACTTCAAAGGATTCTTAATAGTAGATGCAGCGGTAGGTAAAGTAGGAGAAGTATTGGCTGTCGATGAATCCACCTTAAATGCTTTATTTCAAGTACAGTATGCGGGAAGAGATCTTCTAATTCCTGTTGATGAGAGCTTGGTAGATTGGGTGGATTATGATAAGAAAATCATCCAAATGCATTTGCCAGAAGGCCTGTTAACATTATAGAAAACATTAATTAGCCTAAAATAAGGTTCTTGTTAGCGCATAAATGATTAACTTTATGCGCTAATATTTTTAATAATAATACGGAAATCATCTGTTTTCCGTATTTATTTTGCAGTAAGGTGCACAGAGACAAGAGTTGTGTCATCTTACAAACTACAAAGTTAGCGAAGATCATAAGCTATGAATGGAGTAAGAGAGAAAAAGCAAATCGCAATTTTAGGTTCTACTGGCTCAATAGGAACTCAAGCACTAGATGTTATTAGTGAGCATGCAGATCAATTTCAGGTGTATGCCCTAACGGCCAATAATAGTGTAGATAAACTAATAGAGCAAGCTAGAGCCTTTTTACCAGATGCAGTTGTCATTGCCAATGAGTCCAAATATACCCAGCTCAAGGAAGCCTTAGCTGATTTACCAATTAAAGTATATGCAGGTTCTGATGCTATAGCACAAGTTGTTACTTCGGGGCCAATTGATATCGTACTGACAGCCATGGTGGGTTATTCAGGTTTAAAGCCCACAATCGAAGCTATAAAAGCGCGTAAAGTCATCGCTTTAGCCAACAAAGAGACTTTGGTGGTAGCAGGTGAGATTATAAATGGTTTGGCCAATGAGTATCAAGTTCCTATTCTTCCTGTTGATTCAGAACATTCTGCTATTTTTCAGTGTTTAGCAGGAGAATTAAATAATCCCATAGAGAAAGTTATTCTAACAGCTTCTGGTGGTCCTTTTCGTAAGCTACCCTTAGCTGATTTAGTACATGTTACAAAAGCACAGGCCTTACAACACCCTAATTGGGATATGGGTAATAAAATAACCATTGATTCCGCTTCTATGATGAACAAAGGCTTTGAAGTTATTGAGGCGAAGTGGCTTTTTGGGGTCAAGCCCGAGCAGATAGAGGTAGTAGTTCACCCACAGTCCATCATTCACTCCATGGTACAGTTTGAAGACGGATCGATCAAGGCACAGCTAGGTATGCCTGATATGCGAACTCCCATTCAATACGCGTTTACTTATCCAGAGCGATTTCCTTCAAAAGTAGAGCGTTTAGACTTCACCGAATATGCCACACTTAGCTTTGAAAGCCCTGATACAACCCGATTTAAAAATCTAGCACTCGCCTATGAGGCCATGAATAAGGGTGGAAATATGCCTTGTGTACTTAACGCGGCCAATGAAGTTGTAGTAAGTGCATTTCTACAAGATCAAATAGGCTTTCTAGAGATGAGTGATGTAATAGAAAAGACTATGAATAAGGTTGAGTTTGTACAGAAGCCAACCTATGAAGATTATGTTTCTACCGATCAAATAGCACGAGCTTATGCATCGGACTTAGTAGGAAGATAAGAAGTATAAAATATTAAAATAGACTATAATTTATAATGGAGACATTTCTAATAAAAACGCTGCAGCTAATGATGAGTCTTTCACTTCTTGTTATTGTACATGAAGGTGGACACTTTTTATTTGCTCGTTTATTTAAAGTGCGTGTTGAAACATTTTGTGTGTTTTTCCACCCCTGGTTTAAACTTTTTCAGTACAAACCGAAGAATAGTGATACGGAGTACATCTTAGGATGGCTGCCTTTAGGAGGCTATTGCAAGATTTCAGGTATGATAGATGAATCAATGGATACGGAACAGATGAAGCAAGAACCTAAGCCTTGGGAGTTTCGTTCCAAACCAGCGTGGCAACGTTTAATGATTATGATTGGAGGCGTATTGTTTAACTTCATCTTAGCTCTAATCATTTATGCAGGTATTCTCTTTACTTGGGGTGAAACCTACATAGAAACACCTAATATGCCTTATGGCATGGAGTTCAATCAAGCCGCGCAAGAAGTTGGGTTTGTGGATGGAGATATCTTGATTGCTGCCGATGGCAAAGCCTTTGGTAAGTATGGACCTGATGTCATATCAAGTATTGTAGATGCTCGTCAAGTCAGTGTGTTACGTGATGGTGTTGAGACTTCTGTCTATATTCCTGAAGATTTTATGCAGATGTTAATGCGTGATGGTACCCCATTTGCTAACATCCGTTTATCCACCAAAGTGGGGCAAGTCTTAGACGATTATCCAGCCGCTCGAGCAGGACTAATAGCAGGAGATAGTATTGTAGCTATTAATGACAGTGCAATACATGCTTGGAGTGATATATTAGCACTATCACAAGAAGCTAGAGAAACGAAGCAATTTAATTTTGAGATACAGGCTGTGCGTGATGGTGAACTGATGAATATAAGCTTAGAAACAGATACTTTAGGAATGATGGGTATTGCTCCTGCTGGTATACCTTATGAAACGAAAGAGTATTCATTTTTAAGCTCACTTCCAGCTGGTGCTTCTTTGGGGGTAAGTACATTGAAAAACTATGCCAATAATATGAAGCATGTTTTCTCAAAAGAAGGAGTGAAGCAACTAGGTGGTTTTGGAGCGATTGGAAGCTTTTTCCCATCGCAATGGAATTGGGGAGCATTTTGGAATATGACAGCTCTATTGTCTATCATCCTAGCTTTTATGAACATATTACCTATTCCTGCATTGGATGGAGGTCATGTATTCTTTTTACTCTATGAAATTATTACAAGACGTAAGCCAAGTGATAAATTCTTAGAGCGTGCACAGGTTGTAGGTATGCTCATCTTGTTTACCCTTTTGATATGGGCAAACCTAAATGATGTTCTTCGCTTTTTATTTTAGTAGATAAGAAAACTATAGATATTGAAAGTCCCAAAGCTTATGGCTTTGGGACTTTCTTTTTTATCACTTGTGTAACTTTATAATTCGTTGATTTTTACTCCCTCGAAACTGGAGTGTTGGCGAAAACTCTTCTTGAATAAAGGGGCCATCCACCAATACATCAATGTATGCTAGAAGAGGTTTTCTCTCCTTGTCTTCAAGGAGATCTTCATAGACATAGCCGGTATAACACCAAATATTTAGTTGGGTTTCATTCTTGAGCTTTTTGAGGATAGCTAGCATTTCCTGAGGATTGTAAAAGGGATCTCCCCCTGAAAGCGTTATTCCATCTAGTAGCGGGTTGCTTTGCATCTCCTTAATCATTTGATCGAGTACATCATCGGATAAGAGTTTACCGGCATTTGGATTGTGGCTTTCGGGATTATGACAGCCTTTGCAGTGGTGTGAACAACCAGCAAAGTAGATGGAGTAGCGTATGCCCTCTCCATCTACAATAGTCTCAGGATAAGTATAAAGTATATTCATGTACTAGTGATGCTTTACTCTATCTTTTTCTTCTGCTTTTTTTGCAGAGTTCCAAGAACTTAAATCTCCTGTTAAGTAGCCCGTAATTCTACGCATACGAAGAATCACCTCGCTATCGCATACGGGACACTTGTCATAAATTACCCCTTTATAACCGCATTTCTTGCAGGTATCTACAGGGTGATTAATGGAGCCATAGCCTATGCCTTGGTCATACATTACTTTTACGATCTTAGCTATTGCCTTAATATTCTTTTGAGCTTCGCCATCCAACTCTACATAGGTGATGTGTCCACCCTTGGTTATGGCATGAAATGGAGCTTCACGCTTTATCTTTTCGACAATGCTAATTTCCTCTTTTACATCTACGTGAAAGGAATTTACGTAATAATCACTATCTGTGACACCAGGAATTATGCCATAACGTTTTTTGTCCATTTTGGTAAAGCGTCCAGATAGTCCTTCAGCTGGTGTAGCTAGTACTGAGTAGTTGAGTTGATACTTCTCTTTTAACTCTTCTACCACTTTGTTCATCGTTTGTACAGCCTCATATAGGGTGTTCCAGGCTGTATCGTTATGTCCATGTCCTGAGCCATAAAGAGCCACCATAGCGTTGTGTCCCCCTATAAATCCTATACCTAGTGTTCCGTGCTTTAAGACCTCACCAACTTGATCGTTGGGGTGTAATCTTCCTCCTCCTTTCCATACATCGTTACCCATCATAAATGGAAATTGTCGAGCTAGTGCAGATTGCTGGTATTTATATCTAGTATATAGTTGTTCTCCGACTAGATGGGCCTTTTCATAAATACTATTTATAAATAACTCTTTAGCTAGACTGATAGATTCTTCTTTAGATTTGCTGAGTTCTTGTGCTTTTCTTTTTGCCTCAATAGCCAATCTTGGAAAATTAATTGTAGTAAAAGAGAGGTTGCCCTTACCTAGCGCTGTCTTTTCTCCGTGTAGATCTTCATATACACGTGTTCTACAGCCCATAGTAGCCAGCTCATAACGGTAGCGCTTAGGATCGTCAGGATTCCACTTGTCGTTAGCATTAAAAGGTGTATCTAAGAACATAAAGTTTGGAAATAAAGCCTTAGCCGTAGTTTGGCAAGCCCTTAGATATAAGTCAAAGTTAGGAGCTTTAAATGGAATTTTTCCAGCAAGTGCTGCATCAAAGTCTTGCATTGCTTTGTTATAATCCTCTTCGCAAAAAGTAACACCTTCTTTTATTTTAAATATTTGAATAGGGAATACAGGTACCTCACCTTTACTCCCCAAACCTTCAATTGTAGCCTTCAACAACTCTTCAATGACCATTCTCCCCTCAGCTGAAGTATCTGTTCCATAATTGATTGAACTAAAAACTACCTGATTGCCACCACGTGAGTGCATGGTATTTAAGTTATGGATGAAGCCTTCCATTGCTTGGTGTGTATCTTTCCGAGTTTGTTGGTATGCCTTCTTAAATACACGATGTATTTCTTGTAAGCTCATAGGTATGTCAAGAGCTTCCAAAGCAGTGCGCAAAGCTTCTATTTCTACTTCTGAGGTAGCTATACTATGAATGTGTTCTTGGACTAAACCTTTGAGTTTCTTATCTGTGTATTGTTCCTCATCTTCCAGTAAGCTGAAAAAGCTAATCAAATTAACCAGGTGTTTAATAAACGACTTTAGTACGCCTTTTGCCATGAAGAAATCAAAAGCAGGAATAGCCTGTCCTCCATGCTGTTCGTTTTGATTGGTTTGGAAAATAATAGTAGCTAAGGTCGCGTAGCTCTGTATGCTTTGCGGGGTTCTAATACTTCCATTTTTTGTGCGAAATCCCCTTTCAAAGAGATCGTCCAGATCATATTGAATGCAGGTTGTGGTTTTTGTTGGATAATAATCTAAATCATGGATGTGTATATCTCCCAGTTGATGTGCTTCTGCATACTCTTTAGGGAGTAGATACTTATAAGTATAATCCTTTGTAACTTCAGAAGCAAAAGTCATCATTTGTCCAGCAGGAGTGTGTCCACTCATATTTGCATTGCTCAGATTGATGTCATTTTGGTCAATAGCTACTATGCCATCCATGATATGCTTCATCTTTGTTTTTTTCTCCCGTTCTGTCGTCCTCCAATCCCGGTAAAGAATGTATTTTTTTGCAACCTCAGGATGTGTTTTCATTAGTTCATTTTCTACTAAATCTTGGATTTCCTCTACCGAAACCACCTCTTTGTTAATGTTATTAACAATTTTGTCGGTGATTTGTGCTGTTGTTGTAAGTTGTGTATCTACACCTGTTGCTATAAAGGCTTTATTGAGTGCATTTTGAATTTTAAGAGGGGAGAATACCTCTTTTTTACCGTCTCTCTTAATGATGTAATTGGTGGAAGTAGCCATGATATAAGATGATTAAAGTTTATTGTTTTGGATAACTTTTGATTTATTTATAAAATAAAGTATTCTAAAATGCCTATCAAATATTTGTCTCATCTAAATATTTGTTATAGGTATAACTTATTGATAGTTAGATGTTTATTGTTTCTATGTGCATCCTTCTAAACAAAGATATAAAATATATAATGAATCAAATAGCATATCATTATAATAATTTTAGAAAACTTCTAGCAAAAATAAATTTCCAAAAAGTGTTTTTTATTCCATAAAGTCTGTAGAGTAAGCGTGTTACTTGTCTTAGGCTTAGCACTTGTACTTTATGCGTTGTAGTTGAGTGTCAAAAGGGCATTAAATTGCTCGTATTTAGTCGGTCATACTGTCTCTTTAGGCCTACTATAGCTTATGTACGCTTTGCAATGTATTAATAAATCTAAATAAAGGAGCTCCTGATAAAACATGGATCAGTCAGGGACCTTTGTATGTTATATCAGGAGCATAAAATATTGTGGCAGGACCTCCTTATCTTGGGGGATCAATAATTTATTGCCTATGTGGCTAAGCATCAGTTTAAAAAAAGTCGACAAAAAAAGGATGTGCTTTTAAGGCACATCCTTTTGGATTCTTTTAGTTAAATCGATTATTTCAATCCTAACTTCTTTGCAATGTGTTTAGGTAGGGCATCCTTGTGTAGTAAGATATTCATAGTCTTATACCTTACAAAAGGTTTTGATGCATACCAGATTCCCTCATATTTGTTGTCTGTACCCCATGAATTCTTTACAATGAAGTACTCTTTGCCAGTTTGATCTTTGGCGATACCATAGATTAGCATACCATGATCATCAGTTGTTTGCCAGTTGTCAAATGCTTCTTGACGCATTTCTTGTGTTGCTTCCACTTCTGGTCCTGGTTTTGAAGTAGCCTCTTTGCTTTTGTCTGCTGGAGTCATACCTGTCCATCTAGCCATGTCTGAACCACTCAAGTCAGTGCGCTCTAAGTCTGGCATAACAGCGATACCATTACGTGTAAAGCCTACCTCACTCACGTCACTACCCCAAGCAAAAGTAAAACCTTTATTAACAGCATAATCCATAACCTCCATAAGTTCGTCGATCGGAAGATTATAGGATAAGCCACCTCTCCAGTTATCTTGAATCTCTAAAATAAAAGGTTTGTAGAATGGGTGATGCGTATATGAAGTCAGTGATACGTAATCCTCAGCTTTTAGCCCTAACATATCTGCAAAAGATTGAGGTGTGTATTCTTTGCCATTATATGTAAATGATTCTGGACACTCACCTAAATATGTATCATAGATAGCAGATAGGCCGTCTTTCCAAACTGGAGACAATTTCTTTAAGCGACCTTTGGCAATGGCATTAACATAGCCTTCTGCTACAGCATCTAACTCAGTGTGATTGTGACCCTTTTCACCATATTTAATTCCCTCCATAGCTTCTTGTGGAACTAGACCATGATCTCTCATAGTGGCAATTACATCATAAAAACTTCCACCTGGAGAGAAAGATCCTTCGCCATGTAGACGAACATAGAGTTCTGCTCTATCCCTCATGGTGTGATGCACAATAAACATCTCTGAAAGGTCATATTCTCCCTTACCCAAGCGTAAAAGCTCTGATTCTAGAAGTCCAATACCAGAAAAGCTCCAGCAAGTACCTGATCTGTTTTGGTTTTTTACGGGGGTAATTGGGTTTTCTTTGATAGTTGTAAACTGAAACCCCTCATCTGTCTTGCTCTCTTGGGCAAATACGCCCAAACTTAAGAGGCAAATAGCAGTAGTTAGTAGTAATCTTTTCATTTTATCTTAAATTATAAATAAGTAATCAAGTATGCACAAATATATTAAATACTGGCATAGTATGCGAACAGATAAACGTATTTGTTTGGTTTATTTTGACATAATGTAATTCCTGTCTTCATTCAACTCTATCACTATCGTGTATATATAATTAAGGTGTAAGTAGTCTTAAAAAAAGATACAATATATGTATTTAATATAACAAACACCTGATTAATAGTGTATTATGTTAAAGCGCGAGCGATGACCTTGGATGCATACCCAAATTTTATTACCTTTGAGTTTGTTAAAATTTGGAAAAGCAGCCACATGTGCTCTTTTCCCTTCATAATTACTGTTCGTTTTATAGAGATGATTACGCTCTCTTTTTTGAATATCCGTTCAGTCTAAATTACAATTCACATTTTTAATTTAATAAGTATTGAAGTTTAGTAGATACTTAAAAAAACAAGACTTTATGCAATATAAGGAAAGACTTTTTTTTGCCTTTCTATTTTTATGTTTTTTTATTTCACAAGCTGTTTCTGCTCAATCTGATCTGAAGTTTGATTTAGGCGGTGCTTTACGCTTTAATTACAACTTCTCTGACTGGAAAAAAGACAGTAAGAAAAAAGGCGGAGACTTTGGTTTCGATGTGTTTCGTCTAAACCTAAAAGGTTCTTACCGCAGCATTATCTTTGATGCCGAGTACCGTTTTTATGCAAGTAGCTCGGGTGGTAATATGCTCAAGCATGGCTGGTTTGGTTATCAGTTTAATGATAAGCATCAGATACAACTAGGGCTCACTCAGGTTCCTTTTGGTATATTACCTGTAAGTTCAAATAACTTCTTTTTTAATATTAACTACTACTTAGGGCTTGAGGACGACTATGATATGGGTGTGAAGTACATACTTCAGGAGTCTAAGTGGCAGGTACATGCTGCCTTCTTTAAAAACGCAGATGTTTTAGATTTTGGAAACAAAACAGAGATGTCGCCTGATCGCTATGCTTATGATGTTGCAGGTAAGAATAAAGAAGTGAACCATGGAAACTTACAAGTAAACTACAATTGGGGAACTTCAGCGGTACAGCAAATAGGTGTCTCTGGTATGCTTGGAGGCCTTTACAATATGGATACCGAAAAGGTGGGTCTTCGTAAAGCCTTAGCTTTGCACTATACTTTGACTTATAGAAACTGGGATTTAAAAACTCAGTTCACTACCTATTCGATGAATCCCAAAAATGGCGATGATAAGAATGGAAATCCTTTGAGTCGAGATGTTGTGAGGTTGGGGGCTTATGGTGCAACCTATAGCGTAGCAAGCAAAGCAGATACTTATCAAGTCTCGTTGGCTTACACACTACCTGTTCATAAAGGAATCCTAGATGACATTCGTATCTACAACGATTTTAGTATGATGCACAAACGTATTGATGGATTTAAGGATAGCTATCAAAATGTATCTGGAGTCATGCTAACTACAGGCCCTATATTTACTTATATTGACTATGCTCTAGGTAAAAACCATGCTTGGTTTGGTAATGCTTGGGATGATAGCTTTGCGCAAGGAGATCCTGAAAATAAATGGAATGGCCGTTTTAATATCAATATTGGATACTACTTCTAATAATTAAAAAAAGATTATATTTATATATGAGCAAAATAAAAATAAACGATTTATACTTGATATTCGGAGCTGAAAAGCAACGAGCATATCGCAAGTTAAAAGCTGGAAAGAGCAAAGCTGAAATTTTAAAACAAACAGGTTGTACCATTGCCGTACAAGAGGCTAACCTGAGTATCAACGAGGGTGAAATTTTCGTTGTTATGGGTTTGTCAGGTAGTGGTAAATCCTCTCTTCTTCGTTGTATTAATCGATTGGTAAATCCTACTTCTGGTGAAATTATAATAGACGGTATTGATATCTCTACTGCATCCGACAAAGAACTGCTGGAAGTGCGTAGAAAAAAGATGGCTATGGTTTTTCAAAGCTTTGGACTCTTACCCCATAAGACTGTTTTAGAAAATATAGCTTTTGGCTTGGAGCTTCAAGGTATGGATAAGCAAAGTCGTGAAGAAAAAGCCCTTCATTCGATGGAGCTAGTTGGTCTTAAGGGGTATGAAAACCAAATGGTGAGTGAGCTTTCAGGAGGTATGCAGCAACGAGTAGGTTTAGCTCGTGCCTTAGCCAATGATCCAGAGATATTATTGATGGATGAAGCTTTCTCGGCCCTGGATCCGCTAATTAGAACTCAGATGCAAGATGAGCTACTAGATCTTCAGTCAAAAATGAAGAAAACAATAGTCTTTGTAACGCATGATTTGGATGAGGCTATTAAGCTGGGTGATCGGATTGCCATAATGAAAGATGGTGTTGTAGTACAAACAGGTACCTCAGAAGAGATCCTGACCAATCCAGCTAATAGTTATGTTGAAAGCTTTGTCGAAAGCGTTGATAGAAGTAAAATTGTTACAGCTTCGTCTGTTGTGCTAGATAATCCCATTGTAGCCCGTTCTCGCAAAGAGGGTCCCGAAGTAGTACTGCGTAAAATGAAGCGTAAAAACCTAACTCTTCTACCTGTAGTTGATGAGAATAATAAGCTTATCGGAGAGGTTTATCTTAAAGATATTTTGAAGCTGCGTAAAGATAAAGTCATGGTGATTGATTCTATAATTAAGCAGCATGGCCCTACAGTGCTGGAAGATACAGTTATTGAAGACATCATACCTCTAATGACCAAAACCAACTCACCTATTTGGGTAGTCAACGAGGAGAAGGAGTTTAAAGGTATCGTACCCTTGTCCTCGCTCGTATTTGAGGTGACAGGAAAAGACAAAGAAGAAATTGATGAGTTAGTTCAAAATGCAAAAGATTTATGATAGATAAAATAAATATAGGAAAATACATAGAAATAGCCATTAACTGGCTAACAGATAATTTCGCATCTTTTTTTGATGCACTAAATACAGGTGTAGGAGGCTTTATAAGTGGCTTACAATCTTTACTAATAGCTATTCCTTTCTGGCTTATAATCCTTGGCCTAGCCTTCTTAGCTTGGCGCAAGGCGGGAAAAGGGGTGGCTATATTCTCAGTCTTAGGTCTGTTATTGATCTATGGCATGGGTTTTTGGGAGCCCACTATGGAAACCCTAGCATTGGTTCTTTCATCAACCTTTATTGCTTTACTACTGGGAATACCTCTGGGTGTGTGGAGTGCCTATAGTGATCGTGTAAATCAGATTATGCGTCCCATATTAGACTTTATGCAGACTATGCCTGCTTTTGTTTATTTGATTCCCGCTGTCTTGTTTTTTGGTTTGGGTGCTGTTCCTGGAGCTTTTGCCACAGTTATTTTTGCGATGCCCCCAGTTGTTCGTTTGACAGGCTTGGGTATTCGCCAAGTGCCCACCAATATAGTAGAAGCCACTACCTCGCTAGGTGCGACGCGTTGGCAGCTGTTATTCAAGGTTCAGCTACCTTTGGCTTTGCCGACTATACTAACAGGTGTAAACCAGACTATCATGATGTCTTTGTCTATGGTAGTTATCGCTGCTATGATTGCAGCAGGAGGTTTAGGACAAATTGTATTAGAGGGAATCTCCCAAATGAAAATAGGTCTAGGTTTTGAAGGTGGTATAGCTGTTGTTATTCTAGCCATCATTCTTGATCGTATCACTCAAGGATTGACAAAAACCAATAAGAAAAAAGCAGGTGTTGAGAAATCAAAGAAAGGCTTAATAGCTAGAGTAGCTGGTATTTCAGTTGTAGTATTGGCTGCTATTTTCTTTTTTGCTTTTCCTTCTAAAAACAGTGATGATAAGAAAATCACGATTGCTTATGTAAACTGGGCAGAAGGTATAGCTATGACCAATTTAGCCAAGTTAATATTTGAAGAGCAGGGTTATGATGTACAGCTTAAAAATGCAGACGTAGCTCCAATATTTGCCGCATTGGCCAAAAAAGATGCAGATGTGTTTTTAGATTCTTGGATGCCTGTTACGCATCAGGATTATATGAGACAATATGGAGATAGCTTAGAGCAGTTGGGGGTACTCTTTGATGATGCTAGCATTGGATTGGTAGTACCTACTTATGTTGATATTAACTCCATCGAAGAGTTGAACCAAGTTAAAGATAAGTTTAACTCGGAGGTAGTTGGTATTGATGCAGGAGCAGGTGTTATGAGAGCAACAGATGAAGCAATTAATGCATATAATTTAGACTTCAAGCTGTTATCCTCAACAGGTCCTATGATGACCGCTTCTCTAAAAAGAGCGATTGATGAAAATAAATGGGTAGTAGTGACAGGTTGGAAACCGCACTGGAAGTTTAGTCGTTTTGATCTGAAAATTCTAGAAGACCCTAAAAATATTTTTGGTGAAGCAGAGTTTATCTATAGTATTGCTCGTAAAGGCTTTAAAGAGGAAGATCCTTTTGCTGCTGAGCTGATAGCCAATATGAAATTTACAGGTGAGCAGATTAGCTCTTTAATGTCGGCAGTAGATGAGGCTGATACAGAAGCTTTAGGAGCCAAAGAGTGGTTAGAGAAGCACAGAGATGTAGTGGAATCATGGATTCCTGATACAGCGCATTAAGAATACACTAAATAAGAATAAAACAAGGGGGCATATGCCCCCTTGTTTTATTTGAAGTGGCTTATTTGTTTGATTTTGCGTGTTATTACAAAATAGCTTATTGTTATTATAGTCAGTAGTATGAGGCCAGCAGCCAGGTAGGTAAGGCTACTTAAGCCCGTTTGAAGTGTTTCACTACTTATATTTTGTATCAGAGGTAGGTAAATTCTTTGTACCATATAGCTTATGGCCAGGCCAAGTCCTGAACTTAAAAGAGTGAGTGAGCTAGCTATTATTAGATAGGGTTTTGCTATTTGTTTACTTGAATAGCCCAGTAAGGCTAGGTTTTCTAGGCTGTAGCTACTTTTCTCTACCACTAGATAAATACTTAATATCAGTATGTAGCAAGCTAGTAAGCTTATAAGCAAGCCTATAAATAAAACAATACTAATGCTTAGGTTGAGGAAGTAGCGTGCCTGCCCTGTGTCTAGCTGGTTGCCATCAATCAAGTAGTTTTGCTGCTCTATAAATTGGGCCAACTGAGGATCGGAGCTGTTTTTGGTTTTGATGATTAATCGAAGAGGCTCAGTAGCTGTGTGGCTGGAGAAAGTCTGATTAGCCTGAATCAAAAAGTCTTCTGGTACGAGTATCGTATTCAAGCGCTTTGAAAAACCGATGATCCTACCTTGAAAAGTCTCTTTCTTCTGTTTGCCCGACAACTGAATAGAAAGGTTAATAGAGTGAATTAATCCTTCTGATATTTTGGGTAGTCGCTTTCCTGCTGCAAAGCCAAAGTTATAGAGGTCTAGATAAGAACGAGGAATAATAATCGGAATTTGTTTACTTTCAGGATCATACCTCCAATCCGCACTTTCTACATCAACAAACTGATCAGGAACAGATTCAAAGAACATTTCAGTCGAAAGTCCAAATTGCTGACCGACGAGCTTGATAGTAGCTTGGGTTTTAAACTGGGAGGCTGTAAAGAGTCCTACATCTTGGATAAATGGCTGTTTTTTTATCTTACTAATCTCTTTATCGGAAAAAGAAGGAGTTGAGCCAAGCAATGAGCCTATGGTATTTACCTTTTTGGTAAGAACAATATATTCGTCCTGAAGAAAACTATCTTTGCTTGTTAGTATAGTGTAGATATCAGAATAGGCTTGTATGCCAATAAATACAATACTTAAGCCGATAAGGTTGGCTATCGTGAAGCCTAAAAGCTGCTTAGTGCTGATCTTGTGCTTTAAAAGTTTATATAGCATAGTTATAAATTATAATAATGGGAGTAGGGTAAGTCTAATTGATGGCCTAGTGAGGTAACAATTATTCCTGCTTGCTGTTTAGTGGTCTCCTCCAATAATACACTAGCCAGCTCCTTGCTATTATGGCTATCTAGGTGGCTGATGGGTTCGTCGAGTAGTATATAATGAAAAGGTTGACAGAGAGCTCTGATGAATGCTACCCTTTGTCGCTGCCCATAAGATAGTTTCCCGATCGGGGTATGTAGCTTATCTTCTATGCCTAAGCGTTCAAATAAGTGGGTGATTTCTTTTTTAGTTTTATAGCCTGTTAGCTTGTTTTTGATTTGAATATTATCCCAGGCACTTAGTTCTTCAAAGAGACGTAGCTCTTGAAATACGATACTTAACTCAGTTGTACGTATGTGATTCCAGTCCTTTTCAGTGAACTGTTTAATGTTTTTTTGGTCGAAAAAAATTAATCCTTGATAATCTTGCCTATAACCAAAGATATAACTGCATAAGGAGCTTTTACCCGTGCCCGAGGCTGCCTTAATTAAGGAGATGGAGTCTCTTGTGAAGGTGATGTTTTGGTGCCAGACTTCCGACTGTACTGCTTGTCCTGAGGCAAATACCTCGGGGAGGGTTTGTTGGAGTTGTATTTCTTTCATAAGTTATTTTTTCAAAGTAAAAGCCACCACTAATATACTTTATTAATGGTGGCTGAAAAATATTTTATGCTTATAATTACATCTTGCTTAGTTCTAAAGCAGCTGTGGTGAATGTCTTTAAAAAGTTATCCTTGCTGTCCTTTTGTGTTATAACAATGTCTGTCTTGAAATCCTTATTCGTTTTCATCTCAAAGTAATCTAGATTAAATATAAAATCTTTGATAGCTCCTTCTTTGACAAACTGTAGAATATAGTTTTTAAGAAAGTTATTATTAATAAGCTGTTGTAAATCTATTACGTAGTAGCCAGTTAGACCTTTTATATCCTTGTAATAACGTGAGTCGGCCATGGATGAATCAAGTTCTGGTATAGGGTCTTCTGTGATTCTTTTTTCTGTTGTTAGATAGATATAGTTATCTTTTCTACCGAAATAAAAGTCGATACCTAACTGATTTAATGTGACGCAATTGGGCGTTTCTTCCACTATACTATTAGCTATTCCCCGACTAGACTTGAGTAGGGCTATGAGTTGATCAAATGCATACTTGTCTTTAGTGGGTACAAAGACATTGAGGTTTAAGCTTTGCTTGAAGAAGCCAATCTCTAGGTCAGATAAACTTACAAGCAACTCTCCATCAATACTACTTATTATTCTTTCTATATCTAGCTCTTTGGAATCTGTATCTATATTTTCATCAATGAGCTTAGCTAAAAGCTGAGCTATTTTTTGTCCATCCAAACCTACATTAAAGTAGAGTAGTGGGTCTTTATTTAGATCTGTAGCAAAGCTATTCTTTATAGGCTTGTAGGTCTTCAACCAACTGTTAAGGAGTTCTTGATCTTCCTGATTGCTGAGGTGAATCTCCTGCTTGACAGTTAGTTTGCTTGGTTCAAAATTTACTCCTATTACCTGATACATATCACCTGTTAGCTTATCGTATGTGGATGCATATAGGTCGGAGTAAAACTTCATAACTTGTGGTATATCTAATGCCTTTTTACTGAAGCTCTTGGTATTTAGAGCAACTGTAATGTCGTTCTCTTTGAGCTGCGCGAAATAGCATTGCTTATCTAAGGTATTGTCAGTTAAAAAGTCATCTGTGATTTGCTCTCCCTTATTATAAACTATCAATAAGGCAGATGAGTTAATTAAGATTTGGACAGTTTCTGTGTCTAAGGTGTAATATTCAAAATCCCCAATTTTGTAGCTCTGCTTGCTTAGCTCTGCTGTATTATCTAGTAATTTTCTAAGTTTACTGGCATCTTCGAGGGGCAGGGAAAATAGGTAATTCTCTTTTGTCTGGCTAGAGCTAAGCAAATAGATGGGTTTTTTAAGATTTAATCCATTCTCTTTGGGTTCCTTCAAAAAGCTTATTATTGAGAAGAGGTCTGTACTTGTTGCCTGAATGGTTTGATAGATGTCTTGATACTCTTCCTTTTTAATTAAGTTAAGGATATCAGACTTTTCTATAAGCTGGTCTAGGCGAAAAGAAACAATTAAATCCTTGCCTTCAACAGGGATCGATGACTCATAATCTGAGCTGTTTTTAGAGCTACTACAAGCTGTAAGTAAACCTACGAAAAACAGAAGGAGTAGGTTTTTAAAGTTAAATACTTTCATAGTTAATTTATTTAGAATTATTGATTGATTACATTGATGGTACTACAAGCATATATAGCTGCAGTTTCAGTTCGTAAGCGACTTTCGCCCAAGCTAATGGGTTGAAAACCATACTGTAGAGCAAGCTGTATCTCTTCAGGACTAAAGTCTCCTTCTGGACCAATCAGTATCAACACATCTTTGCCTGGAGTGTAGAGTTCTTTGAGCGTTTTCTGCTCTTCTTGGTAGCAGTGGGCTATGAACTTTTCTCCCGAAAATGGCTGACTGATAAACTGCTCAAAGGCTGTCATGGTATTAAGCTTTGGCAGAAAAGCGTGTTTAGACTGCTTCATAGCAGCAACCAATATTTTCCGAATGCGCTCTTCCTTAATCTGTTTTCGCTCAGAATATCTACAGTTTATAAAACTTAGCTCGTTGAATCCTATTTCTGTTGCTTTTTCTGCTACCCACTCATTTCTATCCATATTCTTAGTAGGGCCCATAGCTAGATGGATATAGGGAGTATGCATAGGTTGCTCAGAGCAACTTATGATTTCAAAAAGACATTTTTTAGGTGTGGCTAGAGTTATTTGAGCTTGGTAAAAACTTCCTAGCCCATCTGTCAGTTGTATGCAATCTCCCTCTGTTAGCCTAAGTACCTTGGTGCAGTGTCTAGCCTCTTCTGCTGGTAACTCCTGTTTTGTGGCTATTTCTGGTGCGTAAAAAATATGCATCTTACTTTTTTGCTTCTATTTCTGCTATTTGATCTCGAATTACCGAAGCTAACTCATAATCTTCTTCTTGTATAGCGAGCTCTAACTCTCTCTGTAAGCTTTCTATAGTCACTTTCTCTTTTACTTTAAGGATAGGATTTGACAAAAAATCATCCTCGGATTCCATAACTACTTCTACGTTCTCAGCATCTAATATATCACTAAGTATATATATAGGGGCTTCTAGTCGCAAAGCTAAAGCTACAGCATCTGAAGTTCGTGCATCGATACGTGTAAATTGATCATCCTTATTAAGATAAATATAGGAGTAATAGATACCTTCGTTGACTTTGTAAATCAGAACTTTTGTTAGTTTAGCTTCTAGGAAATTAATGCAGGAGGCCATTAGGTCGTGAGTTAATGGACGACTGTTGGATATGTTTTTTAGTGAGCAAAAGATGGCGTGTGCTTCTTTATCTCCGATTATGATAGGTATTTGTCGATTTTCTCCTGATTTTTCTTCTAATAGCAGACTAAAAGCGCCTGCTGTATTTTGACTCTCAAATACTTCTTTAACGTGTAGCTCTATTTCTAAACTCATAATACTTATATTTTTAATTGATCGGGCTTATGCTCATATTTAAATAATATTGCAAAAAGTACTGCTATCACTAAGGAATAAGCTGCAAAGATAAACCAAGGTGTTGGCCAATCAAAGTGACTTACAATATAACCTGCTCCGTATGAACCAATAATAGCACCTATGCCATTGGTCATAATCATAAATAAACCTTGTGCACTGGAACGTATGGAGTGATCAGTTTCACTATCAACAAACAGTGATCCCGAGATATTGAAGAAGTCAAATGCTACACCATATACAAGCATAGATAGAACAAACATCCATACTCCATTGCCTGGATTTCCTGTTCCTAATAATGCAAATCGAAGCACCCAAGCGACCATACTTATTAGCATTACTTTCTTAATTCCAAAGCGCTTCAAAAAGTAAGGTATCAGTAAGATACAGAGTGTTTCTGATACTTGAGAGAGGGAAATCAAAATGTTAGGGTGTTCAACGAAAAACATGCCCTTGTATTCATCCATTTTTGCAAAGTCTGCAATGTAAGGGTTTGCAAACATGTTTGTAATTTGTAATGAGGCACCTAGGAGCATACAGAATATAAAGAAAATGGCCATTTTCTTCTGCTTAAATAGTGCAAAGGCTTTTAAGCCTAGGGCTTCTGTCCATGTTTGTTGCTCTGATTTTGTAATAGGGCAGTTGGGTAGTGTAAAAGAATAAACAGCCAAAATAAGGCTTAGGAACATGGATGCGTACAACTGATAAGAGTTGGTAGTTAATCCAAGAATATCCACAAGAATCATGGCCGCTATAAAGCCTACTGTACCCCATACTCGTATGGGGGGGAAGTGCTTAACCGTATCTAGTTTTGCTTGGTTTAGAGCACTATAAGCCACGGAGTTAGAAAGTGAAATTGTTGGCATATAAAAGCATACACTTAATAACATTAGCGTATACAAGGGAATGTATTCAGTTTGCTGTGCGGCGAAAAACAAAAATGCTGCATTGATAAGGTGAGAGATTCCGAGAAGTTTTTGAGCAGGTACCCACCTATCTGCTATGATACCCATTATTGCAGGCATAAACAGTGAAGCGATACCCATGGTTGCATAAAAACTTCCTATTTCACTACCACTAAAGTTTAGTGTTCCTCCTAGGTAGCCTCCAAATGATATTAACCATGCTCCCCATACAGCATATTGTAGGAAATTCATGATTATTAAGCGATACTTTATATTCATAATTTCAATTTATAGTATAACAAATAAGTAATACTTACAAATGTATACAAATAAATTAGAAGATACTCTGAGAAGAAAGTTTTAATATCTATGTAAAGTGGATTTTTTAGACCTGTTTTGTAGACGATACTTGGAGCATGAGGAAGCAAAATGAACTAGGGGTTGGTTAAAGCAAAAAAAAAATTGATTGTCATCGCGACAACCAATCTTTGTAACCTTAAATCTAATACCATGAAAAACACAGTGCAAATATAAAAATAGATGTTGTATAACACAAGTTTAAGGCCAGAAAAGTAAAGCGACTTAAACTATATTAACGTATTTAGTAGAAATAAACTACTCAACATAGAGCACAAGTCCTTTTAGGTATTCTCCTTCTGGGTGGTAAATACTAACTGGGTGATCTGCTGGTTGAGTGAGTTGGTGTAAAATACGTACTTTGCGTTTACACATTGCTGCTGCTGAAAAAGCCATTGTTCTGAAGTCTTCTTTACTAACTACTTGTGAGCAGGAGAAAGTAAAAAGAATACCACCTGGCTTTATTTTCTCAATCGCTTTGGCATTTATTTTGCGATAGCCTTGTAGTGCATTTCTTAAGTTTTTGCGGTGTTTGGCAAATGCGGGTGGGTCGAGTACGATTAAGTCGTACTGGTTACCCATGCGATCAAGATATTTAAATGCGTCTTCAGCAACTGATTTATGGCGAGCATCACCTTCAAAGTTTAAAGCGATGTTCTTATCTGTTAGGTGAATAGCCTTAGATGAGCTATCAACAGAGTGAACTAGCTTTGCACCACCTCTCATGGCATAAAATGAGAACCCTCCTGTATAGCAAAACATATTAAGTACAGAACGGTCTTTAGCATACTTTTCTAAAAGTGCCCTGTTTTCTCTTTGGTCAACAAAAAAACCTGTTTTCTGACCTTTCAACCAATCGACATAGAAGCGTAGTCCATTTTCAATAGCTAGGTTGTTATCTTCCTCTCCAATTAAAAAACCATTAATAGGGTCTAACTCAGCTTTGAAGGGGAGCGTAGTTTCCGACTTATAAAACACATTTTTGACTTGGCCTTTCATAACAGTAATGATACTTTCTGCTATCTTATGCCGTGTAAAATGCATACCTACAGAATGGGCTTGGAGAACAGCCGTATTTCCATAAATATCTATAATGAGCCCTGGCAGAAAATCACCTTCTCCATGTACGAGTCGAAAAGTATTGTTATAATCATTAGGCAATAGTCCGATTGCTTTGCGTACTTGGTATGCCTTTTCTAGGCGATCGACCCAAAACTGATCATCTATTGGCTCGTTCTCAAAACTTAGAATCCGGATAGCAATACTCCCAATTTGATAGTGTCCTTTTGCTATAAATTCATTGGATGCTGTATAGATATCTACGATATCTCCTTCTTCTGGTTCTGTTTCAAAGTGAGCTATTGCTCCTGAAAACACCCATGGATGAAATCTATTTAGCGATTGCTCTTTGCGAGGTTTTAAAAACACTTTATGTGTTGTCATAATCAAAGTTGCGTTTATCTAATGTCTGTAATTATTTATTATTGACTGTGTCTTGTGCTTGATTAGGAACTATGGTGTATGCTTTTGATTTTTTAGTTCAAGTAAGAGTGTGAAAATCCTTAAACAGCTCCAAGCATCTAAAGCTGCATATCTTTGCTGAGCTTCTGATAGCTCGGTAGCTTCCCAGTTTGAGAGTCGCTGTGATTTTGATATCTTCTCTTTGAACAGTATAGCATATATTTTCTGTAGACTCTTATCTGATATACCAAACTGTTTCACTTCATTTTGTAAGTCTATACAGCTTTGCTGTTTAAAGGGTTTCCTTTTATGCAACATCATGAAATCATCCCTCAGAGATAATCCGATTTTCATTATGTTTGGATTTTCAAGCAGTTCTACCAATTCGGGAATTAAGCCGATTTTGTTTAGTCTAAATAGGAAGCAAATTTCGTTGGATGCGATTTGCATTAGAGATACTTTATGAGTTATTCCCTTCTTAAAAGCAGGTCGGGTCTCTGTATCTATGCCAAGTGTGTCCTTTGTATTCAGATATTCCAATGCCTTTTTAGCTGCGGCAGTAGTGTTGATCACTTCAATCGCTCCAGGAAATTTAGCTCTAGGGTATTGTTTTATTTGTTCTTTACTTATACTTCTATTAATAATCATTGTCGGTTATTCCTCTCTTTATTTACTTGAGCCTTAGTAGTCCCACTCACCTAAGTCTAGTTCTTCAGGATTGGTTGTGTTGTACTTTACGTCGTGTAAAGCCCTTAGTGTGTTGACTAGACGTTGTCCCCAGAAAAGGGCGAAGTTTTCTTGGCATTTGACTAGAGCGTCATTCATGGTTTCATTTAAACCGAGCTGGAAAACAAAAATGAAGTTCTTTATATCCTGATAAATATCCGCCAAATCTTCAGATATACACTTTTTCATTGGTGTATCACTATACTGGATGTCAGGATTGAAGACCTCTAAATAGTCATCTTTTTCAGCAAGAACTGAAGCTACTTTCATTCGAATAATAGAATAAAGTTCCTCTGTTACACATTCCTCTAAATATCCATCTCCTTGTAAGAAACAAGAGGGGAGCAAACTTGCTTTCAAATAGAGTAGCGGGAGCAGTTTTAAAATCTTATCAACAAACTCTTCTCTACTTAGATTATCTGCATCCTCTAGAAAACCACAAGTTTCTACTGCTACTGCAACAAATTCAATGACATTTTTGTCAAATATAATGGGATTCTCTTCTTTCATGATTAGCTGGGGTTTCTAAAATCATACAAAGGTATGAAAAACTAATGATTAGGTAATAAAAAGGAACTTTCTTTAACTATCAAGTTTAAACGCTTTTGTTTTAAAAGAAATGTTTAAAGCTGTAGGTAGAACTTATTGTCCTTGCTTTTTTATTCGTGCCTTAATTGTCTATATTAAAATAAGGCTTCTAACTTTTTTATTTACTATTTTTGTACGAATATTAATTCAAAGATAAAGACGATGACTGAACATATAGCTGAAGATAAGCTGCCTGGAAAAGCTACTTTTCTTAACAAGATACGATTACTTATAGCTAATAGAAACTTGCAATTTATGCTGGGCTTATTTCTCATCATGATTGCTATCTACATGATTATACCCTATATCTCTTATTTTTTTACAGCTGCTGCTGATTTTAGCTTTATTGAGGCTGAACGTGCAGGTGAAGAGGGTATGGAGTCTGCCAATTGGGGAGGTAACTCAGGTGCACATATTGCTCATTATTTAATTAATGAGACTTTTGGTTTATCCTCTCTCTTTATTGTTTTGTTTGTGGCTGTATCTGGAGTTAAGCTTATGCAAACTCGCCCAATAAAGCTACGGAGGTGGTTTTTTGGTTGTGCTATGCTTCTAATTTGGTTTTCATTATTTTTTGGATTTTTCTTTTACGATCTTTATAAAGACACTCCCATATATTGGGGAGGATTGCATGGTAGAAATGTGAGTGTGTGGTTAGAGACAAAGATAGGTGTAGGGGGTGTTGTCTTACTCTTTATATTTAGTGCAATCAGCATACTTATTTATTTTAATCGCAAAGCTATTGACTGTATTCGTGATCTTTTATCAGGTAAGCATTTCAGGGCATGGAAAGAGAAGAGAAAGGCTAAAAAAGAAGCTCAAGACTTAGAGAGTCAGGAAGAGCATGCTTTAAGTCACTCTCTAGGTTTAGATTCTAGTCTTGATGCAGAAGATGAGTTGGTTAGTGCTGAGCCTGAGGTAGTAGTGGAGAATTTTACTCCTGAAGAACCGTTGGACTTATCTGAGGTGGAAACAACAGAAGTAGCAGATGATGAGTTTAGTTCAACCAATGAAGATTTGCTCCAAGCAGATGAGGCTAGTTGTATGAATGCAGACTTAGGTGAGAAAGATCCAGCGTTTGATATTGAGGTAAAAGAAGACGAAATGTATGAAGGATCTTTAGACCAACCCTATAATCCCAAACTAGACCTGCCCCGATTTAAATTCCCTACACTTGACCTCATGAAAGAGTATGAGAATAATGAACCAAGTGTAAACATGGAAGAGCAACAGATGAATAAGGAGAAAATCATCTCCACTCTTAAAAGTTTTGGAATTGATATAACTACAATAAAAGCTACAGTTGGTCCTACTGTTACTCTATATGAAATTACACCTGAGCAAGGAGTTCGAATTTCTAAGATAAGAAACTTGGAAGATGATATCGCTTTGAGTTTGGCTGCATTAGGTATCCGTATTATTGCACCTATACCAGGAAAAGGTACAATAGGTATTGAGGTTCCTAATGAAAATCCAAGAATTGTATCTGGACAGTCGATTATTGGTAGTAAGAAGTTTCAAGAGTGTAAGTATGATTTGCCTATAGCTTTTGGTAAGACGATTACGAATGAGGTCTTCATTGTCGATTTATGTAAAATGCCTCATGTCTTAGTGGCAGGTGCTACAGGACAGGGTAAGTCTGTAGGTCTGAATACAATGATAACTTCACTGCTTTATAAAAAGCATCCTGCAGAATTAAAGTTTGTTTTGATTGACCCAAAGAAGGTTGAGTTTAGTATCTATTCAACAATCAAAAATCACTATTTAGCACAGTTGCCAGATGCTGAAGAGCCGATTGTTACAGATGTGACAAAGGTGGTAGAGACACTAAATTCTGTTTGTGTAGAGATGGACAGCCGTTATGATTTACTCAAAACTGCAAAGGTTAGAAATATAAAAGAGTATAATGAGAAGTTTATTAGTCGTAGGTTGAATCCCGATAAGGGACACAGACATATGCCCTATATGGTGGTGGTGATAGATGAGTTTGGAGATTTAATTATGACTGCAGGTAAGGAAATAGAACTTCCTATTGCACGTATTGCTCAGTTAGCCCGTGCTGTAGGTATTCATATGGTTATTGCTACACAGCGACCAACAACAAATATTATTACAGGTACAATTAAGGCCAACTTCCCTGCCCGTGTAGCGTTTAGAGTATCGTCAATGATGGATTCTAGGACTATTTTAGACCGTCCTGGAGCCAATCAGCTTATCGGAAAGGGGGATATGCTCTTTTTACAGGGGTCTGAACCTAAGCGTGTGCAGTGTGCTTTTATTGATACACCAGAGGTGGAAAATATCACCAAGTTTATTTCAGAACAACAAGGATATCCTACGCCTTTTGAATTACCCGAGTATACTTCTGATGAAGCTAAGGCTGCAATGGGAGATGTTGATCCAACTCTATTAGATCCTTTGTTTAAAGAAGCTGCACGTGTGGTTGTATTAAATCAGCAGGGATCAACTTCTTCTTTACAACGACAGTTTTCTATAGGTTACAATCGAGCAGGTAGAATCATGGATCAACTCGAACGCATGGGGATTGTTAGTGCTCAAGATGGAAGTAAGCCTAGGGAGGTATTTTGTCAGACGGAAATGGACTTGGAGAACATATTGAACAATTACAACTAAAGAATCGTTATAAATAAGCACATGAAAAAGTTGACATTGATATTTATTACACTGCTGTCTTCAGTCTCTTTAGTGGGGCAGTTAAACTTGACAGCTCAGCAGCTTCTAGATAAGACTTCTGAGGTTTTTAAAAGCGCTGCAGTAGAAACCAAGTTTAGCTCCACAGTAACTAGATATGGTCGTGTAGAGTCATATTCTGACGGTACATTATGGGTAAAAGGTGATCAATTCGTTCTTGAAACAGAAGAGATGAAAACCTGGTATAATGGAAAGTATCAATGGAGTTTGATTTTTGAGATGGAAGAGGTTAACTTATCTGAACCCACTCAAGCAGAGCTGGAGGAGATTAATCCTTATGAGTTGCTTAAACTATCTAAAAGAGGATATTCAGTTAAGTATATGGATTCTAGTCGAAAAAATGTGCTGTTGAAGGCTAAGGATAAGAAGAAGAATTATCAAGAGGTAAAGGTGTCTGTGAATGAGCAGCTACAGCCCACCCAGATAGAAGTTACTACAAAGGATAATCAACTAATAAACATTGAAGTAAGAAGCTTTAAAAGTAATACATATATTGACTCTGATTTCTTCTCTTTTAGTCAAGATGAGTATCCTGAAGTTGAAATTATTGATTTACGTTAAATATAATTGAAGTATGGCAAACATAGAAAAAGTTAGGTGTTTAATTATTGGTTCAGGTCCAGCTGGTTATACAGCTGCTATATATGCAGGAAGAGCAAATATTGCTCCTGTTCTTTATGAGGGTTTGCAACCAGGGGGACAATTAACTACAACTACAGAAGTAGAAAACTTCCCTGGATATCCTGAAGGAATTACAGGTACAGAGTTAATGGCAGATCTTAAGAAGCAAGCAGAACGATTTGGTGCAGATATTCGTTTTGGACTGGCTACTAAAACAGATTTGTCTAAAGCTCCCTACAAAGTAACCATCGATGATGATAAAGTGATAGAGGCAGAAACTATTATTATTGCGACAGGCGCTACTGCTAAATACTTAGGTCTTGAAGATGAACAAAAGTATAATGGAATGGGTGTTAGTGCTTGTGCAACTTGTGATGGATTCTTCTATCGTAATAAGACAGTTGCGGTAGTTGGTGGTGGTGATACTGCTTGTGAAGAAGCTCTATATCTCTCAAATATAGCATCTAAAGTGTATTTGGTAGTAAGAAAGCCATTTTTACGCGCGTCAAAAATTATGCAAGACCGTGTGATGGATAATGATAAGATTGAGGTGTTATTTGAGCATAATGCAGTAGGCTTGTTTGGTGACAAAGGAGTTGAAGGTGTTAAGCTGGTTAAACGTTTAGGAGAGCCAGACGAGGAACACTATGAGAAAGCAATTGATGGCTTCTTTTTGGCAATCGGTCACAAGCCAAACTCGGATGTGTTTAAGCCTTGGATAGAGACAGATGAAGTGGGTTACATACAGACAGTCGGTAAGTCTCCAAAAACAAATATACCTGGTGTCTTTGCTGCTGGAGATGTAGCTGATCCTCATTATCGTCAAGCTATTACCGCTGCAGGTACAGGTTGTCAGGCTGCTCTAGAGGTGGAAAGATACTTATCGGAAAAAGGAATCTAACAATAAAATAGATAGTAGAATAAATTAAGGATAGCCTATTTGGCTATCCTTAATTTATTTGGCAACTTTATAATCAAAAAGCGATAAATAGGGATATACACGCTTATTTTATTATCTTCGTAGTTTAAAGGACAGAGTATGAAAAGAATAGTGTTAGTGTTAGCATTGGTAGCTGGCGTTTTTACTCAAACAAATGCTCAATACTTATCCCGAGGATTTTGGGGTGGTTTTGAGTTGACATATGGACTTTCATTATCAGACAAAGGGGGTTCGTATCATAATAAGTTCGGAGGCGATACCAAGATGCAAATAGCGGATGCAAGAGCTGTGTTCGGTTATTACTTTACTAAAACATTTTCTTTGGGTACAGGAGTTGGTGTAGCTACTTACTCTTCCCCTCGTATTAATTTTATCCCTATTTTCATTGATATGCGGATTCATCCATTTGCTGCTATAAATGAAAATTTCTATTTCAGTGGCAACTTTGGCACTTCTCTGGCCAACAATCACAAACATATTAATCCAAAGTGGCTGGCAGAGGCTACTTTTGGTTATCAGCTATTTGATTTTGGTGGATGCACCTTAGCTCCATCTATTGGTTATAGCTACTTTAAGTATAATCGAGATGACGTAGTCGATAATCAGGTGTTTGTGGAGAATAAACAGAAGAGGCACTCACTTTTTATACGCTTGAGTTTTACTTATTAGTTGCATTGATTTAGAGTAGTTGAGGCTTATATGTTTTTCAGTCTCTAAGCTGATAAAATAAACTATTATAAAATATTCTTTTGATAAATAATTATGAATAAACGAATAATATTAACAAGCTTGGTTTTTCTTGTAGCTGGAAGTCTTTATAATTTAAGTATATCAGCTAATGATTTAAAAAACAATAGTTTAGTTGGTAAGGTAAAAGAAGTATTAACTTCAGAAATAATGCCTGCTGATAAGGGTATGACTTCTATACGTACTTTTGATGAGCATGGAAATCTTACTAAAGAAGTGATTAAAGGAGCGAATGATAAAACTGTATTTATATCTACTTTCGAGCCTTTTGAAAATGGTAAATTCGTAGAATACATCAATTTTAATGAAGAGGGTATAGTCAACTCTAAGGAGAGTATGCGCTTAGATGTAAATGGTGAAGTGTTGAGTATGAAGAGTTTTAATGGGCAAAATGAACTTATCTCTTCGGTCTCTTCTCATTTTGATAAGCAAGGCAATGTGACGAGTACTAAGGAGTTTGATTCTACAAACAAACTTGTGGCATCAAAGATTTATAGTTACGATGGCTATGGAAGATTAAGTTATATTAAAAGTACTCCACAGCTTGGTGAAAGCTTTTATGAGTTTTTTAGTTATACCACTGAGGGTAAGGTAAAAGAGCATAAAAGTGTAACAGCTTCTGGTGACGTTTTAAATCAAACGATTACAGAGTTCGACGATGAGGGTAATAAGATAAAAACTATATTATATCCTTCCTTAAAGAGCTCAGCCGAGCATCAAGTAAATGAGTATGATCAGGAAGGACGCTTAGTATCATCCTCTTTTGTGACAGGCGATGATGTTGTTATACATAAGGAAGAATATACATATTCAAAGACTGGGCTTAAGTCTAAATCAAGTGTTTATGATTTAGTCGATGATGTATTGATTACTAGTTATATCATTAATTATGATGATAAGGGTAATGAGGTGTCTCGTGTTAATTATGATGATAAAGGTATCCCTAGTTTTTATATCGAAACTAGTTATGAGTATGATGAGCA
>JASLIW010000017.1 GCA_030152865.1 Bacteroides sp.
AGTAGAAAACTTCCGTGTATTACAAGATTTAATCAGTGAGCCTGCTCTTAATAATGAGTACCAGTTCGTTCACTACGAAGGCCCCGATAAACGAGGCATAGATTGTGCCCTGCTTTATAACCCCAACTTATTCCTACCAACATCAAGTGTTCTTGTGCCTTCCACACCTTTTCAAGGGGATACCATTCATAAGACCAGAGGCTTTTTAGTGGTTACTGGGCAAGCAGCCGAAGAAGAACTGACCTTTATCGTCAACCATTGGCCTTCACGAGGTGCAGAAGCTCCCGTACGTATGCATGCAGCTCAGCAAGTAAAAAACATTACAGATTCGCTCTATTCACTCAATAAGAAAGCAAAAATCATTATCATGGGTGACCTTAATGACGACCCGATGGATGAGAGTGTAGTAAAAGGGTTAGGTGCTAAAAAATACGCCAAAGAAGTTAAGAAAAGAGGCTTTTACAACCCTTGGTGGAGCATACTTGAAGATAAAGGAGTTGGTACATTGATGTATCGTGGTAAATGGAATCTATTTGATCAAATCATCATCTCTCAACCCTTATTGAAAGATAAAAAAGGACTCCACTATGTGGATAGTGAAGTGTTCATGCGCGACTACTTATTTCAGCAGAGTGGTAAGTACAAAGGATCTCCACTCCGCACCTTTGGTGGAAAGACCTGGTTAGATGGATATAGTGATCATTTACCAACTATCATTTACCTAGAGAAGTAGTGATGTATTAATAATCTATAAGCTTCGTTCAAAAGGCAAACTATTTAAACAAGCTTCTTGTTTGAATAACGCAAGTGAGCAAGTAATAAGCTGAACGACTGAACAAAAAGTTACTTATCTGTCCAGTTTGATGCTTTTTGCAATTGGTTTGTATTAAGTGGTATAGCATTGTCTATATTTGGCTTATCCAGATTATAAATTATCAAGAATTATGCTTACTTTTGCATGGAATTTAAATTTACTAACAATAAACTTTTAAAAGAAATGATTAATTACAAAGATTTAGGTCTTGTAAACACTAAAGACATGTTTGCAAAGGCTATCAAAGGTGGTTATGCAATACCTGCTTTTAACTTCAATAACATGGAACAGTTACAAGCTATTGTTCAAGCAGCAGCTGAAACTAAATCTCCTGTTATTTTACAAGTTTCTAAAGGTGCTCGTGCATATGCAAACCAAACACTTCTTCGCTATATGGCTGAAGGTGCTGTTGAGTACGCTAAAGAACTAGGCCTTGCTAAACCTCAAATAGTTTTGCACTTAGACCATGGTGACTCTTTCGAAACATGTAAATCATGTATCGACATGGGATTCTCTTCTGTAATGATCGACGGTTCTTCTCTTCCATACGACGAAAACGTAGCATTAACTAAAAAAGTAGTTGATTATGCTCACCAATTCGACGTAACTGTAGAAGGAGAGTTAGGTATCTTAGCAGGTGTTGAAGATGACGTTGTTGCTGAAGAGCACACATATACAAAACCAGAAGAAGTAGTAGACTTCGTTACTAAAACAGGTTGCGATAGCTTAGCTATCTCAATTGGTACATCTCACGGAGCTAATAAATTTACTCCAGACCAATGTACTAAAGATGAAAACGGTCGTCTAGTACCTCCTCCATTGAAGTTTGACGTATTAGAAGCAGTAGAAAAAGAACTACCAGGTTTCCCAATCGTACTTCATGGTGCATCATCAGTGCCTCAAGAAGAAGTAGCAACTATCAACAAATATGGTGGTGCTCTTAAAGATGCAATTGGTATTCCAGAAGAACAACTTCGTAAGGCTGCTGCATCAGCAGTTTGTAAAATCAACATCGACTCTGATAGCCGTCTAGCTATGACAGCTGCAGTTCGTGAAGTATTTGCAACTCAGCCAGCAGAGTTTGACCCACGTAAATACTTAGGTCCAGCTCGTGAAAACATGAAGAAGATCTACAAGCATAAGATTGAAAACGTTTTAGGTTCAGCTAACAAGCTATAATCTTAACGAGATAAATGTGAAAGGTGGTGATAAGATATCTTATCACCACCTTTTTTGTGTTCTTGTATTTCGGTACTCTTTTTAGTCGTTCATACTGGCAAGAAAAGCCCAATTCTAATTTTAGAGTGGAAATGTATGTAACTAGTTTCTTGTACTCGATATAGGAGCGAGCTCATAGAGCAATAAGACTACTGCCTGTGTTTAGATATAAGAAAAGGCGAAGAGTATATATCTTCGCCTTTAGTTATAAAATTAAATTTCAGTTTGGATTATAAACGACTTCCAACAACATCCCAGTCTATGATGCTCCACAAAGCTTTAATGTGGTCAGCACGTCTGTTCTGGTAATCTAGGTAGTATGAATGTTCCCACACATCAAAACCAAGAAGAGGCTTCAAATCTTGACGTATTGGGTTACCTCCATTTTTCTCTTGTACAATGTGAAGCTTACCATCTTTATCAGCAGCTAGCCAAGACCAACCAGAACCAAACAGTGAAGTTGATGCTTGATTGAATTTTTCTTGGAACTCTTCAAAGCTACCAAAATCGCGGTTTATAGCTTCAGCTAGTTTACCTTGAGGTTTGTTATGCTTTGGTTTTGGATTAAATTGTAAGAAGTAAAGCGTATGATTTAATACTTGTCCAGCATTGTTGTACATCGGCCCTTCAGGACAATTTTTTACAACATATTCTAATTCTTTACCTGCAAACTCAGTACCTTCAACTAGGCTGTTAAGCGTATTTACATAGTTCTGTAAGTGCTTGCCATAGTGGTATTCTATTGTTGATTGACTAATAACTGGTTCTAATGCATTTTGTGCATAAGGAAGTTTTGGCATATCAAAATTCATAGTCATAATAATTAAAGACATTAATAAAGTTTTCATTATTCATTATATTAAGAATGAACTCGATTATATAAACACGATACTCTTTGAAATTGTTCGAAGAGTCTAAAGAAACTTTTATCTTTGTGTGAATTTAAAGAGAGACATGGAAGGTATGAATGAGCACTACTTAGAGGAATTAAATCAGAGTCAGCGAGATGCAGTTTTATACATAGATGGTCCCTCGCTAGTGATAGCTGGGGCAGGATCGGGTAAGACACGTGTACTAACATATAAAATAGCTTACTTATTAGAGCAAGGATTGAAAGCTTGGGATATTCTAGCGCTCACCTTTACCAATAAGGCAGCTCGTGAAATGCAAGAGCGTATCGCTACCATCGTAGGGAGTCAAGTAGCACGGCGTCTGTGGATGGGTACCTTCCACTCTGTTTTTTATCGTATACTACGAGCAGAGTCCGAACATTTAGGTTTCAGTTCCAAGCTGACCATTTATGATACAAGTGATAGTAGAAGCCTGATTCGAAGTATCATCAAGGAGATGCAATTGGATGAAAAGCAATATAAACCAGCTACTGTACAAGCCAGAATATCCAATGCTAAGAATCACCTACTTAGTCCAAGTGCTTATGCAAGTCATAAATCGCTTTATGAAGGCGATGCAGCTGCTAAGATGCCCGCCATACGCGATATTTATAAGCGTTATTGGAATCGTTGCAGACAAGCAGATGCTATGGATTTTGATGACTTGCTTTTCTACACCTTCATTCTATTCAATGAGCAGCCTACTATTTTAGCCAAGTACCAAGAGCGCTTTAAATACATTCTTGTTGATGAGTATCAAGACACTAACTTTGCTCAGCACTGTGTCGTACGGCAGCTTGCTGGAAAGCATCAGAAAGTATGCGTAGTAGGAGATGATGCCCAAAGTATCTACTCCTTTCGTGGGGCTAATATTGACAATATTCTGGAGTTTTCCAACACCTTTGCAGGAGCTAAAGTATTCAAGTTAGAGCAAAACTACCGTTCTACACAGAATATAGTAGCAGCAGCCAATAGTCTGATTCAAAAAAACCGTAGGCAAATACCTAAAGAAGTCTTTTCGGAAAAGAAAGAAGGCGAAAGAGTCCAGCTAATCGAAGCCTATAGCGATATAGAAGAAGCCGAAATCGTAGCCAAGCGCATTGCTGAACTCCGCCGTGCCAAAGACTATGACTATGCTGATTATGCCGTACTTTATCGCACCAATGCACAAAGCCGTGTTTTTGAAGAGGTGTTTCGTAAAAGAGGCATCCCCCATAAGATCTATGGTGGCTTATCCTTTTATCAGCGAAAAGAAATAAAAGACATTATCTCTTACTTTCGCTTGGTAGTCAACCCCAATGACGAAGAAGCACTTAAGCGTATCATCAATTATCCCGCACGAGGCATAGGGGCTACTACCTTAAGTCGGATAGCCGATGCAGCAAGTCGTCATGAAGTTAGTTTTTGGAGTGTAGTATGTCAGCCTCTAGCCTATAACTTGGAGGTCAATAAGGGAATCCAAAAGAAACTATCCAACTTTGCTGATTTGATTACAGCTTTCCAAGCCGAAATAGAAACGAAGGATGCTTATGAGCTTGGCACACAAATAATCAAGGAAACGGGCATAATTCTAGATGTGCTGCAAGACAATTCCCCTGAAAGTATATCACGCAAAGAGAATGTAGAGGAGCTATCCAATGGCCTAAAAGAGTTTTGTGTTTCAAGACGTGAAGAAGAGGCAGGGGGTGTTAGCTTGTATGATTACTTATCTGAAGTATCCCTACTGACTGATCAAGATTCAGAATCGGAAGAAGATATAGATAAGGTAACCCTCATGACTGTTCACTCTGCAAAAGGCTTGGAATTTAAAAATGTCTTTGTCGTAGGCTTAGAAGAAAATCTTTTCCCCAGCAATATGTCTGGTGATAACCCAGGAGCTATAGAGGAAGAGCGCAGGCTCTTTTATGTTGCATTAACCCGAGCAGAAGAGCAGTGCTTCTTGAGCTTTGCTAAAAGCCGAATGCGTTATGGCAAAATGGAGTTTGGTGCACCGAGTCGTTTTATTCGAGAGATAGATAGCCAGTACCTAGACTATCCACATGGCATAGCACTAGGTCAGCAGGTAGAACGTGCAGGAGCCAATTTTAGACAAAAAATAGCTGATTCACAAAGATTTACGAAACCCAAAACTTCAAACATCCAGTCTGGGCGCAGCTTAAAGCGAGTAGGAGGTTTGCCACCTTCACGCAATTCAGCCGTAATTCCCAGCTCTTTGGGAGTCGGATCTAGCGTTGAGCATGAACGTTTTGGCGTAGGAGTTGTTAAGCACTTGGAAGGAGAAGGAGATAATGCGAAGGCAACTGTCGAGTTTGAACATGCAGGAACCAAGCAATTACTTCTTCGTTTTGCCCGATTTAAAGTATTAGATTAACAATAAACAAACATGATAGATTACAGTAAGTTTCCGAATCCATGCTACATCATGGATGAGACCCAATTGCGAAAAAATTTAGAAACAATTAAGTCAGTTGCCGATGAGGCTGGAGTAACTATTATCCTAGCATTTAAATCGTTTGCGATGTGGCGTACATTTCCCATTTTTCGCGAATATATTAAATACTCTACAGCCAGCTCAGAATATGAAGCACGCTTAGCTTGGGAGATATTTGGAAGTAAAGCCCATACCTACTCTCCAGCTTATACGGATGAGGATTTTCCTGAAATAATGCGTTGCAGTAGCCACATCACCTTTAATTCTCTAAGTCAGTATGCACACTTCTATCCTCAAACTGAGGGGAAATCAATTTCTTGTGGCCTACGCATAAATCCTGAGTACTCTGATGTGGAAATAGACCTATACAACCCTTGCGCAGCAGGAAGTCGTTTTGGTGTTTTATCAAGTCAGCTTCCAAAGCAGCTACCAGAAGGTATTGAAGGCTTTCATTCACATACGCTCTGTGAATCTAACTCCTATGATTTAGAAAAAACACTGGTGCATATTGAACGAAAGTTCGGACAGTGGTTTGATCAAATTAAGTGGTTGAACTTAGGGGGGGGACACCTAATCACGCATAAGGATTATAATCAGAAACATCTGATTGGAGTGCTTAAAGGACTTAAATCACGCTACCCACACCTGGAGGTAATTCTAGAACCAGGCTCAGCCTTTACTTGGCAAACTGGAGTACTTACATCTAAGGTTGTAGATATTGTAGAGAATAAAGGCATCAAAACAGCTATACTTAATGTAAGCTTTACTGCTCATATGCCTGATACACTAGAAATGCCTTACCAGCCAGAAATAGAGGGAGCACGTATTGGTGCCGAAGGCCCTTATGTTTATCGACTAGGTGGCAACTCTTGTTTGAGTGGAGACTGGATGGGTTCTTGGAGCTTTGATAAGGAGCTACAAGTTGGCGATCTAATCGTACTCAAAGACATGATTCACTATACAACAGTAAAAACCACCATGTTTAATGGAATTAAGCATCCTAATATCGCTTTGTGGACAAAAGATAATAAAGCACTGATTTTGAAGCATTTTATTTATGGAGACTACCTTAACCGCATGTGTTAATCGGAGGTATAGCAGAATACTGTGTAAAAATAATACGCTATAATTTGTAGAAATCAAAAAACGCCTTATCTTTGCACTCACCATAAAGGAACAAAACCTTTTAAACAAATAAGAGTTGGGCAAATACCAGAGTGGCCAAATGGGGCAGACTGTAAATCTGCTGGCTTACGCCTTCGGTGGTTCGAATCCATCTTTGCCCACTAACTCTTGCGGAAATAGCTCAGTTGGTAGAGCACAACCTTGCCAAGGTTGGGGTCGCGAGTTCGAGCCTCGTTTTCCGCTCTATTTGGAGGGGTGGCGGAATTGGTAGACGCGCTACCTTGAGGTGGTAGTGACCTAGTGTCGTGTGAGTTCGACTCTCATCCTCTTCACTGTATGAATCATACATTCCGTGTTAAAAAGGAGACTTAATTAAGTCTCCTTTTTTATTTGCTTTAAATTTTGATGTTATATCCTAAATGTAAAATCATAGTGGAACCGTATAAAAGATTAGGGCTGTAAAAAAATTACAGCCCTAATCTTAATTAAAATCACAATTAAATTACACAACAAACTTATGTGCTAAAACGCATGACTAAAAATAGCAGAGGCAGTAGGGTGTGGAAACACATTACTTCTGAGCTGATCAACCGTCATGTTTTGAGCAATAGCCATACCGCCAATTGCAATTAACTCCGATGCAGGGTTTCCGAGTATGTGAATACCCAAAATCACTTTGCTCTCCTTATGTATTAAGGCCTTAAAGATACCAGGAGTATCTAAAGTATTGTCCAAAATAAATCGTCCTGAGGCTGCCATAGGTGCTTTTACAACCTCATAAGGTATATGCTCTGCTATCAACTCCTTTTCTTGATAACCCACGCTAGCTAGTTCTGGGCTAGTATAAACCGCAGCAGGTATAGTCTTGTAATTTAGCTTGGCAGGCATACCTAAAATACTCATTGCAGCTACAGCACCCTCCTGAAGACCAGTGTGTGCAAGCATTGATCCACCGATACTATCACCACACGCATACACATTGGGATGTGAAGAGCGCATTTGCTCATTTACAACAATAGCACTTCGATCCATTTTGATACCCAAGCTCTCCAAACCGAGTGATTCAGTTGCAGGCTTTCTTCCTACAGCTAGGAGAATCAGTTCATTGGTCAATGTATATGTTTTACCCGCCTTGCTTACCGTAATAGTCTTTCCATCCACTTTTTCTGCTTTTGCCCCAGTATGAAAAGTGATACCTCGTGTAGCGTAGTACTTTCTAAGTTCTGCAGCTAGTTCTGGATCAAAGCTAGGTAGTATCTCTTCGCTCATTTCTATAAGATCCACCTTAGCCCCAAAAGTAGAGAACAAAGAAGCAAACTCCATACCTAAGACACCACCGCCAATAACAGTAAGCGTCTTTGGAACCTCCTGTAGTTGTAAAGCTTCTCTAGAGCTTATATATTCCGCTTCTTTCAGACCAGGAATAGGGGGAACAAAATTTTCAGAACCACTACCGATTATCAGCTTTTTAGCCTGGTAGCGTTCGTTATTGGCTTGGATCTGTATAAGACCGTCTTTGCTCTCTCCATCTAGTTTTGCTTCAGCCTGAACCAGTGTAACTCCAGACATCTTTACCTTTTGTTCTGAACCATTAAGTAAAGCAGCTATCATCTGGTCTTTGCGAGCCACCACTTCCTTATAATTGAAAGTAGCTTGCTCTGCATGTACCCCAAACTCTTTGGCAGTTTGTGTATTGGCAAATACACTAGCCGAGTGCAGCAAAGATTTTGTAGGCATGCAACCCTCATTAAGACAAGTACCACCCACTTTGTTTTTTTCAAAAACCACTATTTTCATACCTGAGGGTGCTAAGGTTTGTATAGCAGCCAATCCAACAGGTCCTCCTCCGATAATTGCAACGTCAAAAATCATAATTGTTTATTTAGTTTTAAATTGAATTTTACATATACCACTACTAATACAAATTTCCAGTGGAAATTGTTTTCAAAAAGCATTAAATTCTCAAAGAATCTTACTCAGGCTCTTAGCTAGCGGGCTTAACCCCATCCATTGAAGTATTTGTGTTTTTAGTGTAAATTTAAATTTGCCTAGAATTAGGCCTAAGAAACAGCAATTGCTTAGCTTATAAACCCATTGGAATGGCTTGTTAGGATAAATAGTTGAATAAAATCGCTTTATTTTGAAATTAATATGTATTTTTGCAAAAGATATTTCCTGTACTTTTTGATAAGTATTGGTTTAATAATTGAAGAAATAAGAGTTTAAGTTAAGTATAAATTTAATAACATTTAATTATGACGCAAAGAAAGCATAAGATGCAAAGGCTCCTACTTGGACTCGTCCTCGTATTGGCCTCTACATTTACAGCTCATGCTCAAAAGGCTGCTATAAAAACGAACGTGTTGTATGATGCGACCACCACATTCAACTTAGGAGTAGAATTTGGCTTATCACCTAAGTGGACCTTAGATGTATCAGGCAACTACAATCCGTGGACCTTTGATAACAATAAGAAGTGGAAACATTGGTTTGTTCAACCAGAAGCACGTTATTGGCTGTGTGAAAAGTTCAATGGACACTTTTTTGGTTTCCATGCACACACCGGGCAGTATAATTTTGGAAATACAGACTTTCTAGGCTTAGCCTCTGATAACATCAAGAATCACCGTTATGAAGGCTGGTTTATTGGTGCAGGTGTAGGGTATGGCTATGCATGGGTTTTAAACAAGCATTGGAATATAGAAGCTGAGATAGGGCTTGGGTATGCCTATGCGACTTATGATAAGTACAACTATACAACCTGTGGAGATAAGCTCAAAGACGGCAACTATCATTACATAGGTGTGACAAAAGCAGCACTTAGTTTAGTTTATATTTTTTAAATAAAATCGGGATAAACAATGAGAAATATACTATATATAACACTCCTTTTATTCAGCTTTACCAGCTATAGCTCTGCTCAGGTAGTGCTAGATGGTAATGTTACAGTAAAGAATGTGAACATAGAGCAGGTTGTAGTTGATGAGTATTTGAACTTACATGTTAGCATGGATGTTGATGTAACTTGGTTGTTTCTTAAATCAGACAACGAACTTCGTCTCATACCACGCTTCACAGATGGAGAACAATTCAAAGACTTGCCAGCTATAGTAGTAACAGGGAGAAAGAACGCTATCTTTCGTGAGCGCAATCCCCACTATTTCATAGGGGAAGAAAATGCAGTCATTTTGCGAAAAGAACCATTAAGCGAAGGGGCACAAATCGTACCTTACTCTGCTGTTATACCTTACGAAACATGGATGAATGGCTCAGATTTAGAGATTGTCGAAAATAGTTGTGGTTGTGCTACTACCTTATTGGCTAGTAATGACTACAAGTTAGATCACTTTTTATTACCGCCACCAGCAATGACTCCATACATTAGTTATGTTGAGCCAGTTGTGGAAGAACAAAAAAGAAGATCCATAGAAGCATCAGCCTATTTAGATTTCCCTGTTGGACAAACCGTTATTCGTCCTTCTTACCGAAATAATAGCGTAGAGCTTGGCAAGATCAGTCAATCGATCAATCAAGTGGTTCAGGATGGTGATATCACCGTATCCTCTATTAAGTTAACAGGACATGCCTCTCCAGAGGGTTCTTATGCACTCAATGATAGATTGGCACGAGGCAGGACTGATGCCTTGAAGAGATACTTAATCTCTATTTACCCTCAAATTCCAGCCAAGAGCTTTGAAGTAAGTCATGTAGCAGAAAACTGGCAAGGTTTAATCAAGATGCTTAATGAATCCTCATACTTTATGTACAAAGATGAAGTTCTACGTATCATTCAGACTACACCTAACTTAGATGCTCGTGAGCAAAAAATTAGAAGATTAGATGGTGGACGTGCTTTTAGAGCCTTGGTGAATGATTACTTCCCAGCTTTAAGAAACACCAACTACGAGATCAAGTATATCATCAGACAGTTTACTACTGAAGAAGCACAAGAGATTGTGTGGACACAGCCTCAGAAACTATCTTTAGAAGAAATCTACCGCGTATCTGAACTATATAAAGAGGATAAAGAGAAATATGCAGAACTATTTGAGATAGCTGTTCGTATGTATCCAACCGATAATATAGCAAATCTGAACGCTGCAACTTCGGCTCTAGTAGCTAAGAATCTTGATGCTGCCAAACGCTACCTTGATCGTATCGACGAGGAAGCTCAAGAAGGAGAGTACTTCAACAACAGAGGAGTTTGTAGCTACATGGAAGAGGATTTTGAAACAGCAAAGACTTACTTTGAAAAAGCAGTAGAATTAGAATCTGCAAATGCTGTAGAAAACTTAAAACAACTCGAAGAAAAATTTGAGTATGATCGATTAACTTCGAAAAACAAGTAGAAGATAAAATACTAGATATACCGGAATGAAAGAGGGAGCAGAAGCTCCCTCTTTTTTTAATGTATTAGGTCAAGGGCAGAACAT
Organism: Bacteroides sp.; assembly: GCA_030152865.1. Lineage (GTDB taxonomy): Bacteria > Bacteroidota > Bacteroidia > Bacteroidales > Bacteroidaceae > Bacteroides_E. Next base: position 10,912 of record JASLIW010000017.1, read on the forward strand.
CGTTCTGTCCCTGACCTTTTGTTGTTTGGTTCTTGATCTAATCTTTTTAGGCAGGGACCTTTGTGTACAATAGCCTTGGAGGTATTTTTTAGCTTCCTCATAGTACTTTATATGATAAGGTAGTGATAAAATTATAGTACTATGTATTGCATAGTACTATAATTATTGTATATTTGTCCTAGAAACTAAAAATAATGAGCGTATGAGGTTAGAAAAAGTGCAATCTCAGATGCGGCGAGGTTTATTAGAATACTGCATTCTTTTGTTACTCCATAAAGAGCCCGCCTATTCTTCTGATATTATTGATCGGCTCAAGCGAGCAAAGCTAATCGTTGTAGAGGGAACTTTATACCCTTTACTTACTCGATTGAAAAATGATGATTTATTAAATTATGAATGGAAGGAATCTACTCAGGGGCCTCCTCGGAAGTATTATGAGTTAACCCCCAAAGGGGTAGAATTTCTTAGTGCGCTAGAGCAGTCATGGCAAGAGTTAAATGAGTCTGTTCAACAGATAGCTAGTGGTGAATTTAATACAGAACAAGAATGAAAAAGACAGTGACAATTAATTTAGGGGGTATTGTATTTTACATTGATGAGGATGCCTATCAGTTGTTAAAAAACTATTTAGACAATGTAAAAATCTACTTTACTCATCAAGAAGGTGGCAGAGAAGTGGTACAGGATATTGAAAATCGCATCTCAGAATTACTTTCTGAACGGATTAGTCAGGTGAATCAGCCTGTAGAAAAATCGGATATTGAAACGATTATTGCTCAAGTGGGCCAACCCGAAGAAATTGCAGGAGTAGAGGTCGATACCGAGCAAGAAGAAGAGCGTACAAACTTTCAGTCGGGAGAGAAGTGTAATAAAAAGCTGTTTCGTAGTCAGGATGATCGCATCATTAGTGGGGTAGCAGGTGGCTTAGCCTCTTACTGGAATCTAGATGCTTCTTTGGTTCGTTTAGTTTTGTTACTCTTATTATTCTTCAGCAGTGGTGTAGTAGGTTGGATTTACCTAGCCATGGCCTTTTTTGTACCTACAGCCCAAACAGCGATTCAAAAACTTCAGATGAGAGGGGAACCCATCAATATGGACAATATAGGAAGAGTACTCAATGAAGAGAGTCTGCATGCTAGCTCAAGTGTTCAGCCTAAATATTCTTTTTTTGATCGATGTATCTATGTGATCGGTATTATCATGAAAGCCTGTTTGATTGGCTTTGGTATTATCTTTATTCCGGTTTGGTTGGTTTTAGTTTTTGCCCTGTTGGTAGTGCTTGTTGTTTTGATAGCCAATCTCGTAACAGGTGGCACTTATGCGATAACGCTTTGGGGAGTAGATACACTAGCTGTAGGGATGACCACGCAACTTTGTGTAGCCTTAAGTGCTTTAATCTTCTTTGCTATACCTTTAAGTATGCTTAGCTACTATGCGCTTCAGAAGGTGTTTAAGTGGACTGGGCTTTCGGCAAAATGGAAGTGGATACTTTTTGCGCTCTGGTTGATCTCTTTAGTTGTCCTTATAGTAACGATACCCATACTTAGCAGCAATTATTAGTATTATCTACAAGTTTACTTTTTGTTGTGTGCAAAAGAAAGTCCCTGCTGTGCTTGCAGGGACTTTCTGTATAAATGTAGGCTTGGTATTTAATTCTTCAACCACTTATCTAGCCAGTTAAAGAAAGTACGCTGCCATAGGATACCGTTTTGAGGTTTGAGCACCCAGTGGTTCTCATCGGGGAAGATGAGTAACTGAGCAGGTACTCCTCGTAAGATAGCTGCATCAAAGGCGGCCATCGTTTGATTGGCAAGGATTCTGTAATCCTTTTCACCATGGATACAAAGAATGGGTGTATCCCATTTGTCTACAAACTTATGAGGAGAGTTGGCAAAGGTGCGCTGAGCTATTGGGTTGTTTTTGTCCCAGTAGGCTCCACCCATATCCCAATTGGCAAACCACTTCTCCTCGGTTTCTAAGTATTGCATCTCCATGTTGAAGATGCCATCGTGTGCTATAAAAGCTTTGAATCGTTTGTTGTGGTGTCCTGCTAGGTAATATACTGAGTATCCACCAAAGCTTGCACCTACTGCACCCAGTCTGTCTGAATCGACAAAGGGTTCTTTGGCTAGTTCATCGATAGCCGAAAGGTAATCATCAATCACTTGGCCGCTGTAATCTCCACTGATTTGTTCGTTCCACTCACTGCCAAAGCCAGGTAGGCCTCTACGGTTAGGAGCGACTATGATGTATCCATTTGCTGCCATTAGCTGCGGATTCCAGCGTACAGACCAAAACTGGCTCACCGGACTTTGAGGTCCACCCTGGCAGTAGAGTAGTGTAGGATACTTTTTGTTGGGGTCAAAATGAGGGGGATAAATAACCCAAGTGAGCATCTCCTTATTATCGGTGGTTTTAATCCAGCGTTTCTCCACCTTACCCATTTCTATCTGATCAAGGAAAGCTTTGTTTTCAAAGCTGATTTGTTTCTCTGTGCCATCAAGCCCTATGAGAAATATTTCATCGGGAGATGTCATGGCATGTCGCTTTCCAATAAGTTGATTGCCACAAAGGGCTATGCTGCCATAATCGTGTACACCTTCTGTGATTTTTTTGATGGTAGCCTGAGCTACATCTACCTGATAAACCTGTGAAGTAGCGTGCCATACTCCTGTAAAGAAGATAGACTTGCCATCAGCACTCCAGGTGTAATCATCTACATTAGAGTCAAAATCCTTGCTAATAAAACGCTTTTCACCTGTTTTTAGATCCATCACAAACAAGCGATTTAAATCTGCTTCGTAGCCATCACGCTCCATGCTTAGCCAAGCAATTTGAGTACCATCAGGTGAGTATTGAGGGTTGGTGTCGTAGCCCATCATACCTTCGCTTAGATTGGTGGTCGATTTTGTAGCCAAGTCATATACATAGATGTCCGAATTGGTAGAAATGGCATATTCTTTACCAACCTTTTTTCGAGAGGTATAGGCTATTTGGTCAGAACTGCTGTTCCAAGCTAGCTGCTCAATACCGCCAAAAGGACGCATGGGAGATTCATAAGGTTCGCCCTCCATGATATCTATGAGATTTGTTATCTGATTCCCATCAAAATCACCTACAAAAGGATGAGGTGCCTCTACCTTCCATTCGTCCCAATGCTTATACATTAAGTCATTGATCACCTTTCCTGTGGTTTGGGGTAGGTCAGGGTATTTATCTGTAACAGGCTCTTGAGTTCTTAGGGTTGAAATTAAAATTACTTTCTGCTCATCGGGAGAAAAACGGAAGCCTTCTACTCCATTCTCCATATTGGAAAGCTGCTTCTTTCCAGTGCCGTCGGGGTTCATCTCCCAAAGCTGAGGTGTACCCGATTCGTTACTGATAAATGCTATTTTACTATCATTTTTGATCCACACTGGGCTGTGTTCACTAGCGGCGGTATGAGTAAGCTGTTTGTTGTTGCTTCCATCTACCTGCATACTAAATAGCTCTGTATTACTCTTGTTTTGCTCTATACTGTAATAGCTTACTGCATATACTATTTGAGATGCATCAGCTGATACAGAAAGACCTCCTAGTCGTCCCATTTCCCATAAGACTTCTGGGCTCATAAGCCCATTTTCTACCTGGACTGAGCTTTTGCCAATCACGGGGCCTTCATTCAGCGAAGAGTCTGAACTCGTGCCACAGGCTGCTAGTCCAAGTGTAGCAGCCGCAATCATTAGTTTAGTTTTCATAAGCTTTCTATTTTAAATTATTCTTATTTACTAACAAAGATATCCTTTTTCGTCTGTTTTGCTTACATTTTTCACAAATAGATGTCAAATCCCTATAAGTACCTTTCATACACGCAAAAACCCCACAGCTGAAAATAATTATCCAGCTGTGGGGAAAAGACTACATACTCAAAGAGTTGTAGACAAAATGGGTTTGGGCTAGTATTCCAGTACGCGAGGTAGCCCCTTAGCTTCTTTGATCCATCCTTCGACCGTTTTCAATGGGGGTACTCTCCTTACCAAGTTTTTTTCTTCATTGACTTCTTCCATTTTCTTGCATAGATTTTCTGCATTGCGAGTAGCTAGTTCTACCACGGTATCTACGCCAGCAGCCTCTAGGAGTTCGGCATACTGAGCACCTACACCTTGAATGCGAAATAAATCAACCATATTGGCAAAAGTAAGAATACGCTTTTCGCTTATTTTTGTTTTCTCAGCCAGCTCTTTTCTTTGTTTCTTAGTTTTTGTGGCCTCAAGGAGTTGATCTGTATCGATAATACCCACCTCATTCAGTTGTTTTCCCATCACAGGGCCAATTCCTTCCACTTCAATAATCTTGTAGTTTGCCATAATAAGTAGTTTTAAAGTTAATAGCTGTAAAATAAGTAAATTTTTTAGAATAAGGATATAAACAGCTTGGGATTTTATTTAATTCTGAGTAAAAGTTCATATTGGTGCTAAATGCGCTGACTTTGTGATTGTTCTGAGCATAAAGAAGGAGCAAAATAAAAGCACTACAGCCTCTATTTTGCTCCTTCTTTATGGGGCTGATAATCTGTTAAAACTGGCAGCCCAGTACGATACCAAATTGGATGGGGTTACTCTTCTGCATAAATCCTTTGCCCATAGATTCAAAGTAGAAGGTAGAATAATCCTTATTGAGCAGGTTGCGTGTCCATAAATCTACATGTGCCCTTCCTTTGACAAAGCTTAGGCGAGCGTTAATAGTTCCATAGAATTTTTGGCTGACATCATTCTCTTCGGTCCAGTAGATTCTACCTACTCCAGAGTAGCTGGTGTTGAAAGCGATTCGATCCAACCAAAAGCGATTGCCCAGTTTAAAGTTCAGATCAAAGCCTGCATTAAGGGTATGACGAGGTACAAAAGGCACCCTTTTCCCTTTGTAGTCTACTTCTACCAATTGTCCATCTACCTGTGCATTGGTTTTGTATTCGGTAAAGGTAGCGTGTGTCAAGCCGTATGCGGCATGGAGTGAAAGTATGTTGGTAGCGTGGTAAAGCATATTTGCTTCAAACCCATAACTCCGACTTTTACCAGCATTAACTGTGACTCTACCTAGGCCACTTTCAGCAAACTTGGCTATTTGCTGGTTTTTTGTATCCAGTAGAAACAGTGCATAGTCTGCGATAAAGCGTCCATCGAATAGATTCAGGTGTGAACCTACTTCATAGTTCCAGGCAAACTCTGGTTTGTATACAGTGGCATCCTTTATGTCCAAACCGGGTCCTTCTTCAGGAGCCTTGCCTATCATATCCTTGATTTTATCTTTGACGGGCTCCGGAATCATGCCGATTAATTGATCCACTTCTGCCTTTTTATCGTCGCTTGCAGTCAGATACTTTTGCATGACAAACTTGCCAACGCCACTCATCATATCTTGCATCATAACCGTCTGCATCTCTGATTGAATAAGGTCAGAGAACATCTGTACGTTATATCCACCTGAACGATAGCCTCTGCTTACGGTAGCGTAGATCGAGTTGCTTGGGTTGAGGTTATATTGCAAAGAGAATCGGGGTAAAAAAGCTAAGTCATTTTTCATTAGCTCACCTTTTAGAATCGGGTGGCTATTCATTTGTATGTTGTAGTCGCCATACTCGTAATGCTTGGCAGGCATGACGGGTATCTTAGGAATCATAGCTAAGCTAAAGCCTGCATTGTCCAAGCTATAATCAAAGTTGGTTTCCGACAGGTATTTCATACGGTTGTGTTCAAAGTTGACACGAAAACCAGCTGTAGCAGAAAGTCCTTCTACAAACAAATCATTTATAGTGGATTGATGGTAGAATGAGGCACTGTATATCGGTGTTTTAAACACCCCATCAATTAGGAGTTCTTTGTTGTTGACCGCATTAAAATCAGCGTGCAGGTCACCTTCGATAACAAAGGGCATACCTGGCTTTTCAATATGTCCTATCTTGTCGTTGACAAGGGCTAGGCCATGGCCCAGTCCTTTGCGGATTCCTCCTACGATCATCCCATCCAAGCCATCTTCATGAAACCATACAGGGCCATTGGTGCGTAAGCCTTGTACAAAACCAAATAATCCAGTAGTCCATTGCCAACGGCTGTTGTTCTTGGATTTCAGAAAGATTTCTTGCGTAAAGGTATTTAAGTTTTGTTTCTGCATGATCGTAAAGATATCAGCAGGAGAAAAGTCTTGGTCGATAAACATCTTGTCTTGCAAGTGTTGATAGCCCGAAATAGTTACAAACTCAAACTGAGCTGCTTGGTAGCTCATGTTCAAGCCGATGTTAAATAAGCTGCGACGATAGAGTCCATTGTGGTTCATTGAAGGTTGGCTGTACTGGTCTGTTTCTTTGTTGTACTCCCCATACGGATACCCTCCTTCATCGCTATACTCGTAATTGGTTTGTAGGTCAAACTTCAAGTTGGCCATCGGGAAGTAGATTCCTCTAAAACGTCCTCCTGCTGAGCTACCTTTGTCAATACGCTTGTTATCTAGAAACTCATTTTTGTAGAATCCACCTTTGCGCTTATAAAATCCTCCAGTGGAGAAAGCAAAATATTTATTGACGTGGTGGTAGTGAGTGAGTGAGGCTGAGTAATCGCCGTAGGTGGCAGCTCCTAGCTTAAGGTCTGTCCCCTGGTAGAGGAAAGGCGATTTGGTATGTACCTTAATAAGCCCTCCCATGGTGTTCCTGCCATAGAGTGTACTCTGTGGTCCTCGCAATATATCAATGTGATCTACATCCGAAAAGTCAAAATCAAAAGCTGACTTATCAATAAAAGGGATATCATCTACATAGAGCCCCACAGAGGGTGTATTGATACGCGAACCAATTCCTCTGATGTAAATAGCCGAAGTTAGCTTAGAGCCATAATTGGGAATAAAGATATTGGGTACAGTACCTGTCAAGTCTTTCAAAGCACGTATTTGCTGCGTGTGCATCAGCTCTTTGTTGATCAGCGATACCGAACCGGGTAGTTCACTAAGCTTCTTGGTTTCTTTAGGAGAGGCAAGTATGAGTACCTCTTGCTCCAAAGCTACTGTTCGTAAAGAATCAGTCTGTGGAGTTTGTGCAGATACAAAATTTGGCATAGCCACTCCTAAAGCTAGTCCTAATGTAAGTAGTATATTTCTTTGTTTCATAAATGTATATCTTAATTGGCTACAAAGAAACAAAAAATAGGCTAGGCATTCAATCCTAATAAGTTAGGATATTAGGCCTTTTTAACTACTTTTTCGCGAAAGACTAGATGTTCTAGAATTAAAACAGAAATCACTCCCATCACAAATCCATTGCCGAGTATCGGACGAATTAAAGCGGGTAGTTGGTTGCGTGCCTCTTCGGGCATAAAAGAAACAAACAAGGCAATCATCAGTGGCAGGCCTATAATGACACCCTGATTAAAATTCTTAATAATGTCGTTGTCTGCTACCATCTGGAAGGAGGCTGAAAGTTGAGAAGCCATCAAGTAAATGAGGATATAGCCCATCACGATAGGAGGAATGTAATTAAACAAGCCTAAGGCTTCTGGGATAAAAGCACAAATGAATAAGCCAACTCCAGCAGGTAGAATAGCATAGCGTGAGGCACAGCCTGTAGCATTGATTAGCCCTAAGCTCATGGAGTAATCGACTGGCCCAACCACACCAATTGATCCCGATACCATATTTAAGATTCCTGTAATCCCTACACTTCGCTCACTCCGAGTGTTCATGCGGTCAGCCTTCAGTGCTTGCCCGACCGACTGTACAGATCCAAGTTCGTTGACAAGTAAGGCTATGTAGCAAAAGAGGAAGGAGAGTATGATCCCACCATTAAACTCAAAAGGAAAGTTAAAGAAGGGTAGGCCAGACAGCTCTTTTCCTACCTCTATGGGAGCAGGAACACCATAAAAGCTAAAGTGAATAGCAGTACCAACTACCAAGGCCAAAATAACGACCATTGCATTCCACACACCTTTTAGGAGTCTATTGGCTAGCGTCATAGCGAGCACCATGCCTATGGCAAAGCAGAGCGCAAATAAAGGCTCTTCTCCTGTAAATATTAAGTCTAAGATGACGGGTGCTAAGGTAAAGGCAATGAGTGCCATGATCACTACAATGATACGGGTAGTAAAGATAAACTGAATCTTAGAGAGTAGCTTACTGACATAAAGTACAAATAGAAATAAGCCTCCAACGACAATAGCTGTATAAATTTGACTGGTATTTTCAGCACCGGCAGAGATGATTCCTATCAATAAGACGGAGGCTGGTCCAATCACCACAGGAAGGCGGTGTCCAACGAGTATTTGTGTGATTAAGCCTATGCCCATAACAGCCATTAGCTTTTGGGTGTAGGCTGTCTGTTCTGCTGGCGCATAGCCCTGTACTTGAGAGATTACAGCTCCCATGATCAGCACCATAGGTAGGGAAACGATAAACCACTGAAGTCCATACATCAATAGAGGAAAAGGTTTTAACTTATCGTCAAGCTTGTACTTAAAATCCATAATGTCTAAGTTTAGTTCTGTATTGAATCTATAAAATAGTTGTTTTATTTGACTTATGTCGTAGTTTAGCCTACAAAAATAGTGTTTCCTAAGCAAATGTGAATAAGTAATCTTAATTAATAAGGAAAAAAGCTAGAATTCTAAAAAAAGAAAGAATTTATAGCTGTTTTTATTTAAAAAATGTTGAAATTAGGCAAACACACTATAAAAGTAATCTTAAGACGTTACGATTTATGAAATTGGAAAAGACAAATGCAGCTCGACTCTTGGAGAGTGAGGGTATTCCTTTTGAACTTATTTCTTACGAAGTAGACGAGTCCGACCTAAGTGCAAAGCATGTAGCCGAAGGCTTGGGTATGGATCCTTATCAAATTTTTAAAACTTTAGTTTTGCAAGGCGATAAGACAGGTAAGTTTGTGTGTGTTATTCCAGGCATGGCAGAGCTTGATTTAAAGCTAGCAGCCAAAGCTTCTGGTAATAAAAAATGTGAAATGTTGCCTTTAAAACAGCTTTTACCTACTACTGGATATATCCGAGGGGCCTGTTCTCCTGTAGGTATGAAGCGGGAGCTACCTACCTATGTAGATGAATATTGCAAGCAATATGAGGTGATTTATGTGAGTGCGGGTAAAAGAGGCTTACAAATAAAAATAGCTCCCGATGATTTAGTAATGTTTACAAAATCGAAAGTTTGTAAGCTAATTCACACATAAATCAAGCAAAAGCTGTATATTTGTAATCATTTTTGCATGAAAACTTAAATAACAACAAAGAAATACTAATCAAAAAAAGACAAAGCTATGTTTAAAAATCATCCTAAAGGATTGTTACCAGCAGCGTTAGCCAATATGGGTGAACGTTTTGGTTTCTATGTCATGATGGCTCTGCTTGTATTGTTCTTGCAGACTAAGTTTGGACTAGATGGAAAAGGTGCTGGCTTCATTTACTCTACATTTTACTTCTTTATTTATGCTCTAGCCTTAGTGGGAGGTATTATTGCAGATAAAACAAAGAATTATAAAGGTACCATACTCGCTGGTTTGATAACTATGGGAGTAGGTTATGTGTTGCTCTCTTATCCTACACCCACTCCAGTACCCGCAGAAAGCTATACTTTATATCTAGCGATATCTTGTGGTGCTTTATTTGTTATTGCTTTTGGTAATGGTCTGTTTAAGGGTAACCTTCAGGCTTTAGTGGGCCAGATGTATGACGATGAGAAATATGCACCTTACCGTGATGCAGGTTTCAACATTTTCTACATGTTTATTAATATTGGTTCGATCTTTGCTCCTGCCATGGCCACAGGTATTCGTAACTGGTGGTTGACACACAATGGGTTTGAGTACAACGAAAATATGCCTGCTATCTGTCATGCTTTTAGAGATGGAACAATCTCTAATGATGGTATGACTGCACTTGCTAATTTTGCAGAGAAGTTTAATTATTCTGGAGATCAGCTAGCTGAGTTTGTAGATACTTATCTTAATGTGTTTACTACAGGTTTCCACTATGCATTTGGTGTGGCGATCGTAGCGATGATTATTTCAACCATAGTTTATCTGTTTAATCAAAAGGGTTTCCCTGATCCAGCTAAGAAAGCGGCTGCTATAGCTAGTGGAAAAGCTCCTAAGGTGGTAGAGATGAGTGTGCAAGAGACTAAACAACGTATTTTTGCTCTACTCGCTGTATTTGCTGTGGTTATTTTCTTCTGGTTCTCTTTCCACCAAAATGGATTGACGCTTACTTTCTTTGCTCGTGACTATACAGACTTGAGTAGTCTGAGCTTCGACCTTGGATTTACTACACTCAAGGGTGCCGAGCTATTCCAGTCTATTAACCCCTTCTTTGTGGTGTTCTTGACACCTATCGTAATGGCGGTATTTGGCTGGTTACGTACCAAGGGTAAAGAGCCATCTACGGCGAAGAAAATTGCAATTGGTATGGGTATTGCCGCTACTGCTTACTTGGTGATGTCATTGGGTTCAAGAGGCCTACCTCTTCATACAGAAGTAACAGAAATGGGTGGATTACCTGATGCAGAACGTGTATCTCCTTGGTTGCTGTTTACTACTTATGGTATATTGACCTTGGCAGAGTTATTTATCTCTCCACTAGGTATTTCGTTTGTATCTAAAGTAGCACCTCCCAAATTCCAAGGTATCATGCAAGGACTTTGGTTGTTAGCTACAGGTATAGGTAATCAGTTACTCTTTATCGGTGCTATCTTCTACGAAAGTATTCCACTTCAATACACTTGGTTGATCTTCGTAGGTGCTTGTTTGATCTCTATGACGATTATGCTAGGTATGCTTAAATGGCTAGACCGTGTATCGGGTGAAGCTAAATAAAGCGTTAAGAAGTATTCGTATATAAAATAGAAAGAGCCGCTAATTAGCGGCTCTTTCTATTTTAATGTTTTCACTACAAGCAGAGGCTTACTATTGACAGGGTTCGGGGCTCCAGTCTTGGTGTCCTCTACCTGACCAGCAGCGATGAGCTTCTTCTATTTGAAGTATATGCCAGCTGTTTTCTTTTTTCTCTACGGTCAGTTTAACTAGCTTGCCTTCGATAGAGTCGTCGTTGATGCCTTCTTCCCGAATAGTCAAGATGGTTTTACCTTTATTCTCTTCTACTGAGGTAGTGTACTTATAATTACCCTCAGCATAAGGGTCATCGGGTAGGTATAGTCTGGCTAGTTCTTCCAAGTCTTTGATTTCTACTTTTTGAAGTGAGGCATTGAATTGGTCGATTTCTACTTGATCAATACGTTTAAACTTGATTTTGTCTGTAGATTGACAGCTAGATACTACGATTACTGCCAAGAGTAAGACTAGTGTTTTGCAGGTAAATTGAAGTGTTTTCATAAGCATACAGTTGATATTTAAAGTAAGTTAGGGATAAGCCTTGGATACAAAAAGTATTTTCCAAAAAATATTTTAAGTAGGATTCTTGATTAAGCCCTACTTTGTCTTTGGTTGTATGTGAAAAGGTCTAGGAAAGAGGATTGCGCTCTCCTAGACCTTTCTATATTAGGGATTCTTATTTGTTTAGACCTTCCACTCTTCTAAGTGATAGGCACTATCCCAGAATAGGTGTTCGATCTTTGTAGAGGTAATGTAAGCCTCTAACATCGCTTTTCTTTGTTCTTCTGTACACTTTTCTGCGAGTTCGTTGCACACCTGAACTGCATCAATCACCGATTGTACGTGTTCGCCATCGGCATAGGTATTGATCCATTCCTGGTAGGGGTTATCTCCCTGAGGCTGGTTCTCATAGATGTATTTGCCCACCTGCATATAGACTACAAAACAGGGCATCACAGCAGCTAGAGCAACCTCTACGGGTGAAACAGCTAGGTGATGCAAGAGTGTGGTCGTATATAAGAGACAGGTTGGTGTGGGCTTGACATCGGCCCTGATCGTTTGGATAAATTGCTGATGTAGTTCGCGTTCTTGATCCATATTATCCCCTGCAAACGAAATAAAGGCTCTGCGGTGCTTAGGCTCACTGAGTCTTGTTGCTAAGCCCGTGAGTAGCTTTCCATAACTTGCCAAGTAGATAGAGTCTTGCTCAATATAAAACAAAAACTTTTCACGGGGCAAGCTACCATCCATCAGCTCCTGAATAAAAGGGTGCTGAAGGGTTTTCTTAAAGATGGGTTGTACTGCTTCCCAGGCTTGGTCAGTCCATTTCATAGGTACTATTTTTTATAAGCACAAATAGCTACGTAATCTCCCTTGTCATAGCCTTCTGTGGGCTCTTCTACTTGATCGTTAGAGTAAACGGGGTGTGTAGTGAGTGTTTGGTAGCAGTGAAAATCAGTGAAGCCTACTTTTTTCATCGCTTCCATTTTTTCAGGAGTTGATCTCCAATAGGCATTTTTAACGAGTTCAATGGGGTAGGGATCTTTGGGGCTAATGTTGCGAGTAGCTTCTGTGTCCCAGCTACCAACCTCTGCTGCTAGGCGGTAGATGAGTCCATACGAACTCTCTTTGGGAAGGTCCACTACAACAATCTTACCTCCAGGCTTAAGTGCTTTGTAGCTTTTCTCTAAGGCGATGTCAAAGCCTTTCATATAGCAAGGACAGCCGTTGTAGATAATTGTATCGTATTGTTTACCCCCATAGGTAGCCTCTTCGGCAGTACTAATATCTACCGCTAGTCCACGTGCTTTAGCAATGCGTGCCATATCGGTCGAAGGTTCTAAGCCCTCACGGATATCTATGTCAAATTCTTCACGCAGGATTTTCTCAAATAATCCGCTACCACAGCCTACAGAATAAATTTCGCCACTATTTTCTAGGGCTTTAGCAACCATCTTTACTTCCGAGTAAAGTACATTTTTATTCTCCATAAACCAAGAGTCATAGCGATCTGCATGCTCATCAAAAGTTTGTTTCTTCATAATTGCAATAAAATAAAAAAGCCGCTTCATATCGAAACGGCTTTGAATCATATAAGGATGTAATTGTAGTTCTTACATTTGATTTCCGTTTCCCTCCGATGTAATTATACATATCAGGTTTAAAGGGTATGTTCTCAGCTCCTCAGGAGCACCCCTAACGTTTACTTCAAAAGTAAGTAAATAATATTCAGAAACAAAAGAAACTACTTTTTATTATACCACTGATACAAGTTGAGTAGGAGTGAGGCGCTTACTAAGGTAGCTCCAATTAAGGCTATACCTGTCCATTGTAAATAGGCCCAAGCAAAACCAGATAGGGTTGTTCCTAGGGTGCCTCCAATAAAGTAAGTGGTCATGAAGATGGTATTGACTCGGTTGACGGCCTCAGGACGCAAGCTGAGCATATTTGTCTGATTGCCCAGCTGTATGCACTGCATGCCAATATCTAAGATGATAATACCTGATATAATACCGAAATAATGGTTTTGTAAGAAGTAGAGTAAGCCCCAGCCAAAAAGAATTAGAAATCCACCGATGAAGTTGATGCGGTAGATACCGATACGGTCTACGTATTTGCCAATTGTTGAGGCTGTCAAGGCTCCAGCAACACCACACAGACCTAAAAGACCGACAATGGTGCCTCCTGCGTAAAAAGGAGGCAGTGCCATTTTGAAGGCAAGCATGGCCCACAGTGAGAGAAAAGAGCCAAAAGCCAGACCAGATTTAATTGATGCAAAGCGTAGGCTTGGTTCCTCTTTGGCAATCTTTACTAGTGATTTCATGAGGTTTTTATAGCTGCCCTTAAAGGTGGGTAGGATAGTAGGGAAGTAGCGGTAGAGAATGATAAAGGAGATAGCCATAATGATAGCGGCTAGATAATACATGCTTCTCCAGCCCCAAAGTTCGCCTACAAAACCACTGATGACTCGTGAAGCTAGTATTCCTGTGAGTAGACCTGATAAGACAAGTCCTACATTTCTACCTCGATCTTGAGCTAAAGAATATTGAGATACCATGGGGAGAAAAAGCTGTGGTGTGACTGAACAGAGTCCTGTAACTAAAGAGGCTATAAGAATAATATAGATGTTGTGGGCTGAGCCAATGACGAGTAGAGCAAGTGTTATGATACCAAAGTTGGCTAGTATAATAGGTTTTCGCTTAATCATATCGCCCAAGGGAACAATAAAAAGTAGGCCAAGCGCATAACCTAGTTGAGACACAATAGATATCGCATTAACTTGCACCTCTGACACATTCATCTCTAGACGTATCATGCCCAATAAGGGTTGGCAGTAATAGAGGTTGGCAATTGAAAATCCTGTGGTTAGTATAATGAGCCATAAGAGGTGGCTGGGGATACCTTGATTTACTCGAAGTTCTTGCATTTTACCTTAATTTTAGTGCAAAGTAACTAAAATTTATGCTGAAACGGGAGTGTTTAAATCTTTTTAAACTTAGAAGGGGTCTTAGCTATCTAGCTAAGACCCCTTCACTTATCTAAGACTTTATGGTATTAAAATGAATCTATTAACTGGATGAGCGTTTCCTTAGCATCTCCCAGTAAGAGTGTCGATTTATCGCTGTTATAGAGTGGGTTATCTACTCCTGCATAGCCAGGTTGCGTGTCGTAATTGCAGATAACAATGTGTTTGGCTTGGTCAACATTGAGTACAGGCATGCCGTAAATAGGTGTTCCTTCGGCTTCCCGTGCTGCAGGATTAACCACATCATTGGCTCCAACAATAATGGCTAGGTCTGCTTGAGCAAATTCACCGTTGATTTGATCCATTTCATAGAGTTCGTCGTAGGGTACATCTGCTTCTGCCAGAAGTACATTCATGTGTCCAGGCATACGTCCAGCCACAGGATGTACGGCATAGCGTACACGAGCTCCATTTCTTTCTAGCTTATCTGCTAGTTGCTTCACTTGGTGTTGCGCCTGGGCTAGAGCCATACCATAGCCTGGTACCAAAATAACATCTTTTGCCTCTTGTAGATTAAGTTTAGTTTGAGGCTTGGATATATTGTCTTGTTTGTTTTGGCCTACGAGAGCTATTAATTGCTGTAGTGATTCCTTAGCATCTCCTAGCAGGAGTGTAGCTTTATCGCTGGTGTATAGTGGGTTATCTACTCCTGCATAGCCTGGCTGTGTATCGTAATTACACACGATAATGTGCTTGGCTTGATCGGCATTGAGCACAGGCATGCCATAGATGGGTGTTCCTTCTGCCTCTCGTGCTGCAGGGTTGACCACATCATTAGCTCCAATGATAATGGCTAAGTCTGTTTCTGCAAAATCGGCATTGATTTGCTCCATTTCATAGAGTTCGTCGTAGGGTACATCGGCTTCTGCTAGGAGTACATTCATGTGTCCAGGCATGCGTCCAGCTACAGGGTGTACGGCATAGCGCACCTGAGCTCCTTGTTGTTCAAGCTTATCGGC
>JASLIW010000029.1 GCA_030152865.1 Bacteroides sp.
GGAGCTTATCAGGGAGGCTTGGCCTGTGTAGAAGAGATGCGTCAGGTCTTTGAGAAACGCCGAGATTTGATTGTGAAGCTCGCTGCAGAGATTCCTGGTTTTAAAATAAACCGCCCCCAAGGTGCTTTCTACCTCTTCCCCGATTGTAGTTTGTACTACGGCAAGGGCTACGCAGGCAAAACCATCAAAGATTCCTACGATCTTGCCCTATACCTACTCGAAGAGGCACATGTGGCCTGTGTGGCTGGAGCAGCTTTTAATGCCCCCAACAACATTCGCTTCTCCTATGCCACTTCGGAGGTACTGATTAGCGAAGCCATGCAACGGGTCAAAGCAGCCTTGGCCAAATTGCACTAAGGGAGTAGGACTGTACGAAGCAGCAGGCTAGCTTCGAATCCTAGTAGCCCAACTCAGAACCGCAGTAGCCCAACTCAATTACACCCCAGATTACTACAGCAGCAATACCTCAAAGGGATTTGACGTATTGCTGTTCTATGCATTTGTTACACTTAAATTAGCGTCTATGAACCTTTTCTATCATTCAAGTATCCAAGAGCAGTTGGAGCAAGATTTACAAGAGCCTATCGCCAGCCTAGATCGGGATGGACAGCTGCGCACGGCTTCCAACAGACGATTCTTTCTCAAGCAGGGCCCTGCCTCCAAGACCTATGCCTGCGAAGCTCATGGGCTTGAGGAGCTGCGAAAGGCAGGTGTTATAGCTGCAGCTGAGGTGGTTTCGGTGGGCAGCCAGCACATTTTGACTACATACATTGAGCCTCACAGCCCCCAGGCAGGTTTCTTTGAGCGCTTTGCTGAGCAGCTCGCCCACCTGCATCGCTTCCAAGCAAGTCAGTACGGATTCTACGAAGATAATTTTATTGGGGCCAGCCCACAGCTCAACCGCCCCACTGCCCAAGAGGCAGAAGATTGGGCAGAGTTTTTCTACCACAAGCGACTCCGCTATCAGTTTCAGCGCGCCCAGCAACAAAACCGAGTGAGTAGCCAGCTCCAACGAGGCTTTGAACAGCTCAGTCTGAGGATAGGCGATATTTTAGGTGCTTGCACAGAAGCACCCTGTTTGCTTCATGGGGATTTGTGGGCGGGTAATTTTATTTGTGACGAGCAAAACCGTGCGGTGCTGATAGATCCTGCGGTCTATTATGGCCAGCGAGAGGCTGATTTGGCTATGACCAAACTCTTCGGTGGTTTTAGTCCGCGCTTTTATGAGGCCTACCAAGCCAACTACCCCCTAGCACCCGATTGGCAAGAACGAGAGCCCATCTACCTACTCTACCACCTGCTCAATCACCTCAATCTCTTTGGTAGATCCTACCTCTCGGCCGCAGAAGAGCTGGTCGGTCGCTACCTCTAAAAACAAACTAGGCTCAAGCAAATTGCTCAAGCCTAGCTACTAATATACGGTACAAGTATCTTATTTCTTGAAGTAGTAGAGGAATACGATGGTGGCATCGTAGGCACTCTTCTTCTTTCCTTTGATTTCGAGGGTAGCAGCCATCTCAGTCTTTACGACACCACGCAAGTTCTTGATGGATTTCAATTTTACACGGAGTCTTACCTCGTCATTGACCAGTACAGGCTCCTTGAAGCGCAACTCCTCAATGCCATAGTTGATCATAGATTCTACGTTATTGACCTGCATAATTTGGCCCCATAGATGTGGTAGGATAGAGAGGGTTAAGTAACCATGAGCAATGGTAGATTTCAGAGGACTCTCTTTTTTAGCTCGCTCCTCATCCACATGGATCCATTGGTGGTCTAGTGTAGCATCCGCAAACTGATTAATAATATCTTGGGTTATTTTGAGGTAGTCCGATACCCCTAGCTCTTTTCCTTCGAATGTTGCAAACTCCTCGAAACTGCCAATTTGAATCATAAATTTTGTTTTTGAATGGTTTATATAGAATTAATATTGTGCAAAGCATACCTCAACAAACGGCCAAAAAATCCAAATAAATAGAGAAAAATGAGGCTTTTACCTCTTTTATTGGCTCATTTGTCCAAGTTTCTAACTCATAAAGATAACACTTTTGATGAATGATGGGTAATTTTTAAGAGAAAACTAAGTCTTCAGGCTGATTCATCAGATAAAATAGCCCAGCTGTCATAGATTTGAAACCTATCAGAGCTTTACCTTAAACTTTTGCAAGCGTGGGTTAATCAGCGTGGGCGGGATAATGGTTTTGAGCTGATCGACCACTTTGTTGAGCAGACGTTCCTTGACAAAATCATTGCGCACCACCAAGGAGATTTGTCGCACTTGCTCGGGATGATGCAAGGGGCGTACATTGCGTTTTTGACAACGCTTGAGCAAGCTGATGTGTAGCTCTGGGATAAAGGTATAGCCCCCATTGGCATCGACAATACGAATCAAGGTATCTACACTCCCCTCTTCGTAGGCCGCCATGAGGCTAGGCTCAACTCGTTCATCGCTCTCTCCACGCAGGCAGTGCCCTCCCTTGAGCAACCACATCTTGTCGTCAGCAAACTCCTGTGGGGAGATGGAAGCATGACTGAAGAGGGGGTGTGAGGGAGCTACGTAGGCATAGTAGCGCTCCTGATAGAGTGGAATCTCCAGCAGCTCCTTCTGATTCTCTGGGCTAGGCATGATGGCCATATCGAGCTCAGCCCGCAGTAGCTTGTGTGTGAGTTGAATGGAACGAAGTTCGGACACCTCTAGATTTACCTTAGGTGCATTTTCACTCATCTTTTTAAATAGACTGGGCAAGATGTAAGGTGCCACCGTAGTAGCTATCCCCAAGCGTATCTCTCCCTGATCTTGATCACGCTCCAGCTGCACCAACTCTTCAAATTGAGAGGTGTGGTACAAAATAACTTTGGCCTGATCGATGAGCTTAGCCCCCAAACGGGTGGGCTCTATGGGCTGCTTTTTGCGATCAAAAATGAGTACATCCATCTCCGCCTCTAGCTTCTGTATCATCGAGCTGAGCGTAGATTGAGTAACCTTGCAAGCCTGTGCTGCCTGTCCAAAATGACGGTATTCGTGTACCGCTACAATATAGGTGAGTTGCTGTAAAGTCATAGCTAATCGGTTTTATCAATGTAAAGATAGAAATTATCTGTTTGATAAATGAAGAAAGATACGCTAAGTTTGTATCATAATTTAAAACGAGGAGGGTTTCGAAAAGTTCAGCAAGGCTAACTCAGCATAATTTCAATCTGTTCCTAATTTTCTATCTTTTCATGGGCTACTCTTACCGAACTTTTCCCTTCGCTCCCAATCAAGTTAAACCAAGAAAAAGTCTAGGCCCCAGCATAACGCCTAGCTTTTGAAACATAAGATTAGAATTATGATTATTGCAATTCCAACAAAAAACGGTCAAGTGGACAATCACTTTGGTCACTGCGAGTACTACACCCTCTTTGAGGTAGATGCAGACAAAAAAATAACAGAAACTTCTAAATTTAACGCGCCTCAGGGCTGTGGATGCAAATCGGGAGTGGCTGTTACGCTGCATGAAATGGGTGTAGATGTGATGCTAGCAGGCAATATGGGCAATGGCGCACTCCAAGTGCTGAACAAAAACCAAATCAAAGTGATCCGTGGCTGCGAAGGCGATGTATTTGAGGTGGCTCAAGCCTACCTAGCAGGGCAGCTCACTGACTCTGGAGAGGCTTGTGCCTCACACGGAGAGGGACACGAGTGCTCACATAATCACTAATCAACCCCATGGGTGCTTGGTCTGCTAGACTGGCCCCGTTTTTATCTACGCATAGAATGTAGATACTAAATTTCTTGTTCAATAAAAAAGCGTATGCTCAACACATACGCTTTTTTTATTCTTCTATTTTGAAGCTTTAGCCACTCCCTATTTCATCATCGATAAGATGGTAAGCATCTGCTCCAACTCTTCCATATACTTCTTGATGTGTTCATTGTACGACTGCTCGGATATACTACCCGCTATCTTGGCCGCACCACCATTATCCTCTTGAAGCAATACCACATAGAGATTGGTCCACTCTTTCTTCTTCTTTACCCCTACTAAGGTGAGCTTAGTGCCTGCTATCTCTTTATCAAAGATCACTACATAAGGAGATTTGACCTTGATACCAGCCAGATCTGCCTTCATCTCTTGGATCACTTCAGCACTCTTTACTTCGAAGCCCAACACGTGCTGGAGCGTCAAGTCAGCTATTTTGGTTTCTTTGCGCAGCTCTGCGTTTTCACTTTCGGTGACTAGGTGGTCTTCCCATTTTACTGCTGCATGCTCAGCATATACCTTCTGCCACTTTTTGAACACACCCTCATAGTTGGCTGCAAATAAAAGGGGCGTACAGAGCAAGAATACCCACACTAAACTTAATTTTTTCATACGTAGTCTTTTATGTTATTATCGTTATAAATGGCTAAGCCAACACATACAGCTGCCTTAGCGCTGACCAAGATACTACTTCTGTATAATAAAATGGCTTTTATCTACAAAAAACACAGCTTAAAACTTCATTTTCCGAAATGGAGCAGGCCTCATTTGAAACACCTTAGCAACATGAAAGCCTTAAAAAGAGAACTTTTAGGCTTCTATTAAGCTGAAAAGAGGGTCTTTTTCAAGAAACAAGTATATTCGTCTATTGAACTAACAAAGCCACTACGAACGATGAAGAATTTACTAACTATCTATCTTTGTTCAATACTTACACTCACGGGTTGCGCCCAAACGCAAACTGCCAATCCCCGCTTTGAGGACCTGGACCAGCTCTTGACTAGTGGTCAGTTTATTACCCTCAAGCAAGAACTCCAAAGAGCTACCCGCAGCTTTGGCAACAACCCCTATCAATATTATGACGCCCATTGCTACAACGCCTTTGGCGAATACAACAAATCCATCTTGGCAGCCAACCGTATGTTGGTGCAGTATGCCAAATCCATGAATCACGAAGAGCTCATCCGCCTGCTCGACCTCCAAGCACGCAACTACCACAACACCTACCACTACAAGCAATCGGCCGAACTCTACGCCAGCATACTCAACCGCCTAAACAAGCACCTCAGCGAAGAGATGCGCATCAACTACCAAAACCACTACATCATCAATAAAACGCTGGCCGAAGCTCAGGTCGGAAAACAGCAAGCACACATTAAGCAAGACTACCAGATACCCATCTTCCACAATCAGTTTGACCACCTGATGGTACCTGTAGCAAGCAAGGCTAAGCACGACCACTTTATTCTAGACACGGGTGCCATGATTTCTACCATCTCAGCCAGCAATGCCGAGCGGTTGGGATTTCGTATTCTAGACAGCAAGATAGAAGTAGATACCTCGACCAATATCAGCATCCAGACCAAGCTAGGCATAGCCGATAGCCTCTATCTGGGAGATATACTACTAGAGAATGTGGTGTTCTTGGTCACAGACGACTCCGACTTGTACATCGCCCAAGAGGACTATAAGATTGCAGGCATTCTTGGCTTCCCTGTGCTGCAACAGCTCAAGGAGATTCGCATCAACCTGCCAGAAAACCGCATCGAAGTACCACTCACCCCCAGCAAGCGCGACTTTACCAACCTCTACATGTATAAGGAAAAACCAGTAGTACGCATGTATGCAGGGCAAGACACCCTACGCATGGCACTCGATACAGGAGCCAACAAATCAGAACTGAGCCTGACCTACTTCAACAGGCATCAAGAAGAGATAAAATCGGTGGCTAGCTATAAGGAAGTGGAACGAGGCAGTGCGGGAGGCAGCATCAAAGAGCAGGTCTATATCTACCCCAACTTCGAGTTTAAGCTGGGCTCAAAGAAAGCTACGCTACCTCTGATCACCATCAACCTATCCGACTACCACTTTATAACAGGCATGGATGGCAACCTCGGACAAGATGTCTATACCCAGTTTGACAAGCTCGTGATGAACTTTCAGCAGATGTTTATAGACTTTGAATAAAGGCTAAACCAGCTTTAGGCTACCAATAAAATCATGATAACAAGCCGAGCTGAGCTGCTCCTGTGCCGAAAGTACGGAGAGCTGGTAAAATCGATTCTTGTGCAAGAAACAGAGCGTTTTCCCATACTCAAACTCAGCGCGATTGGGCTCATAGCAGCTAAACTCCAGCGCATGATTGCCCTGAAAAGAGTAGATGTGACACGCACGCTTCTCTTTTTGCTGAGCCACGAAATCCTCAAAATAGGCCTGAATATCTCCCCTTAGCTCAAAAGCACAAATCGCGAGCAAACAGCTACTACCCTCCTGATCAGCAAGATGGGTATAAAGCTCAAAGAAAGGCTTGTTAGCGAGGTCTTTATCGAGAACAAAAGGATACATTTTAAGACTCTTGACCAGCTCATACTTGTCAGCTACCTCTATCCCGAGCTCTGGATACAAACGCACACCCGCTCGAGTCTGGAGTGAAGGAGCAGGCACGTGATCCCTCTCCACTATAGAATTGAGCAGACGGCTGGCCTCCTCCATACTGATCTTCTCACCAGCATAATAGATGCTGTAACAATAACGCTCCCCCTTCTTCTGCATATACCAATCGTCTATATCGCTGGGACCTATCCTAAACTGATAGTGGTGGATGGAGTCATTACGCTCCACCAACTCCAGCTGAAACGCCCCTTTGGCATTGCGAGCCGCCACCTCCTGCTCAACAAAGTCGAGGTAGCTACTATCCGAACAGGCCAGCTTACGCAGAATAATAAGCATATTATTAAAATCGGGATTGCTCTTGTTTTCATACTGCAATACGATGCGCTCAGGCTCATCAACAATACGCTCAAAGCGCTCAGGAGCCTGAAAAGAGTAGGTAGAATCGGAGGCATGAAAAGTGGCTAGATCAACAGCCATAGGACTGCTGTTCTCGCTCCAACAGGAGGAAAACACAAATAAAGGCAGCCACAGGCCCATAAGTATAAATCGCTTCAACATATTATCTTATTGTCAGAGTATCAATTGTCGTTGTTTGTCGAGCTTAGGCCACAGCAAAAGCTCCGTACCTACAAATGTACAATATTTAACTATATTAACAATAATTTAATGCGTTTATTTTAGCAATTTATTTTGGTTTTGGCAGCAAGCAAGGCTACGAACAAGCGCAACTAAGCACCAGTAGGCTGTTTGCACCCATCCAAGAAAATACAAGCTGCTCCGATCCAAAATCGATAGATCCGAGTAAAAGCTCAATATTTACAAAAGAAACCTAATTAAGAGCGCCTCATCCAGCTACGCCCCTGATCCTTGGAATAGTAAAGACCACGGGAGGTTTGAGCCATGAGCTCCTCTTCTACCCAGACCAAAGACAAGAAATCACCACAAGTAGATCCACCTGCAAAACGAGTATGCCAGGAGCGTCCCTTATTGGTAGAAACCTCTAATTCTCTTCTATTTTGGGGTGAGATGCGCAAGAGTTCACCTTGCTTAAAAACAATTTGTGCCATGCTTTTCGATTTAAGATTAGATAATACCTTAAAGATAAGAAGTCCTAGACTCATTCCCTGTTATTTTGATAAGATAATTCGCTAAAATCCCAGCTGCCCATAGCCCAAAAGGCGTGCATCGGATAAAATAAAAAGAAAGCAGGCATCTTCCTCAACTATTTTGTACCTTCACCCTGTCAAAAACAAAAAAACTATGCAAACATTCGAACGCTTACAGCGCCAAATCGCCTTTATCTATGAGATAGACAAAGTGAAATTCATTCTTCGCAAGACCCGTTTATTTCAGAGTGATCGGCCCGAAAATGACGCTGAACACAGCTGGCACCTAGCCATGATGGCCATCGTACTGGCCGAACATGCTGATCAAGAAATAGACCTATTTAAAGTAGTGAAGATGGTCTTGATGCACGATTTGGTAGAGATAGATGCAGGAGATGTCTTTTTCTTCGACCAAAACGAACAACACGACAACCGCCAAGAAGAGCTAGAAGCAGCCAAACGCATCTTTGGACTACTTCCCGCTGATCAGGCTCAAGAGTTTTTCGATCTTTGGGTAGAGTTTGAAACTGGCCAGACTCCCGAAGCTCAGTTTGCCCGTGTGATGGACCGTTTGGAGCCCATGCTACAAAACGCATCCAACCAAGGAGGCACCTGGCAAGAATATGAGGTAGATTACGACACCGTGCTAGATAGCAAGCGCATCATGATAGGAAGCTCTACCCCACTTTGGGAATACACCCAGCAGCTCCTAGAGGAGTGTGTAGAAAAGGGGATTTTACGGCTCAAGGAAAAGTAAGTGGGATAAGCCTAGCTTGATTGCTAGCTATGAGTCAAGGCTGGATAGCAAGATCATACTGAAAAAGCCTCAAGGATTTCATCGACCTTCGAACATTTTACATACACTTTGTTACTATTTTCTACTAAACACTTATTTTCGACTCTTTTGGTTCTTCCAAACTCGCTTGCTTGAAAAACCACGATATGAGATTGGCGACACTTAAATAAAAACACTACTATAAAATAAGCTAAATAGTGGATCGAGTGAAATCCTTGAGGCTAGCTCAGTAATACACTTTATATCATCTAATCTGTTTGTCTATCAAATTGGCTCACTTGCTTTCCAACATGTCAATACCGTAGTATTTATACACTTATAATACGGGTGGAACTTAGCCCACTATACTTACTCCTCTTAAATAAATAACGAATATCGGTTTGATACTATCTTTTGCCAGCATCTGACATAAAGAAACCAAAAGGATATTTACTACAAAGTAATAAACAGAACAAAGCATCCTTTTACAATTTGAATGCATATATATCCTTTTACTATCAAACTGCAATTGTAATATAGTAATTAAGTATCGAATAATCACCAACATTTCACTATTATTTTACAGCATAGCTCTCTAATTATAAGCATTTTAAATACTACTCCCTGCTTTTGCATAGCACACAACCAAGCTAAAACAGCTATCAGCCGAGTCTTCAGCCATTTACAGACAACAAAAATAAAAGTAGGAACATACTCAGCTCACCTTGTCTAAAAATACATATTTCTCCTAAATAAGCTTTTTTACTTACACCTTGACTACACAAAGCAGCTATTCTTGAACCAAGCCTAACAGCAAAAACCTCGAATAAAACAGGCCCACTCAAAGGTCCCTGACACAAGCTCAGTCTGTCAGGGATATAAGGAGCTTACTTCCCTGACAGAAGGAGACTCAGTCAGGGACCTTTTATTTGAACAACTTGAGCGCTGACTCGTTAATAGAGTGAACCCTAAGGAGCTAGGGCAAACTAAGAAATCACTTATTTCAATTATAAATCAAGCAAAAAAATGAAAACAAAATTATTTACACTTGTTTTAGTTACAAGTATGGGTCTTTCTGCCTGCCAGCAAAAGGGACCAAGCAACTCGGCAGCAGAAGTAAAAACAAACCAAGAGGTAGTGCTGAAAGATTATGGTCCAGCACCCTTAGTACTCGACATAGACGACTATACCCTCAAAAACACCAACTTCCGCACCACACTCTGGACGGGTAAGAACCTGCAAGTGACACTCATGTCGATCCCTGTGGGTGGAGAAGTGGGCCTAGAGGTGCACCACGATCTAGACCAGTTCTTGCGCATTGAAGATGGTCAGGGCAAAGTGATGATGGGTGATGCAGAAGATCAGCTAGACTTTGTCAGAATGGCGGAAGAAGATGATGCTGTATTTGTTCCTGCAGGCAAGTGGCACAACATCGTCAATACTGGAGATGAGCCGCTCAAGCTCTACTCCATCTATGCTCCTCAAGAGCATCCTCATGGCACAGTACATATAGACAAGGCCGCCTCGGATGCCGATGAGCACCACCACTAAAATAATTTTGAGCTAGAAATAAAAACAGAGCAAGCCCCAAAGTGGTCTTGCTCTGTTTTGTTTTGAAGACAAACCGTTGCACTCAGCAAGCCTGCCAATCAGTTGAACTTGGCTAAATCTTCCATTTTCTTTTTAAAGCGCTCGAAGCTCCAACGAATGGTAATGTTGGTCTTGTAAGTCTGAGAAGGATCATAATGTGTAAAGAAATTGAGCTGCTGCTTGGGATCAAACTCCTCGCCACAGCGCTGCATGAGCTCAATAAAATAGAAGAGATCCTGAGGTACACGGCGGTAGAGCTGTCTAAAAATACGCTTGTACTGCTGCATGGTGTCAATAGACATCAGGTGTACCCCATAATTGTAGGTTCTAAGCCAAGAGCGATGCGGATGCAGGTAATAGATTTCGTAAAATTCTTCTCCCTGCTCATCCTCTTGGTAGCAGATCCGATAATCGAACGAACGGGTGGGTGCACGGTAGTAGATCTCTAATGAAAAATCCACTACTTGGCATTTTTGGATGTGATAACAAGCTCGTAGCCTCCCATACTTATCGAGCTGTGTATTTGCTATAACCTCATCGAAGTTGTGCAAATCTGAACAAGTAGATTCCATAGCTCAGGATTTAAGTGTACAAAGTGTAATTCTATTAAATTACTAAAATATTCTTTAAATACACGGCTATTGAAGCCTCTTTTTTAGGCTTCCTGCTCCATAACATACAAAGCTGAGCAATTTTAGCGCATAAAAAAAGTGCAAAGCTCTCCCCTGACAACTCTGCACTCTACCTGCTCCTCTAGCTTGATTACTAATCTAGCTTAGGTATCATAAGTAAGGTTCCCTCTGGAATCACATCTGGATTCGTAATCTTATCTTTATTGGCCTCGACGATCCATTTCCATTTGTCTTTGGTGCCGTAATAGCGCAAGGAGAGTCCACGTAAGGTCTCACCCGCTTTGAGGCGGTGTTGTATGAGCTGTGCCACCGCAGGCGCTTGGGCTGGAGTAGCTGGCGTGCTGATCACTGGATCTTTCACAACTGCTTTTTCCTCCTGCTCCTTGGCTGCTAGCTCCTGTTCCATCAAAGCCAGTTTCTCTGCATGGGTAAGTTCGGGTACACTGTCTTCGAGCTGGGTCAAAGAATCTACTTCCTGTTCGGCTATAGAATCTTCTACCCAAGCTGAGGAGAATGCATCCTCCTCAGCAGGCTCGTCCTTATCCATAAAGCTCTCCAGCTCCTCTACATCGATGGTGGAGAGGGTCTCTAAATTACTTTTTTGCAAGCTGGATGTCCAGTACCAAAACACCAATAAGCCAACAATCAGTACGGCCAAGAAGAGAACTAGGTTCTTGTAATAGCGCAAGGATTGATCTTTTTTCTTTAGTTTCTTTTCAATGTTTTCCAAGCGCTCATCGTAAGCCCCTAGCTTATCTTTGATACTGCTACCTAGTGGCTTTTCTTTTTCAGTACTTAGCGTGTCCGATTCAGCAGCTCTAGCTTGTACTTCCTTACTGATAGCTGCTACAGCTTCAGATTCCACAGGCTCTGCTTCAAGAGTTTCTGCTTCTTCTGCTTTATCTTCTTCTGCTGCTGTTTCAACGGCAGGAGTTTTGGCTTCCTTGCTGCTCGCTTCGGCTTCAGAATCCACAGGCTCTTCTTCAAGAGTTTCTGCTTCTTCTGCTTTATCTTCTTCTGCAGCTGTTTCAACGGCAGGAATTTCGGCTTCCTTGCTGCTCGCTTCAGCTTCAGATTCCACAGGCTCTGCTTGAGGAGTTTCGGCTTCTTCTGCTTTATCTTCTTCTGCAGCTGTTTCAACGGCAGGAATTTCTGCTTCCTTGCTGCTCGCTTCGACTTCAGAGTCCACAGGCTCTGCTTCAGGAGTTTCGGCATCTTCTCCTTTACCTTCTTCTGCTGCTGTTTCAGCGGCAGGAGTTTCGGCTTCCTTGCTGCTCGCTTCGACTTCAGAATCCACAGGCTCTTCTTCAGGAGTTTCTGCATCTTCTCCTTTACCTTCTTCTGCTGCTGTTTCAGCGGCAGGAGTTTCGGCTTCCTTGCTGCTCGCTTCGGCTTCAGATTCCACAGGCTCTGCTTCAGGAGCTTCTGCATCTTCTCCTTTACCTTCTTCTGCTGCTGTTTCAACGGCAGGAGTTTCGGCTTCCTTGCTACTCGCTTCGACTTCAGATTCCACAGGCTCTGCTTCATGAGCTTCGGCATCTTCTCCTTTACCTTCTTCTGCTGCTGTTTCAACGGCAGGAGTTTCGGCTTCCTTGCTACTCGCATCGGCTTCAGAGTCCACAGGCTCTGCTTCAGGAGTTTCTGCTTCTTCTGCTTTATCTTCTTCTGCAGCTGTTTCAACGGCAGGAGCTTCTGCTTCCTTGTTGGTCGCTTCAGCTTCAGAGTTAGCGGGCTTATCAGACGACAATACAGCCGTTTTTAGTTCGGTTTCTGAAACGCTGAGTTCTACGGGTCTAAAGTGAGAAAAGGGCTTGTTGATTAGTTTGGCAAAGGGTTTGTCTGGGCTAAAGGTGATGTCTCCACCTAGCTCACCCTCGAAGGTGCCAAAACCTGGGATATGTGAGATGCGGTCTTTTAAGAGCTGAGATTTGATGACCGATTTGATTTGGGCTATAAATAAGGCAGTAGTTTCCTCATCCCATTCGTAACGTTGGGCAAATATATCGTAGATGGGTTGGTTTTCTTTGACTTCGCTTAGCTTCAGTACTCCGAGGATGGCTGAGGAGGAAAACTCCACGTCTAAGCGAGGGGGACAAAGTACTTTGCTTCCATCTGCACGTTCGTCCACATATTCTACTCTCTTGATGATTTCAAACACACCAAAAGGGTCAAAGCTTGCCTTTTTGGTGGTTTGTAGCTTGCTAGCAAAGCCCAAAACAAAGGTTTCTAGAAATAGAGAAACCTCTACTTCTTTGTGCTTTGTTTTCTCAGCTAGCTTGGCTGTAAATAGCTCCTTCTTCACGTTTATCTTCTTTTAAATAATAGTACCATAGAGGTCGAAATCATCGGCTCCTGTTACCTTTATGCGATAGAACTCTCCGATTTGTAGCGCCTGTCCTTCTTCGATACGAATCAGTACTTCGGGATCTACTTCGGGAGAATCAAACTGGGTGCGTCCGATGTAATAATCGCCTTCAAGACGGTCTATAATTACTTTTTGCTCAGTGCCCACTTTGCGTTCGGCCACCTGAGCAGACACTTCTTGCTGTAGCTCCATGAGCTCGTCTAGGCGTGCTTGCTTTAAGTCTTGCGGAATCTCATCGACGTAGTTTTTAGCGGAATAGGTGCCTTCTTCTTCCGAATAGGCAAAGGCGCCCATACGCTCAAACTGTACCTCACGCACAAACTCTTTTAGCTCTTCAAAATCGGCTTCGGTCTCGCCAGGATGCCCCACCATAAGGGTGGTACGGATATGTATGCCAGGCACTTCTGCACGCATACGACGAATCAACTCCAGTGTCTCCGCCTTCGATACATTACGACGCATCTGCGTGAGCATGTGATCGGAGATGTGTTGCAAGGCGATGTCCATATACTTACACACCTTGTCGTTCTCACGCATCACGGGCAAGAGCTCATAAGGGAAGTGGGCAGGATAGGCATAGTGCAGACGGATCCACTCCACACCTGGGATAGCGGCCATACGCTCTATAAGCTCGGGCAAGCGCTGTTTTTTGTAGATATCAAGCCCATAGTAGGTGAGCTCTTGGGCGATCACTTGAAACTCCTTAACACCCTTGGATACCAAGAGTTCTACCTCTTCCAAGATCTCTTCGATGGGACGTGACACGTGCTTACCTGTAATGATAGGTATGGCACAGTACGAACAGCTACGGTCGCAGCCTTCGGATATCTTCAAGTAAGCATAGTGTGGAGGTGTGGTGAGACTGCGCTCCAAGTGGAGCTTGGGGTCGTAGTTTTGACCCAGATCTTCGAGTAGTTTATTCCAGTCAAACTTACCGTAAAACTGATCTACTTCGGGGATCTCTAGGGAGAGTTCTTTTAAGTAGCGTTCCGAGAGGCAGCCCATAACATAGAGTTTTTCGAGCTCTCCTTCTTGCTTACGCTGGGCAAACTGAAGGATCATTTGTATGGATTCCTCTTTGGCGTCTCCTATAAATCCACAGGTGTTAATCACTGCTATCTCACCCTCAGGCTGATCTGAGTCGTGTTCTACTGCATAGCCAGCTGCCTCAAGCTGGCGAATAAGTTGCTCTGAATCTACCAGATTCTTAGAGCAACCCAAAGTTATAATGTCTATCTTTTTTCTCATTCGTTTTCTCCAAATAGCGAGTCTACAAATTCTTCTTTATCGAATACTTGTAGGTCATCAATGCCCTCACCCAAGCCAATGTATTTTACGGGGATCTGGAATTGATCAGATATACCTATCACCACTCCTCCCTTGGCTGTGCCGTCGAGCTTGGTGATGGCTAGTGAATTGACCTCGGTAGCTTTGGTAAATTGCTTGGCTTGCTCAAAGGCGTTTTGACCCGTAGAGCCGTCGAGCACTAAGAGTACCTCATCGGGAGCCTCTTTGACTACCTTCTGCATGACATTTTTTATCTTAGTCAATTCGTTCATTAAGTTGATTTTGTTGTGCAGACGGCCAGCGGTGTCGATCAGGACGACATCTGCCTTATTGGATACAGCTGAGCTTAGTGTGTCGTAAGCTACAGATGCTGGGTCGGCACCCATCTTTTGTTTGATCACGGGCACACCTACACGCTCTCCCCAGATTTCTAACTGCTCTACGGCAGCAGCTCGGAAGGTATCGGCTGCACCAAGATAGACAGACTTGCCTGCCGCTTTGTATTTGGCAGCTATCTTACCTATGGTTGTGGTCTTGCCTACCCCATTTACTCCAACCACCATAATGACATAAGGACGGTCTGAGTCGGGCAGATTGAAGGCTGCACTACTAGCTTCGTTCTCAATTAAAAGGGAAGCGATTTCTTGACGTAGTATCGCATTGAGTTCATTGGTGTTGACGTATTTGTCTTTAGCTACTCGAGCTTCTATACGCTCGATGATTTTGAGTGTAGTATCTACTCCTACATCCGAAGTGATGAGTACTTCCTCGAGGTCGTCAAGCACTGCATCATCTACTTTAGACTTACCGGCAACGACACGAGCGATCTTACTAAAAACACTCTCTTTAGTTTTTGATAAACCTTGATCTAAGGTTTTTTTCTTCTCCTTATCCTTAGAGAAAAAAGAAAATATTCCCATATTAATTTCGCGAATTTAGTTTAGTATATACCTGAATATGCATACAAAGATAATAATAATAAAGCACAAGCATCTATTTTTGAACAGGGTTTATCTGAAAAGAGGGCTGCTGCTCGCAACCTAATTAGCTGTGGATTGTTAAGCCTATACACCCACAATTCAAAAGCTATGATTATTCGTAAAACAGGGCTTATCTCTTTCCAGCTCGAAGTGATGAATCCTTTTGTACTTTGTTTCTACCACAAAGACCACTTTCCTAGAGCTAAGGCCGATATGACGCCGATCCACTACCTCCCCGACAGAGATCCCAAAGGGGATTTTGATGAAAAAGCTGCTTGGCGTATGTATTATGGCCGTAGTATTCCTGGCTTTCCGATGCATCCTCACCGAGGTTTTGAGACCATCACTGTTGTGACTCAAGGTTATGCCGATCATTTTGACTCCTATGGCAGCAAGGGCAGATATGGAGCAGGAGATGTGCAGTGGATGACTGCTGGCAAGGGGATTCAGCATGCTGAGCTCTTCCCCCTGCTACACGAAGACCGGGACAATCCCTTAGAGCTTTTTCAGATCTGGCTCAATCTGCCACGCAAAAACAAAATGGTAGAGCCGAGCTACAAAATGCTTTGGAGGGAGGATATTCCACAACTCGACCTTTATTTCAAGGATAAGCGTACCCGTGTACGGGTGTTGGCGGGAGAGTTTGGGGGTGTGCAAGCTCTTGACCCACCTCCACATTCTTGGGCTGCCGATCCGCAAAACAAGCTTTCTATCTTACTCATTGAGATGGAGGCTCACAGCCGCATCAGCCTTCCTGCTGTCTCTCCCACCCTCAATCGGATGCTCTATACTTACTCAAACAATGGGGCTAAACTCGTGATAGATGGGGTGGAACTTGTAGAGGGACGCTATGCTCAGCTGGCGGGAGATGTGGAGGTGGAACTCATAAATACGGACAAACCCATCCGCATACTTCTACTTGCTGGTGAACCCATTCAAGAACCTATTTTTGCGCATGGGCCCTTTGTGATGAACACTCGAGATGAGATACTTAAGGCCTTTAAGGATTATGAAAGAACAGGCTTCGGTGGCTGGCCTTGGGATCAAGATGACCCTGTTCTTCCTAAGGAGACTCCTCGTTGTGCGAGCTACCACCACGGGGCTCAGACCGAGTATCCCTCCACCAAAAACAAGAGCTGAGTCTGAATAGTAGAGACAAAAAAAAGCCCTTACACTAGGTAAGGGCTTTTCTTATATGCGATAAATGTTTCTTTACTTAGCAAAGAAATCTTTCATTTCATCCTTATGAAGGATTTTTTCTTCGAAAACATAGTTTCCAGTCTTAGAAGACTTAACCATCTTTACAACTTTTGTATACGCACGATCTTCACCTTCGTGAATTCTTGCTTTTGGTTTCTTAGCCATGAGTCTATTATTTTATTTCTTTATGTACTGTTACTTTCTTCAAGATTGGGTTGTATTTCTTCAACTCAATTCTTTCAGTTGTATTTTTTCTATTCTTAGTAGTGATGTAGCGAGAAGTACCTGGCATACCACTTTCTTTGTGCTCAGTGCATTCCAAAATAACTTGCACTCTATTACCTTTTTTTCCCATTAGTCAGTCCTCCTATTTATGCAATTACTTTAATGCTTTTCCAGTTACAATAACCTTTCTCTACAGCGTTGTGTAGAGCAGCATCTAAACCTAATTTGTTAATTGTACGCAGACCAGCAGCACTAATATTTAAACTGATCCAACAGCCTTGCTCTACATAGTAGAATTTTTTTGTAAACAAGTTCACATTAAAAGTTTTCTTAGTTCTTCTTTTAGAGTGTGAAACATTGTTACCTACAAGGGCTTTCTTTCCGGTAATTTGACAAATTTTCGACATTTCTATCTTAATTTTTTAGTTTTTCCTCCATACTTATTTCAAACAGTGTGCAAAGAAAGCACTTTTCTGATTAGAAAGCAAGATTTTAACAAAATAATTCACTGGCAATGAGAACTATTTCTGTTCTTGTAGCATTTCCATCAGCATCAGAAATCCCTGATTACAAGCTCGCTCTATATTCATCTCTCGCCCATGGTTGTAATCAAGCTTACGTGTACGCAGTTTTTCTTGACATTTCACTGCTAGCCAAACGGTTCCTACTGGCTTGCCTGGCACAGCTCCTGTGGGGCCAGCGATGCCTGTGCTTGCTATTCCACAATCGGCTTGTAGCTCCTTACACACACCTTCTACCATCTCTCGAGCTGTCTCCTCACTCACTGCCCCATGTGCCTCTAAAGTAGAGGCTTGAACACCAAGCTGGTTTATTTTCACTTGATTGTGGTAGGCTACTATGGCTCCTTGAAAATAAGAAGAACAGGCGGGGATAGCTACAATCTTGGCTGCCATTCTACCTCCTGTACAACTTTCTGCTGTGGCCAGTGTCAAGTTTTTTCTGCGTAGCCAATCACCCAGCTGTTCGGCTAGTGCTTTATCTTCTTCGACAAATACATCTTGCTTTAAGATTTGATATAGGCCTGCTTCGGCCGCCTTGAGTTCTTGCTCTAAGACTGTGCGGTCAGGACCTTGGGCTGTCAGACGCAGACGCATGACCCCTGGTGTGGGCAGATAAGCTAGGCTAAGTGAGCTAGGAAGTTGATCTTCCCAGGCTTCTAAAGTCTCAGCTAGCACAGATTCAGCATAGTTCTTTACGGTAAACGACTCATGCAAAATGTAGTCGGTATCGAAACGCTGGCTCAAGCGAGGCAACACCTCTTGCTCCATCACTGCTTTCATCTCCTGAGGCACGCCAGGCATAGATACCAGTACCTTGCCCTGCCAGTCAAACCAACTGATGGAGGCACTACCCACAGGATTTTGGATGACCGTACAATTTTTAGGCACATAGGCCATGCTCTTGTTCTGCTGATTCATGGGTATCCTACCCGCCAAAATACGTTTGATGTTTTGATAGACGGCTTCATCAAAGACCAGTTCGGTCTTGAAGTAGCGGCAGAGGCTGAGCTTGGTGATGTCGTCTTTGGTAGGACCTAAGCCCCCTGTCACAAGGACAATATCTACCTCTTTTAGGGCGGCATCAACAGCAGCGGTGATCTCATCGGCCTGATCACGAATAGACGTGATACGCTTCACACCGATGCCATGTTGGTTGAGCTGTTTGCCCATCCATGCCGAGTTTGTATCGACTACTTGGCCAATTAATAGTTCATCGCCGACTGTAATAATCTCTGCGAAAACCTTCATATGTTCTTCTCCTTTATTTTAATGATACGCGTGAGTATGCGGGTAAGTCTATCGTAGCAAAGTCTTGATCTAAGTACTTAAAATAGCCAGCCATGGCAATCATAGCCGCATTATCGGTGGTATAACTAAACTTGGGGATATAGACATTCCAACCGTAGCGCTGGGCATGGTCTAGAAAAGCATTGCGTAGCCCTGTGTTGGCCGATACACCTCCTGCCACAGCCACTTCGTTTATTTGGTATTTCTTAGCTACTTTGCGGAGCTTGTCCATCAGTATCTCTACCACAGTGCGCTCTAAAGAGGCAGCCAAGTCGTTTTTATTTTTTTCGATGAAGTCTGGATCTTCTTTGATCCAATCTCTCAAGGAGTAGAGGAAAGAGGTCTTAAGACCACTAAAGCTATAGTCGTAGCCCGCAATATGAGGCTTGCTAAACTGAAAGCGATTGGGATCGCCCTGACGCGCCATCTTATCAATGATAGGACCTCCTGGATAGCCTAGTCCCATCACTTTAGAGCATTTGTCAATAGCCTCACCCGCTGCATCGTCAATGGTCTGACCGATGATTTCCATATCCTTGTACGATTTGACCAATATAATCTGAGAGTTGCCTCCCGATACGAGCAGGCAGAGAAAAGGAAGTTCAGGTTGCTTGTTTTCTTCTCCTTCTACCTGGATGAAGTGAGCCAACACATGACCAGCTAAGTGGTTGACATCAATCATGGGGATGCCTAGCGAACGTGCAAACCCTTTGGCAAAAGAGACACCAACTAGCAGAGAGCCCATTAGGCCAGGACCACGAGTAAAGGCTACAGCACTCAATTCTTCCTTACTTACACCCGCTTGCTTTAGGGCTGCATGTACCACAGGTACGATGTTTTGTTGGTGGGCACGAGAGGCCAACTCAGGTACTACCCCTCCATAATCTTCGTGTACAGCTTGACTCGCTACTACATTTGAGAGCAGGTATCCATCACGAATTACTGCTGCAGATGTATCATCACAGGATGACTCTATCCCTAATATAATTGTACTCATATCTATTCTCCGTCTTTTAAATCGGTACAAAAGTAGTGATTTAACTAGTATTCGTAAGCTTATATTTTATATTTTTGCTGGGAACCCTGTTAAATCTCATCAATTATCAAAAAAATTAAAAACATAGTACGTTGGGTTTTGGGTACCCTTTTGGGGCTATACCTCTTAATTATAGCCTTGCTCAACCTTCCCGCCATCCAAAGTAAGATGTCGGCAGCTGTGGCCAGTCAACTCAGCACGCACTTGCAGACCGAGCTTACAATGGGGCGCATTGATATGGGCCTACTCAACCGCATCATTCTCGAAGATGTGCTGCTAAAGGATCAGGCAGGTGCTGAGCTACTTAAGGTGGCCCGACTTTCTGCCCGTTTTGATATTTGGGAGCTTTTCAAGGGCAAGATATCTATCAATAGTGTGCAGCTGTTTGGCTTTGACCTCAAACTCAGCAGACCTTCTGCTCAGGAGCCACTCAACCTTCAGTTTATACTCGAAGCCTTAGCCACTGATCAGCCCCAGACCAACAGCAAGATAAACTTACGCATCAACTCACTTTTGGTGCGCCGTGGCAAGCTATCTTATGATGTCTTAGATCAGGCTCAGGCTGAGGAGGGCATATTGGACAGCCAGCACCTCCAATTCAATAACATCATTGCCAACATCTCGCTCAAGGCCCTGCAAAACGACTCCATTCATGCCAACATCAAACGATTGAGCCTCAACGAGCAATCGGGGCTAAAACTCAAGAAGCTTGCCTTGAAAGTGGTGGGCAATCGAGAGCAGATGCAGATAGATCAGGTCAAGCTGGCACTCCCCAACTCTTTGCTTGCTCTAGACACGATAAAGCTAAACTACAAGGGTATCACTAGTTTTGAGGACTTTGCCGAACAGGTGGAACTCTCCATCCAGACACTACCCTCCTACCTTACCCTAGCCGATCTGAGTCCGCTCGTACCCAGCTTCAAGAGCTTTCACGAGAAGATACAACTGGGCCTAGCGGTAGAGGGCACTTTAAATCACCTCAACTGCCCACGAATCTCACTCCAGGGGGGCGAACACCTGGTGTTGCAGGGCAGTGGCACGGTAGAGGATTTATCACGCCCCAGAGATGCTTTTATTGATGCTAAGCTCAGCCGCTTGAGCCTTGACCAAGAGGGTATGCGCTTTTTGTTACGCAACTTACAGGAAGATTTTGAGGAAGTCCCTCCTATCTTACAGCGCATGGGCCACCTCTCCTTTAGGGGGGAGCTTTCGGGCTATCCCGATGACTTTGTAACCTACGGTGTGTTTAGATCCAAACAGGGAAGCCTACGCACAGATATTAAATTTACCAATGCGCAGGAGAAGCACAAGATTAGCTACCGAGGCTCACTACAAGCCACCGACTTTAAGCTGGGAGAGCTCCTTGCCAACGAGGATCTAAATACCATCTCCTTCAATTTTGAAGTGAACGGAAGCAAGCAAAAAGAGCTAGACTATCCCGATGTCTTGCTCCAAGGGGAGATAGCGGATTTTGACTACAGCAACTACCGCTACGAAAAAATAGCCATCAACGGCAGATACAAGCAGGGTGGATTTGATGGCGCACTCTTACTGGATGATCCCCATGCTTATATCGACCTCAATGGGCGGTTTAACCTAGTTCAGGCACTGCCCACCTTCGACTTTACGGCACAGATCAAGCACTTCAAGCCCTACCTGCTTCACCTCAATGACAGAGATGAAGAGGAGGAATTTTCGGTGGAGCTGGTGGCCAACTTTACGGGGGGATCTATCGACGAGATGAATGGAGAAATCAATATCAATGCCCTGGACTACCGCACCAGCGACTTGAGCTATCAGCTAGATAACTTCAATGTACAAGCGCTGCACACCGCCCAAGAGAACAAGCTCCTGATCAACTCCAATTTCTTGAAGGCTCATATCGAGGGCAACTACTCCTATAAGACACTGTGGAATAGTATTTTAAACACCACTAAGCGCTACCTACCCTCACTGACAGCCTCCTTACAAACACCAGCACAGAGCCACAACAACTTCAGCTTTGAGGTGGATCTGGTCGATACTAAAATATTGACGCATCTCTTTAATATTCCTTTCCAAACCTATACACACTCCACCTTGAAGGGTTATTTTGACGATGAGAATCAGCGGGTGCACATCGAGGGTTACTTCCCTCGCCTACGCTACAACAATGATTTTTATGAATCGGCCATGCTGCTACTCGAAAACCCAGGAGAGCACCTAGAGGCACATGCTCGCTTTACTAAACAAAGAAAGTATGGAGCAGTCAATGTGGCGGTCTTGGCACAGGCTAAGGATGACTATGTGACTACCTCTGTCAACTGGGGGAATAATGGCACAGTAACCTATAGCGGTCGCTTTGATACCGAGACCTATTTTGAGCGTCTGGAAGATGAGCGCAAACAGAAGTACCTCCAGACACACCTGAGTATTCACCCCAGTGAGGTAATACTCAATGACTCCGTATGGCAGCTCCATGCCTCAGAAGTTCTGCTCAACAACAAGAAGGTGGAGGTAGAAAACTTCCTATTTAGTAAGGGCAACCAGTTTATCAATATCAATGGCATGGCCTCGGCACAGGCTCAAGATACCATCTTCCTCTACCTCAATGACGTAGATTT
>JASLIW010000057.1 GCA_030152865.1 Bacteroides sp.
TGGAGCTTGGGGCTTGTTTGAGCTGGTACAGCTAAAGTTTAAGTGTTTAAATTGTTCTTTTGAGGCTTTTAATTTATAACTTGCTGCCACTTAAAACTTTGAACTATGAAAAGATCAATTCACTTTGTGCTGAGCTTCTTCTGTGGCTCTTTTTTATTGGGTTTGGCGGCTTGTTCTTCTTCCGATCAGGAGGATGTAGCTTTTAAGCCTGCTACGCTGATTAGTTTTGAAGAGCCCGATTTGGCTTTGGCTGGGCCTACGGCGGCAGGGGAGAATCTGTTTCCCGATTACAGCCCCAGTACGGCTTTTCCTGCTTTTACTCGGGAGGAGAAGCATCCTTATCTGCTTTATGGGGTTTGTGAGTCGGAGGCTGGCTTTGATTATGAGCTGGGTGGTGTGGTGCGCTCCAATTACAGCAGCTACAGCCCTTTGACTCCCGAGGCGCTGGCTGATGCTGCCTGGTATGGGCCAGAGAATCGGCTGAGTGTGTATCGGGCTGCTGGGGCTCAGGCTGGCAAGTCGGGCGATTACTTTTTAATGACTAAGGGGGCGGGTGCGTACTTGCAGTTTAAGGAGCCCTGTATGTTGCTTTCTTTTTATGTGGCCAATGCGGCGGCTGTTATTGGCAAGGCTTATGAGCAGCACGTGCAGACGGAGAAGACGGTGGTTGCTCAGCTTTATGTGCGGGGGTATTGGGGTGATGAGGTGGTGCTAGATAGTGCTGTTCGGATGTTTAGCTTGCACGAAGAGATGAGCGAGGATGAGCTGTGTCAGCTACAAAACTGGAAGCGTATTGAGCTTGCTTATCCCGAAGCGGCTTTGCAGAAGCTAGACCGTTTGGAGTTTCAACTGTCTTTCTCTAATCAGGCTGGAGATTTTTTTGAGGAAATTCCTGAGCAGCTGTGTTTGGATCATCTGCAGTTTAAGACTGAGTAAGTATCAGTGAGATAGCTTCTGTCGGTGCAAATATTGGGTTTAATCATTTGTGGTTTGTGCGGTGTTGTTGTGGGTATTACTACTCATTATCGTTTTTATATCTGTAGAATTAGTTCTATCTTCGCATAAAAATTAGATATTTTTAAATTATACATGAGAATAGTATATTCGATATTTGGCATTAATAACCCTGGTGGAATGGAGCGAATTGTCCTGAGCAAGGCTAGTGCTTTAGTGGAGCGAGGACATGAGGTACACATTGTTTTAACTACTAGCTTTAAACCACCTTTTTTTCCTTACGATTCTCGCATTCGTTTTCATGAAATAGGTTTAGTAACAGATAAAATAAGCAAAAAATCACTTCAGTTTTTTCTTCAGCGCATGGAGGAGATACTGCTTGATATAAAACCCGATATTGCTATTGCCATTGAACTTGGACACAGTAAGTACCTGTACAAGGTGAAAGATGCTAGCAAGAAGATTATAGAGATTCACTTTTCCAAATACAAGCGTAAGACTACGCTAGCTAAGATAGATAGCAGCTGGTGGGGAAAGATGATTGCACACTGTTTTACTTACAATAAGCTAAGGCATTTGAGGCAGTATGATAAGGTGGTGGTGCTGACTCATGAGGATAGAAAGCACTGGTACGAGCTGGATAATGTTACGGTTATTCATAATATGGTGCCGACGGTCCATTACACTTCGCAGATTGATTATGCTTCTAAGCAGATCATTGGTGTGGGGCGCTATACTGGCCAAAAGGGCTGGGAGTATATGATTCGTATCTGGGCTAAAATAGCGCAATACTATCCCGATTGGCGCGTTATGATCTATGGTAGTGGACACAAGAAGGCTATGCTCTCCAAAATGATTCAGGAGTATGGCTTGGAGGATTCCTTTATTCTGAATAGCCCTGTAAAGGGGATGTTGAAGGAGTATCTAAAGAGTTCTATCTTTGTTTCTACCTCACGCTATGAGGGGCAGCCCATGGTGCTGCTCGAGGCTATGAATGCGGGATTGGCACCGATTTCGTTTACTTATCAGTGCGGTCCGAGAGATATTATTTGTGATGGCGAAAATGGCTTGTTAGTCGATCTCTTTGATGTAGATACCTTTGCACAGAAGCTGACTCAGCTGATGGATAGCGAGGAGCTCAGAAGGTCTATTGGCCAGAAGGCTCGCCAAAGTCTGAATCGTTTTTCAGAAGATGTGGTTATTGAACAGTGGATTAATTTATTCAATTCTCTTTGCAAAAAAACTAATTAAAGTATATGAGTTACCCTAAGTCTTCCATTATTGTATCGACTTACAACAGGCCTGATGCATTGAGACTCTGTCTAAAAAGTATTGCTAAGCAAGTGGTTCTGCCCGATGAGGTTGTGATCGGTGACGATGGTTCGAAACAAGATACGATCGATTTGATTCGGGATTTTCAAAAGGATTTTCCTGTACCTCTGCTCCATGTGTGGCAGAAGGATGAGGGTTTTCGCTTGGCTCAGTGTAGAAATAAGGCGGTTGCGGCTTGTTCGCACGAGTATATTATCGAAATTGATGGTGATTTGATCTTGCATCCTCGCTTTGTTGAGGATCACCT
Source organism: Bacteroides sp. (assembly GCA_030152865.1). GTDB lineage: Bacteria > Bacteroidota > Bacteroidia > Bacteroidales > Bacteroidaceae > Bacteroides_E. Next base: position 2,534 of record JASLIW010000057.1, read on the forward strand.
GCGGTTTGCCCAGAAGGGGCATTTTATCAAAGGCGGGCGGGTGAATCTGGATAAGCAGCTTACTGCCAAGGTTTGTGCCTCTGGTGAGATTCCTCCTTTGCATCCTTTTGCTCCAGGCCTGATGAGACGTGTCAATGCTGTGCACTGCTTTCCCCTGAGCAAGTATCTTTCTACGCGCTACAAGAAGAATAGTATTGTGGGTTTGGGTTGCAACATGTCGTTTTGGAAGGAGGATTACATTCGCATCAACGGCTACGATGAGTTTTTTGTGGGCTGGGGCGGCGAAGATTACGATTTTGCCTTGCGTATGCTCAACAGTGGTGTAAAGCGTTTGTATCTGAAGTTTTCAGCTATTGTTTTCCACCTGTGGCACGAGGATAAGTTTATGCAGAACAAGGATAAGAACTTTGAGTATTACGATGAGCGCATCAAGGAGCATGCTACTAGGTGTGAAAATGGGGTGGATAAGTACTTAAAATAGGCTTTAAGGATGATGACAATAGGCTTTGAGTGCAGCTAAGATTCGAGCTCTGACTGCTGATTACTTTGGGTTTTAAGTACAATCTTGCCTTTTTTGTCAATGAAAGTCAAAATTTACTTGTACATACCTTTAGATAAGCTTACTTTAGAGGATAATATGGAGAAGAATAGACCTAATTATGAATAAAGTAGCATTAATAACAGGGATTACAGGGCAGGATGGCTCGTTTCTGGCTGAGTTTTTGATTCAGAAGGGCTATGAGGTGCATGGCATCATTCGTCGCTCTTCTTCCTTCAATACGGCTCGCATAGAGCATCTCTACCTAGACGAGTGGGTGCGAGATATGAAGCAGAAGCGTCTAATCAATCTACACTACGGTGATTTGACTGACAGCAGCTCACTCATTCGCATCATTCAGCAGGTCAAGCCTACTGAAATCTACAACCTAGCAGCCCAAAGCCATGTCAAAGTCTCTTTTGATGTACCAGAGTACACGGCAGATACCGATGCTGTGGGGACTCTACGGCTCTTGGAAGCGGTGCGTATCTTAGGCTTAGAAAAGCAAACACGCATCTACCAAGCTTCTACTTCGGAGCTCTATGGTAAGGTGCAGGAAGTGCCCCAAAAAGAAACGACTCCTTTTTATCCTCGTTCGCCTTATGGTGTGGCTAAGCTTTATGGCTTTTGGATTACCAAGAACTACCGAGAGAGCTACGATATGTTTGCAGTAAACGGCATTTTATTCAATCACGAGAGTGAGCGCAGGGGAGAAACCTTTGTTACCCGTAAGATAACGATTGCTGCTGCACGCATTGCACAAGGCCATCAAGATAAGCTCTACCTAGGCAACCTAGATGCTGAGCGAGATTGGGGCTATGCACGTGACTACGTAGAATGCATGTGGCTGATGCTCCAGCACGATACCCCCGAGGATTTTGTGATTGCTACAGGCGAAAAGCACTCCGTTCGTGAGTTTGCTAGCTTGGCCTTTGCTCGAGTAGGCATAGAGCTGCGCTGGGAAGGCAAGGGTTTGGATGAAAAAGGCATCTGTCAGGCCACTGGAAAAGTGCTGGTAGAGGTTGATCCCAAATACTTCCGTCCTGCTGAGGTAGAGCAGCTCTTGGGCGATCCGAGCAAAGCCAAAGAGAAGCTCGGCTGGAACCCCCGTCAAACTAGCTTT
>JASLIW010000110.1 GCA_030152865.1 Bacteroides sp.
GAAGAACTACTCATCAGGCGTATTAGGGGCCAGTACAGTACATCGAAGATTAAACTTACTCAGCAATTAAAGTACAGCCCTATTCTACCGAACACCTTACTTACGGACCGCTTTATGCCAGGAATGAAGTTTAGCATTACAGGTGGAGAGATAGATTTCTTTAATGAACAGATGCAACTTAACATGATCGATAACAATGGTTGATAAAACAGTAAACATACTAACACGTGTTATACCGAGAAAGCCAAGAAGTAAAAACTATCAAGGTAGTGGAATAACCAATATTGCTACCTATTCAAAGGGAGCTAGCAGTGGAGAAAGCACAGCTTCGACTCCTCATCCTACTATTGAGGTGGTTTCTAAGGAGTCGTATGCTGCACTTACAGATGATAATGTCTTATCTTCATTAAGAACTCTTCAAGAGATACTAAATCGTATTATCTCTTCAACTAGTGGTATTGATGCTAGTGATGAGAACACCTACTCTGCTCTTAAAATAGATAGTGATTTTAAGAATATAGAAAATACAATCAGTGAACTCGATACTAGGTTCCTAAGCAAAGTTGAACCAGACAGCACAGAGCACTTAATCACATTCCTAGCTGGATTAAAGTTAGGCACAAAGTACTCGATAGATGAAAACGGAAACGCCCAACTTAACGACATAAAAGCAAGTATTGTTGATGGTATTACAGCTTTATTAAACCAAATAGAAGCCACTAAACTCAATGCCACTCAAGCAGATATTAACAACCTGACAGCCTTTACTTTGCTAGTTAAGAGCCTGGCTGATGTAGAGAATCTTAACGTTAAAGACACTGCTGCAGTTCTAGATACAGTTGTCAAGCAATCCTTGACATCTCCTAAGTTCATCAGTGGTTTCCTCGGTGAAGGCTTTCGTTTGGCCAAGACAGAAAGCGGTGATTGGAACTTAGAGATTGATAATCTAACTGTTCGTAAAGTCTTCCAGGTATTCGAACTTATCGCACAGCGAATAGTATACCAGGGTGGCATGATTATACGAAGTGCTGCAGGAGGAAAAATAACCAGAATAACAGATTTCGGTACTTCATGGAAATGTGAGCATGATGGTTTAGATGATTTCTTCAAGGATGATCAAGTACTTTGCCAAAAATTTAAAGTAAAGCAAGGAGCCAAAGTTAAGAGGTATTGGAGGCTAGCTGTTGAGGCTGGTCCTGGTTACGTTTGCTTATCTAAAACAGATAGCGAAAAAGACTCCTCTACTCCTGAAGTTGGAGATGAGACTGTGCAACTAGGTAATCGTACCAATGCAGCAAGACAAAATGCACAACTTGTGTCTATAATAGGTAAAGATGCACCCTACATAGATGATTATATAGGTATCAACTCCTATTCACTTGAAAACAAACTAGTACAGCGATCTGGTAATCTTGCAGGGATAATAGATAAAGAATTTGGTCAGCTAAAAGGAAATGGTATATACTCGCAAAACGCCTACCTCAAAGGCTCGTTTAATTTAAGAAATGGAAAATCCGTTGAAACCGTAATATCCGAGACGTCAAACAAGCTAAGCTCTGATATTGGCAAAGTTCAAGCAGATTTACAAAAGGATATAAACACTTCTGTAAGCTCTGTTAAGAATGAATTAGGAGCTACTATAACGAACGTTGAAAACAACTTTAATACAAGTCTTAACTCGACCAAAAATGAGCTTAACTCTTCATTTAGCAAAGTACAAGGCGATGCTGACACTGCTAAGGGATTGGCACAGCAAGCACAGGAATCGATTGATGGGTTAGAGATTAGGGTGAGAAATTTAGCGGTATATTCAGAGGTGGCTATATATATCGGAGGAAGAATTAAGCCTAATGACGGAACATACAAAGTTGTTGATTTAAAAACAATCGAAGCTATTAATCAACCCACAAGCTCTTATGCAATAGGGTTTTCTTTAAAAAACATAAATAGACAACTCATAATTCACGGAAAGTCCAACTTATTTAACGAGAGGATTTGGGTGTTTTATAACACGAATACCGAAGGAGTGTGGTCGGGTCAAAAGTCCAATTCTATGCTAACTAATAATGTTGGGGGGTTCGAGTTTAAATTACAGCCTGTAGGAGATGAGGTCTTACTAGGAGTTGGGCATCAGCAACACAAAAACTACACAATATCAGAGTTGGTTATTCAGCAAGGCAACAAACCCACCGATTGGAGTCCTGCTCCAGAAGACACCGAAGCACAAATCACAGAAACCAACGCAAAGCTAGGAGTGCTAAACGACCAGTTACTCGCAGAAGTCAGCAAGACAAATGGTATTAGCAAAGATTTAGCAGCCGTAAAGCTAGACCACAACTCATTTAAAGTTCAGGTTAAATCGGATATAACAGGAGCAATAAATAGCAACAATGAGCTTATCAAGTCTTCATTTGAGATGAAGGATAATAAGATTTCTCTTCTTGGAGCTGAAATAGACATTACAGGTAAAGTAACCTTTAGAGCTTTAGACTCTTCTACACAAAGCCAAATTAACACAGCAGGTACTAATGCCAATAAAGCTATGGCAGACGCTGGTAAAGCTCAAACTAGTGCAGATACAGCCAATAGTTCTATTACTGCTCTTAAAGGAAGTCTTGGAGGTTTAGCCTACGAAGATAGGGTTGAGCTAGCCAAGTTAGGCACAACTGTAATTGAGGGTGGTTTTTTAAAAACAGATTTAATTCGAGCAAACTCAATCAAGGCCGAAAAACTAGATATTAAGAGTTTGGAAGCAGTACGTATAAGGACAAGCAACCTAGACGTACTAAGTGGAGCAACCATTGCAGGGTTTAAAGTTGGTGAGGGTACTATTACTAGCGACCCAATAGAGGGGCAAAAATGGGAAAATTTAGTTATTAGAAAAGACTTCTTTAAAGTTGGGGGCACCAATGGCTACCCAATGCTTGGCGAGGATGTTATGCCCGCATCGCTAGGTAACGCTTTTACAGCTGTGGCTAGGTTTGAGAACAAACAACCGAATAAGATTGGATTTGATAACGAAAACATAGGCTTATACGTAGACGTGAATGGGGGCGATAAAAACACCACGCTATACCTTAGAGGAGGAGGTGTTTCTGGCTTTGGACTAACAGTGAGATTTCTTGGAAACTGGGTAGCTAGCCTAGACAACTACAACGAGCGATGGACTGACTTCAATAAGGTTGATGATAACAGCTCTATTTACTACAGCGATGTCACGTCGGGCAAATTAGGTATAAGGCTTCCTTATCCTAGCGATACATGGGCAGGTAGAGTGATTAGATTCTGTGCCGTTAACTCCGATATCTACTTCCATGTAGGTAGAGAGGGTATGAATGGAAAGAAATACATATTAAAAACAGATGGGACAAAACACACAAGGCTAGAAATCAGTAGAGGAGGAATTATGGAGTTGACTAACACGGGTAATTATTGGCACTATATGATATATCGTTAAAAAAAATTAATCATGAATTTAAAAGAAATTGAAATCACAGCACTTGACGGAAAATGTCAAATGATCAAATTTGACTACAAAGGCTTAGCTAACTACATATTTAGCAAGACGCAGGATATAGGAGAGCTAGAGCTTGCTAGGGAGCTTTACAAAACAGGCAAAGTGGAGCTAGATAAGGAGCAAGCTCAGGCTCTGAAGAACTACATCGACCAAGCCTTTGGAGCAATAGTTAAGGAGTCCTTATTCCCAAAACTAGATGAAATTATTAATCAGTAAAACAGAGAGAAAATGAAACTTTTAGTAGAACAAGAGAGAAACACTTTAGTAAAAGCAGCTGCAGAAGTAGATGGCTTTAATTACAGCTGCGAGTATGAAATCCAAGAGGATAAATTACGCAAAGTTAATTGCAATGTTACTGATGGGAATCACTACGTCGGAGCAATGCGCTTCGAG
>JASLIW010000127.1 GCA_030152865.1 Bacteroides sp.
GGGCAACGTTCGGGTAAAAGCTCATATGCTGAGCAACTTGCCTTATCCTTATCACCCACTCCTATTTACTTAGCCACCTCGAGAGTTTGGGATGAAGAGCATCGTAGGCGTATTGAAATCCACAAGGAGAACCGTAAAAACAAATCTTGGATCAATATAGAGGAAGAGAAGGAGCTGAGTAAACACAAGCTGGAGGGAAAGGTAGTACTTATCGATTGTGTAACACTATGGGCGACCAACTTCTTCTTTGACTTAGAGGCTGATGTAGATTTAGCGCTCAAAGAACTCAAAAAAGAGTTTGATAAGTTTACTCAACAAGATGCTTATTTTATCTTTGTAACCAATGAGATAGGCATGGGTGAGATGTCTGCCAACCAAATTCAACGTAAGTTTGCTGATTTACAAGGCTGGCTGAACCAATACATAGCTTCTCAGGCTGATGAAGTAAGCTTAATGGTCTGTGGCCTACCCCTAAAAGTGAAATAAGATGATGCAATTTGAAATCGAAAAACCAAACGAAGAGATTCTACCCTATTTAAGAGATCAGATAGATAATTTAACTAAACCCAAAGGCTCTTTGGGTTTTCTTGAACAGCTCGCTCTACAGATAGCTTGGGTACAGCAAACACACTCCCCTACACTTCAAAATCCCCACCATATTGTTTTTGCAGCTGATCACGGAATAGCCGAAGAAAACATCAGTCTATCTCCTCAAGAAGTAACTTACCAAATGCTTCTTAACTTCAAACAGGGAGGTGCTGGTGTCAACTTTTTGGCTCGCCAACATCATTTCAAATTAATGCTCGTCGATGTAGGGGTAAATAAAGATCTAGATCTATCAGATCAAAGCATCATCCATCGAAAAATAAGAAAACAAACTCGCAACTACCGATACGAGGCTGCGATGACTACTGAAGAGTTAGAACAAGCACTCAAAGTAGGTGCCGACTGTGTTCGTCGGTGCAAGGAAGCGGGCTGTAATATTCTTTGCCTGGGTGAAATGGGAATTACTAATACTTCTTCTTCGGCACTCTGGATGCACTACTTAACGGGTGTTTCACTACGCCAATGCATAGGTGCAGGAAGCGATCACTCTGGTCAGATACTAGAACATAAGTACGAAGTTTTAAAATCTTGTAGAGAAAACTACTCTGGCGATGGCTCAGCACTTGACGTTATGCAGTACTTTGGGGGGTATGAGATGGTAGCTGCTGTAGGAGCTATGTTGGAAGCTGCACAGCTAAAGATGCTTATTCTAGTAGATGGTTTTATCATGACCAATTGTATGTTGATGGCATCTAAGCTCAATAAACAAGTTTTACACTACGCTATTTATGGGCATGAAGGAGACGAAACAGGGCATGCTATAGCTTTGAGAGCACTAAATGCCCAGCCCATTTTGAAGTTGGGATTGCGCTTGGGCGAAGGTACGGGAGCCCTCTGTGCCTACCCCATTGTTGAGTCTGCAGTGCGTATGATTAATGAAATGAGCTCCTTTAAGGAAGTTCAAGTAACCAAATACTTTTAAGTGATGTGGAAGGATTTAGCAGCTGCTCTGACTTTTTTTACTCGTCTGCCTTTCTATAAGTTGAAGGCATTCAATGTTCCAACTAAGCACTACAAGCAAGCTATCAACTACTGGCCTGTGGTGGGCTGGCTCACAGGGGGTGTTATGGCACTTACACTGAGCCTCACTGCACTATTTCTACCCAGCTCTCTGGCCATTTTACTAGCCATGGTTAGTCGCTTGCTTCTGACAGGCGCCCTACACGAAGATGGACTTTCAGACTTTTTTGATGGCTTAGGAGGGGGCACTACTCGCCAACGTGTACTCGAAATAATGAAAGATTCTCACATTGGTGTCTATGGGGTAATTAGCTTGATCACTTACTTCCTGATCCTCTACCAATCACTTAGTCACTTAGACCTGTACTGCTTACCTCTAATTATGATTGCTGCTGATTCAGTGGCAAAACTCATAGCCTCTCACATTCATCGTGTTTTACCCTATGCCCGTACAGAGGCTACGAGCAAGGCAAAACTAGTCTATGAGCAGGTCTCACCATCTACTTACCTTTTAGCTTTGGTGTTTGGCCTACTTCCTCTTTTCTACTTGGCTTACCACTCCTCTTGGATCTATCTATGTGCTGTACTTCCTCCTATTCTTGTTTTTATTCTAATTTGGCGTTTACTAAAAAGAAGAATTCAGGGCTATACAGGAGATTGTTGCGGTGCTATTTTTTTACTCTGCGAACTCACTTTTTACCTCAGCCTACTTACCTTAACCAGCTTAAGCTTATGAAACTCTACTTGATACGTCATACCTCAGTAGCTGTAGCAAAAGGGATTTGCTATGGACAGACAGATGTACCCCTAAGTGAGAGCTTTGAAGAAGAAGCACAAGTGGTTAAAAAGAACTTGGAAGGGATTAAGCTCAGTGTTAGTTATACTAGCCCACTGACACGTTGTAAGCGTCTAGCTCAGTTCTGTGTAGGAAATCAAGGCATACAACTCGATGACCGACTCAAGGAGATGGATTATGGTGCCTGGGAGATGAAGGATTGGAATACCCTAGACTTTTCTGCTTGGGAGAAAGACTGGGTACATCAGGCCGTGCCCCAGGGTGAATCGTTCTATGAGCTCTTTTTACGTGTATCCTCTTTTTTGAATGAGCTAGCTCAAAAACATCTTCCTACTGAACAGCTTGCTATTTTTACGCACGGAGGTGTCTTAGCCTGTGCCTTAGCATACTTCGAAGGTATCCCTCTTGAAGAGTCCTTTGCTAGGAAAGCAAAGTATGGAGATATCTTTACTTTCCATCTCGTTTAGATTTCAAAACCCACAGAAATTGACACATATCAAGAGATGAAAAGTTCTCTAGCGCCCTCCTGTCTTTATCTCTTTTAATTTTATACTTTTGTAAAAGTTTACAAATTGCTGCTACAGACTAGTAACCATTCATTAAAAATTTCACTTACTTATGAAAGAGCTTTTGCTCGAAAAAACTCACTTTATTGCTGAGTACTCCTCCACTTTGATGGGGAGTGGAGTACATACCTCACGAATCATCCGTAATTCCAAACGCTTAGGACAAGCACTAGGCATCGACCTTAAAATTGGCGTTTTCCAAAAGAATATTATTCTGACCAGCCGCGACTTAGAACATCAGCTCTCACACAGTGAGGTGATAGATATTCCTAGCTATCCCATTAGTTTTGAATACAATTCTGAGCTAAGTGGACTGAGTTGGGAAGCTTATGATAAGAAGCTTTCTTTTGAGGAAATCAAGGAGAAGTACTACACTATAAAAAACTCTCCCCGCCTACACCCACTCTTTGTACTACTATTAGTCGGATTTGCCAACGCTTCTTTTTGCCGTTTGTTTGGAGGCGATTGGGTTTCAATGGGCATTGTTTTCTCTTCGACCATTACAGGCTTCTTTATTAAACAGCGCTTACATGCCAACAAGATAAACCATTTTATCGTGTTTATTGCTGTTGCATTTATAGCCTCACTCTGCGCTTCCATCTCTCTCATCTTTGACACCACCTCTGAAATAGCTTTAGCAACGAGTGTGCTTTTTTTGGTGCCAGGGGTTCCTTTAATTAATGGTGTTATTGATATTGTAGAAGGATATATTCTAACAGGATTTTCCCGCCTTACAGAGGCGATTCTCTTGGTGCTTTGTTTGGCTATCGGCCTTTCACTGACGTTGTATTTAGTAAAAGATAGTTTGATTTGATATGGTAGTCTTAGATGTTATTTTTGATGGTTTCTTCGCGGCTATTGCTGCTGTGGGTTTTGGAGCTATATCCAACCCACCCTTGCGTGCTTTTCGTTACATTGCAATTCTAGCAGCCATAGGCCATGCACTTCGTTATTCCTTAATGACTTTCTTGGGTGCAGACATTACAACAGCTTCATTTTGTGGGGCACTAGCTATTGGTATGACTTGCCTCTACTTGGCTAGGAAGTGTTATTGCCCCATGACAGTGCTCTATATCCCTGCCTTACTGCCGATGATTCCCGGTAAGTTTGCTTACAATATGATTTTCTCTCAGCTGATGTTCTTACGCAACATGGATGTTCTATCAGAAAGAGAGAAATATATGGAGATGTTTTTTACGAACTCCATGGTTACAGCTACTGTTATCTTTGTACTCGCTGTAGGAGCTACACTCCCTCAGTTTTTATTTCCTGAAAAGGCCTCATCTATTACAAGAAGAAACTAAAAGATATGGACATATTTTGGAGAACAATCGCAGAATACAATGCTGATACTTGGCTCTATCAAGTAGTTATTGTGATCGTAGGTGCTTTACTTAGCATTAGTCTAATCTACAAACCTACGAAGTGGAAAGGGAGAGTTATGAAGCTTTATTTGGCTTTTATTTTTGGCTGGATAACAATCGTTTACTACACGCTATATAGTGCTCCTAGAGGTTATAGCAATATCCTTGCTATTTTTTGGGGGCTCTTAACACTCACTTGGATTTGGGATGCTCTAACTGATTATACCAAGTTTGCTCACAATGAAAAGTATAAGGTTTTGGCTTTGATACTCATGGCTACTCCCCTTATCTACCCTTTATTATCGCTGGCTCGGGGGCTTTCCTTTCCGAGTATGACCTCTCCTGTAATGCCTTGTGCTGTGACCACATTTACCATAGGCCTGCTACTCTACAAGACCAAAAAGGTAAATATGTTTATCGTCTTGTTTCTCTGCCACTGGTCGCTAATAGGACTAATAAAAACCTACTTCTACAATATTCCTGAAGATTTTCTACTGGTTGCGGTCTCGATTCCCGCCATCTACCTCTTCTTCAAGGCCTATTTTTTATCCGATCTGCCCCAACAGACTAAGCCTGAAGCCAAGTACATCAAGGGCTTACTTCTAGGAGTTTGTATTGCTATTAGCCTTATCTTAGCTCTTACTTTTATCCAAGAGCTCAGGATCTATGGGATGATTTAACTCACTCTACTTTTTGTAAAACAACAGCAGTTCGGGCTGGGATATAAAGTTTCAACCACTCTTTGTGTTCTTTCTGATAGAGGGGATCAAAATGTGTAGGGTGTACAAGAGCATCATCGGCAAAACCAAAACCACCATAGCTCTTAGCATCTGTATTTATAAGGACTTGATACTCACCCTTGGCTACTAAGAAACCATAGTCTGTAAAAGATTGAGTGGGGTTGAAATTGAAAATGAAGAGTAAGTCCTCTCTTTGGTAGGCCAATACTTGGTCTGCATCATCATGCCATATTTCCTCGATTTCTAAATTTTGAAAGCCAGGGTATCTGTGAATTAGGGCTAAGAGATCACGCTCAAAATCGGCTAAATAATGAAAATTCAATTTCTGATTGTCTAGTAGGCTCCACTGACGACGTGCATACTTATAAGACCAGCCATTGCCCTCCCGTGGGAAGTCTATCCATTCGGGGTGTCCAAACTCATTGCCCATAAAGTTGAGATAGCCTCCATTGATGGTAGTAATCGTAAGCATACGTATCATTTTATGCAGAGCTATACCACGATTCACACGGTAGTTTTCATCTCCTTTTTGCATATGCCAATACATGTCAGCATCAATCAAACGAAAGATAATGGTCTTGTCGCCTACGAGTGCCTGATCATGGCTCTCTACGTAGGATATGGTTTTCTCATCGGCTCTTCGGTTGGTAAGCTCCCAAAATAGTGTACTAGGCTTCCATTCTTCATCTAAACACTCCTTGATGGTTTTAATCCAAAAGTCAGGGATATTCATGGCCAAGCGATAGTCAAAGCCATAACCTCCATCTTCAAGAGGCAGAGCTAGACCTGGCATGCCAGACACCTCTTCTGCAATACTTATTGCGTTTTTGTTGACTGAATGAATCAACTGATTGGCTAGACTTAGGTAGATGATGGCATTGTCATCTTGAGCTCCATTGTAATAACTATCATAGCTAACAAAGTCTTCGCCTAAGCCATGGCTGTAATAGAGCATAGAGGTTACACCATCAAAGCGGAACCCATCAAACTGAAACTCTTCTAGCCAATAACGACAGTTGGATAAAAGAAAGTGAAGCACCTCATTTTTTCCGTAATCAAAACAGAGTGAATCCCACAACTTATGCTCTCTTCGCTCCCCAGGATAAAAGTACTGATGAGGATCGCCAGCAAAGTTGCCCAAGCCTTCAAGCTCATTCTTGACCGCATGAGAATGGACAATATCCATAATGACTGCCAAGCCCATTGCATGAGCTGTATCTATCAACTCTTTGAGCTCATCGGGCGTACCAAAGCGAGAAGATGGTGCAAAAAAGTTGGAAACATGGTAGCCAAAGCTGCCGTAATAAGGATGCTCCTGTACAGCCATAATCTGAAGACAGTTGTAACCGGCCTTTACTATACGAGGTAGTACTAACTCTTGAAATTCTTTATAGCTGCCCACTTTTTCTTCCTCCTGTGCCATTCCAATGTGACACTCATAGATCAGTAAGGGGTCACGCTTGGGTACAAAGTGGGTTTGCTTAAACTGATAAGGAGAGGCGGGATGCCATACCTGAGCTGAAAAAATATGCGTGGAGGGATCTTGCACTACCCGATTGGCCCACGCAGGGATACGTTCGCCAGAGCCTCCTTGCCAGTGTACTTTCAGCTTGTAAATATCACCGTGCTTTAGGGCTTCTTTATCTAAGTATATCTCCCATACTCCATTTTCTACTGGCTGAAGTCGATAGGCTTCTTGTTCCAACCAAAAAGAAAAGTTGCCTATCAAATAGATAGCAGTTGCATGGGGTGCCCATTCACGAAAAACCCATCCCGTATCTGTGGGGTGTAAACCAAAATAAAGATGGCCACTAGCAAATTCACGCAGAGACACCTCTCCTTGTAAGGTTAGTTCACTCTCTTTGTTGAGGACAGCCTGATACCGACCAATAATAGCCTTTTCATAAGGTTTCAACCAAGAATCATGCTCAATAATAGGAAGGGTTTGTTTTTTCATACGAATAGATTTAATAGCCTAAAGCTGTGTTGATGAAATCGCCATAACGCTTGGCTTGCTCCAAGACCTGTCCTATTTTATCGAGACAGTTTTCTTGAAAAAAGAATTCATCGGGTACCGTGTACGAGCAAATATACTCCTTACACCTCAGATAATCAATATACTTATAATCTTTTGAAAAGCCTTTGGGTGCGCTCTTTAAGAAGTCTGCACCAACTACAGGGAAGTACTTTTTAAATGAGGGATCTTCTACAATGGCTCGGTATTCATCAATGTGTTCCATGATGTGCCTACGAATCTTGGTGAGCTGTTTGGTAGGTAAGCCTATACTCCCCCCTCCTATGAGTGAGTGGCCTGGCTGTAGGCGTACATAGTAACCAAAATAGTCTGATTTCTTGCCCTTAGGGTTCATGTAAGCTCCCATATGCAATTTAAAAGGCATCTTATTTTTAGAGAAACGGATGTCTCGATAAAAACGAAATAAGCACTCTTTCGGCTCTAAGACCATCACGGAGGGGTCAAAAACCGAAATGCGGTTGAGTACCAATTGTACAAATTGCTCAAAAATAGCCCTTGCTTCATCGTAAGAAGCTCGATGCGCATTGAACCATTCTCTATCGTTGTTTTTAGCCACTTGACGCAAAAAGTGGTATATCTTTTCTAACTCCATATCTTTCTTACCTTCTTTTTCGGTCTTACTAAAGTAGTCTATTTACTATTAAATGTATACTTTTGCAACATGAAAATTGTTCTATCTACGCTCAATGCGAAATACATACACACATCTTTAGCTCTCAGATGGCTCTATGTGGCCAATAAAGAGCGCTTTGATGTTTCGTTTATTGAGTTCGTTATCAAAGAGGATCTAAATACCGTAGCACACAAACTACTGCAAACAAACTGTGATGTGCTCGGACTCAGTGTTTCTATCTGGAATGTGCAACAAACTAGGGCTTTGATTGATAAACTTAAGTCACTCCGCCCTGAACTCATTATATTCATTGGTGGGCCAGAGGTTATGTATGAGCCCGATTTCTTTCTAGAGCAGTGGAACATTGACTACCTCATTGGGGGTGAGGGTGAGTTTGTTACGGGAGAACTATTTGAAGCCTTGGAGCAAGGCGTACGAGAGGTAAGTATCAAAGGGGTATCTTACCCTGGACACATCGATCGAACAATTGTTCAAGCTGATATCAATCGTTTAGTCGAGCTTGATTCACCCTATCAGCTTGCCTGCGACAAGGACTCACTGATACATCGCGTGGTTTATCTAGAGACTTCTCGAGGCTGTCCTTATCAGTGTCAATACTGTCTGTCTTCACTCGAAAAAGGTGTACGCTACTTTCCACAGGAGTATATTTTCGAAAACATGAAATACTTGATTGACGAAGGGGCACACTTGATTAAGTTTTTAGACCGCACCTTCAACCTCAATCAAGAGCATACCTATGGTATCTTTCGTTTTTTAATTGAGCACTACCGACCAGGTCTAAGTTGTCAGTTTGAAATCTACGCGGACTTGCTCAAGGATGAAATGATCAACTACCTCAACACTGAGCTTCCTGATAATTATTTTCGATTTGAGATTGGCATTCAATCTACCTACGAACCCACCAATCTGGAAGTCAAGCGTAGACAAGATTTTCAGCTTTTAGCTTCCAATATCCGAAAGCTCCTAGCAGGAGGGAAGATAGACTTGCACTTGGACCTAATAGCTGGACTTCCTTTTGAAACCTACGAGCGTTTTATTCAGTCGTTCAATGATGTCTTTGCCTTAGGCGCAAAGGAGGTGCAATTGGGCTTTTTGAAGATGCTCCGAGGTACAAACCTACGAAAGAATGCAGCGAAATACGGCTACCAGTTTGACCCAGAAGCACCCTATGAGATTTTCTACAATGATGCAATCTCTGCAGAGGAGTTGGAGCTGATTCATCGTGCAGAAGAGGCTTTAGATAGGTACTGGAACAGTGGACGCTTTTCGCGCTCACTACCCTATCTGTTAGAAAACCATTACAAGGGGAGATACTTTGAGTTTTTCTTAGCACTCAACAATTACTACAACGAAAAGAACTTCCCAGCTTTTGGCTATCAGCTAGAAGATGTGTTTCGAGTCTTATCCGATTTTCTAGAAGAACGTGGCATCTCTATTTTCCATCTACTACGTAATGACTATTACGATAACTACACCTTACGTCCACATGGGTTTTGGAAAGACACGAGAACTAAAAAAGAAAAAAAGGCCCTGCTACAGCGAGTCCTTCAAGACAAAGAGTTTTTGGAAGAAAATCAGCTTAGTGCCACTCAAATTGAAAAGTACGCTACACTGGATCTGATTTCCGATAAAACTGTAGAGATTACCTTGTTCCATGTACGGGAAAACAAGCAAACCCCACATCCCAGATTTTACTATGAACTCAAAGACTAAGTAATAAATAAAAAAGCATGCTAGATTTTCTACTAACATGCTTTTTTACTTAGATACTGCTTTACTTACTCGGTATAAGAGACCGGCAGCTGATATGTTTTCAGTAATTCAGCTACACGCTTGATTTCATCCATGCTAGGAGGTTCCACATCTTTCAACTGATAATCCAGACCCATCTGCTCCCATTTATGCTGTCCCAACTGATGGAAAGGAAGTAAATCCACCCGCTCCACATTGGGGTAAGTACTTATCTTTTCTGCCCATAGCTTCAAGTCATCCTCATCGTCACTGATGCCAGGTATTAAGACATACCTCACCCATACAGGTTTATTGATTTCCAGTAAATAGTCTAAAAACCGCAGGGTAGGCTCCAATGCTCGTCCCGTAAGCTTTTGGTATTTATCTGGATCGATATGTTTAACATCTAGTAAAACCAAATCAGTAAGCGTCAAAACCTCCTTTACTGCCTCAGTGAGGTAGAATCCTGAAGTGTCTACCGCTGTGTGTAAGCCTGCCTCCTTACACTGAGCAAAAAGTGCCTGTAAGAAAGAAGCCTGCATCAAGGGTTCACCACCTGATGCCGTTACTCCCCCTTTTTTAATAAAACCTTTTACTTTATTGATTTCGTCAAAAACCTCAGTAGGACTAAGCTCCATTTTGTGATCCTCACGCAACCAAGTATCTGGGTTGTGGCAAAACTGACACCGCAAAGGACAGCCTTGCAGAAAAAGAACAAAGCGAATACCTGGTCCATCTTTGGTTCCAAATGATTCAAATGAGTGTATAAGTCCTTTTGTCATGATACTATCCATTTTTATATAAATATAGTCGAACTAATTAGTCCGACTATATTTTAATTTATACTTCTAACTGACTTAGAATTTAGTGGTAATCGTTCTGTTGATTACATCCAATTGCTGCTCTCTAGTTAGCTTCACAAAGTTTACCGCATAACCAGATACACGTATAGTCAATTGAGGATACTGCTCGGGATGCTCCATTGCATCAATAAGCAAGTCACGATCAAAAACGTTTACATTTAAGTGGTGTCCATGCTGATTGAAATAGCCATCCATCAGGCTCACAAGGTTTTCTTGCTTTTCGTCTGTATTCTGTCCGAGCGTAGAAGGTGTAATTGCAAAGGTATAAGAGATACCATCATTGGCATGCTCAAAAGGAAGCTTAGCTACTGAAGATAGCGAAGCCACTGCACCCCTTGTATCACGTCCATGCATGGGATTAGCACCAGGGCCAAAAGGCTCACCTGCTCTACGACCATCAGGGGTGTTACCCGTCTTCTTACCGTACACTACGTTAGATGTAATAGTTAGAACAGATTGTGTAGGAATAGCATCGCGATACATCTTGTGACTACGAATCTTATTCATAAATAGCTCAACAATCTGTACTGCAAACTGGTCAGTCTTATCGTCGTTATTACCAAAAGGTACATACTCTTTCTCTACTACATAATCTACTGCATCACCTTCCTCGTCGCGTACCACACGCACACGACCATATTTCATGGCTGCAAAAGAGTCGGCAACAATAGAGATACCAGCAATACCAAAGGCTTGTGTACGTTTCACATGGATGTCATGTAAAGCCATTTCAAGCGCTTCGTAAGAGTACTTGTCGTGCATGTAGTGAATGATATTCAATGCCTTCACGTAGGTTTCAGCAATCCAATCCAGCATCTTATCAAACTTAGCCCAAACCTCATCAAACTCAAGATATTCACCTTCTACTCTTTCGTAAGTAGTTGGAGTTACCTGAACTTTTGTACGCTCATCTTTACCTCCATTGATGGTATAAAGTAGCGCCTTAGGAAGGTTGGCACGAGCACCAAAGAACTGCATTTGCTTACCAATTTCCATGGGCGACACACAACAAGCAATACCGTAGTCTTGGCCTAACTGTGCACGCATGACATCATCATTCTCATATTGTAAGGATGAAGTGTCGATAGAAACCTTTGCACAGTATTTTTTCCAATTGGCTGGTAAATCCTCACTCCAAAGAACCGTTAAGTTTGGCTCTGGAGATGGACCTAAGTTGTATAGTGTATGAAGCAAGCGGAAGCTATTCTTAGTAACTAAAGATTTGCCATCCTTAGTCATACCACCTACCGACTCAGTAACCCATACAGGATCACCTGAGAAAAGCTCATCATATTCGGGAGTACGTAAGAAACGCACGATACGTAACTTCATCACAAAGTGATCCATCATCTCTTGCGCTTCTTCCTCTGTAATCACACCCTTCTGAAGATCTCTCTCGATATAAATATCTAGGAAAGTAGATACACGACCCAAGCTCATAGCAGCTCCGTTTTGGTCTTTGATAGCTCCTAGATAAGCAAAATAAGTCCATTGGATAGCTTCTTGAGCTGTTTCTGCTGGTCTTGAAATATCAAAGCCATAAGCAGCAGCCATATTTTTTAGAGCTTGTAAAGCATTCACTTGATCTGTTAGCTCCTCACGGAAACGTACAATATCCTCATCTATTTCAGCAGGATCATGTTGAGCAAAGTAATCTTTACGTTCTTGAATCAAACGATCTACACCATATAGAGCTACACGACGGTAGTCACCTATGATTCGACCACGTCCATAAGCATCGGGCAGACCCGTAATAATCGCATTACTTCTAGCCTTACGGATACTTGATGTATAGGCAGCAAAAACACCATCATTGTGTGTTTTGCGGTACTTCGTAAATACCTCCTCCGTTTGCGGATCTAAGTCGTAACCATACTCTTTTAAACTCTGCTTAACCATACGTAAGCCACCATTTGGGAAAATAGCGCGCTTAAGTGGTGCATCAGTTTGTACTCCAACAATCTTTTCTAGATCTTTGTCTATATATCCTGCAGGATAGCTATCTATTTGAGAAGGAATACGAGTTTCTGCATCGTACACACCCTTTTCTTTTTCTACCTTAAACTTCTCTAACAAGATGTTCCACAAAGTCTTTGTAGCATCAGTAGGGCCAACTAAAAAAGATTCATCACCTGTGTATTCGGTATAATTAGATAGGATGAAGTCATTTACATTAATCTCATCTACCCATTTACCACTTTTAAACCCTTCGTAAGCGTTCATAAAGTATAACTGTTTTTTTAATGAATAATAACTCGCCTCAGCGAGGTCCTATTGATAAACATAAGTTTAATGAGTCGTAAGCACATATTTAGTACTATCCAAGGCTGCATTAAACTTGTACTATTTGTCTTCTTAATAAAAAAGAGTAATACCTCCCTTTTCTATTAAGAGCACAAACTTAGGTAATTTTTCTTCAAACTACTAATATATTCAGGGTGGATTTAGCTGATTTTATTAACACTAGAGAACCAAGTACAAAACAACACGACACAAACCCTAACAAACTGTACTACAGTTATTTATATAATATAATTACTTATTTTCGAGGACTAAAAACTAAGACTAACAGGCAAGTTTTATTTCACAATAAGGCCATAGCAATAAAACGATAACAAGTAATTAATTCACACAAATAAATCAAGGTCTAGCATCTACAACACATAAAACACTAATACCATGCAACTTATACAACAACACTCAAGATTAAGAGTCTTTAATCATTACAAAACCCTTATCCTTAGGGGAGTTTCCAAGCCTATAGTTTCAAATTCATGCATACTAAAAGACAGCAAGTTAGTGTTCATTTTATTGCCTCTTCCTCTCAAAAGTCGTACTTTTGTTCGCCAGAATTTACAAAGATTAGTAAAATGGCAAATAAGACAGAAACAAAGACACCCTCTCTCTTGGGAGGAACAATGATTATTGCAGGTACATTAATTGGTGGAGGTATGGTAGCCATCCCCATCGCCACATCGGGACTTTGGTTTTATCGCTCCCTACTTGTACTACTTTATTCCTGGTTTTGTATGTCATGTTCTGGACTAATGCTTGTTGAAGCCAACCTACACTACCCCAAAGGAGCCAGTTTTGACACCATGGTCAGTGACCTACTTGGTAAAAAGTGGAACATCATCACTGGGCTAAGTATCACTTTTGTGCTATATACCCTAGTCTATGCCTACATCACTGTAGGAGGAGGTATTACCAATACAATTATACAATCGGTCGTAGCACCTGAATCTTGGTATCAACCCCTTGGTGGGCTTATCTTCTGCCTGGTTTTGGCAAGCTGTGTATGGATATCAACAAAAGCTATTGACAGAGCCTCAACGGTCCTAACACTCGCTATGATTTTGGGATTTATCGCCATGACTACAGGCCTAGTCAAATACATCAATCTGGATATTCTTGCTGACCGAATAAGCACAGGCAGCTCCAACAGCTACTGGCCATATATCTTCTTTGCCATACCCGTCTGTGTCACCTCCTTTTGCTTTCATGGTACAGCCCCCAGCATGGTACTCTATTACAATAAAGATGCTAAAAAGATAGAAAAAAGCATCCTATGGGGTTCACTCATAGCATTAGCTATCTATAGTTTGTGGGTTGCTTCTGTCCAAGGTAACTTGGCTCGTCATGAGTTTGGAGCTATTAATACCGCTCAAGATGATGTACAAGCCATGCTAAGCGCACTCAGCACCTATGTGCCTGTGCACCTGCTCAAACAGCTCATCAACTTCTTTACCTATGTAGCCATTATTAGCTCATTCTTAGGTGCTTCTCTCGGACTTTTTGACTACTTAGCAGATCTCTTTAAAATTAAAAACACCAAGCTAGGCAGACTCAAAACAGCCTCTATCACCTTTATTCCTCCACTAGTTGGCTCATTTCTATTTCCCTATGGCTTTGTAGTAGCCATTAGCTATGTGGGCTTTGCGGCTGCTATCTGGTCCATCATCGTCCCTGCACTGATGGTTTTGAAAGCTCGTAAAAAATTCCCTAATGCGGGCTACCGTGTCTTTGGAGGCAAGCCACTGGTTTACTTTATTCTCCTGTTTGCCGGCATTACGCTACTCTCTCTACTACTCACACAGCTGGGGTGGATTAAGCCTTTTCTAGGCTAAGCTTAGAGAAGCTATAAAACAAGAAGAGGGGCCCATGGGCCCCTCTTCTTGTTTTATCTAAGATAAATCTGCTTATGCATCTTCTCTTGTTCTCATCACATGCTTGTCCAGGTACATCAAGCCGCGCTCTCCAGCTTGCTTGATTCTAGTAAGCAACTGATCTGCCGAGCTTTCTTCCTCTACTTGTTCACGTACAAACGTATATAGGAAATCTTGTGTAGCATAGTCTTTTTCTTCAATTGCTGCAGTCATCAACTCATTGATGCTTTCAGATACATGACACTCATGCTTATATACATTTTCAAATATTTCTTCAATAGTACCCCAACCTTGTGGCACTACATCTACTTTATCTACCAAGGCCTTACCACCTCTAGTGATTAGGTATTCTGCAAACTGATGTGCATGATCGGTTTCTTCCATAGATTGTGCTTTTAACCAAGCAGCAAAACCATCATAGCCTAGATTAGCTACATAAAAAGACATTGATAAATAAAGATTGGCTGACCAAAGTTCTTCAGCTATTTGTTCGTTAAATTTTTTCTCTAGTGATGTTGAAATTCTCATGATTGATATAATTTTAATTTATTGAAATTAGATGCTTGAGTCGCACAACCCTAATAACAAGACAGAACTCAAAATGTTCTATTTAAACTCTTCTGAAGTGTAAGCATTGGGCAGAGATCGGCAATTATACTCAGAAGCCATCACCTCTCCATAAGCTCCAGCCGACCGAATAGCAACCAAATCTCCCCTACTTAGCTGATTCAGATCAAGCGCCTTACCAAAGACATCGGAAGACTCGCAAACAGGACCTACCACATCATAAGCCTCAAGAGGAGCATCAGAACTCAAGTTTTCTATCTTATGATAAGCCTGATAGAGAGCAGGACGAATCAAATCATTCATACCAGCATCTAAGATAGCGAACTTTTTATTGACACCCTCCTTCACATAAAGTACGCGTGAGATCAAAGAGCCACACTGCCCCACGACAGAACGGCCCAACTCAAAATGCAAGGTCTGGTAAGGACGTAAATTTAAGTGAGTGTCGTACACCTCAAAATAAGACTCAAAATCAGGAATAGGCTGACGATTAGGATGTGTGTAATCTATCCCCAAACCTCCTCCTATATTGATATGTGGCAAACGATAATGCTGAGCCTCCATCTTATCTAGCAGCTCATTGATACGGTTGCAAAGTGCAGCAAAATCGCCCATATCAAGTATCTGAGAGCCAATATGGAAGTGTAAACCTAGGAACTCAATAGCCGAAAGCTCTTTCATACAAGCCAGTACTTTATCCAAATCATTCAGGCTAATGCCAAACTTATTTTCGGCCAAACCTGTGGCAATATTAGCATGTGTATTGGCTCTTACATTGGGATTAATACGTAAACAAACGGGAGCTTTCTTGCCCATTTTTTGTGCCAGCTCATTAATAATTTCAAGCTCTGGAATAGACTCTACATTGAAGCAAAAGATACCCAAATCCAACCCCAGCTCTATCTCCCAATCGGCTTTGCCAACACCCGCA
>JASLIW010000042.1 GCA_030152865.1 Bacteroides sp.
TAAAATCTTAATATATCTTTTTCTTAGAGTTACTGATTATACCAGAAAAGTCTACGAGATGAAATACATCCCTCAAAAAAGAGAGTACTTCGATATAAGTTGTTGATTCTTCTCTTCTATTCGCCTCATTAATTTCCTTCACATCAAGAGAATAAGCTCTTGTATCCTCCTGAATCTTCATCTCACAAATCTTTGACATAACTACGGGTTTTAACAGTTAAACTAGGTTGACTAAATTAAAAGTCTCATTTATATACAAAAATGACATCCTTATATCACAAATATAATAAAACTTTCGAAACTAGCCTCATTCGAAAGCAGTTTTTATTGTATTTTATTTTGGAAGCTCTATTAAACAACTATTCTCGGAATAATTTTGTTCAACAATAAGCTGGAATTAATCATAATATCCTATATACTAGTCTAATACAATTACACGCTATGTGTAATACAACTGAAACACACCTCTTATATCCCATGCACCAGATCTCATCTAAACACATAAAAATCTAGACCTAACTTGTCAAATACCTGAAATAAGTAATTTCGTTTACTTCCTTTTTCTTTCGTTTTAGTTTTGATTATAAGAAAAATTTATTTTCTTTGTAGTACACTAAATTGTTAACCCATGAATCAAGTCAATCAAAACACAAAAACAAATACCTATGACGTTATAATAATAGGTGGTGGAGCAACGGGTGCTGGCACAGTACGCGACTGTGCCAAACGAGGCCTTAAAGCTCTACTCTTAGAGCGCTTCGATATAGCTACTGGAACCACAGGTAGAAATCATGGACTTCTACACAGTGGAGCTCGCTATGCTGTAACCGATAAGGAATCAGCAGTAGAGTGTATAGAGGAAAACAAAATACTTAAAAAAATAGCCAGTCATTGTATTGAGCAGACTAGCGGTCTCTTTCTTAGCTTACCTGAAGATGATCTAAACTATCAAGATACATTTATAAAGGCCTGCCTAGAGGCTGGCATTGAAGCTAAAGCAATAGATCCTAAACAAGCACTACGCCTAGAACCCTCAGCCAACCCTAGACTAGTTGGAGCAGTACAGGTACCCGATGGCTCAGTTGACCCCTTCAGGTTAACTTCCTCTAATATTATTGATGCCAAAGAACATGGTGCTACTATAAAGACATACCATGAAGTAGTAGGTTTAATTAGAGAGCAAGATAAAGTTATTGGAGTAAAAGCCCTAGATCATCGAACCAAAGAAACAACCAATTATTACTGTCAGGTTGTAGTCAATGCGGGTGGTATATGGGGACAGCATATCTCTGAGTACGCTGACCTAAAGGTGAGAATGCTTCCTTCCAAAGGCTCACTACTCATATTTGGACATCGTGTAAACAATGTAGTGCTGAACAGATGTAGAAAACCTGCCAATGCAGATATATTAGTACCGGGAGATACTATTACACTAATTGGAACTACATCTACTAAAATTCCTTATGACCAAATTGACAACATGTTTGTCACTCCTGATGAGGTGGACTTATTAATTAGCGAGGGAGAAAAGCTAGCTCCTATTCTAGCACAAACCAGAATCCTCAGATCATACGCTGGAGTACGGCCTCTTGTAGCTGCAGATAACGACCCCGATGGCAGAAAAACAAGTAGAGGCATTATTCTTCTTGATCACGAGGAACGAGACGGTTTAAAAGGATTCATAACTATCACTGGAGGTAAGCTCATGACTTACCGACTTATGGCTGAATGGGCAACAGACTTAGTATGTAAAAAACTAAATATAGCTCAGAACTGTACGACTAAAGAAGATAAACTACCTGGGTCTAGAGAATCAAAAGAGGAGATCACAAAAAAAATAATCTCTATCCCACATACCCTAAGGGAATCGGCTATTTATCGCCATGGTGATCGAGCTGAAAAACTAGCCAATAACACAGACAGTGAGAATAGCTTAGTTTGCGAGTGTGAGGAAATCTCCGTAGGCGAGGTCAATTATGCTATCGAAGAGCTAGATGTGCATAACCTTGTAGACTTGAGAAGACGAACTCGCGTGGGAATGGGCACCTGCCAAGGCGAACTCTGCGCTTGTAGAGCAGCAGGTTTAATGAATGAATCGAAAGGCACCTGCGCCAACCATGCCAAAGAAGATTTAGCCTCTTTCCTCAATGAGCGATGGGGTGGAATATACCCTACTGCTTGGGGAGACAGCTTAAGAGGAAGTGAATACACTGCTTGGGTGTACGAAAGTGTGTGTGGATTGTCTAACTCAAAAATTGAAACAAAATGAAATTTGATACAGTTATAATTGGAGGTGGCCTAGCAGGTTTAGTGTGCGGTATAAAACTATGCCAACAAAACAAGAAGTGCGCCATCATCTCAGCGGGACAAAGTGCATTACACTTCTGCTCAGGCTCCTTAGACCTACTCAACAACCTACCTGATGGTAAAGAAGTAGTTCACCCTTTCGATGAAGTAGAAAACCTAATTGCACAAAACCCTAAACACCCATATAGTAAATTAGGGAAAGAGCTATTTAAAAGTCTAAGCGTAGAGGCAATCGATTTTTTGACTGAGCAAGGAATTCCACTCAGCGGACAACAAAACCAAAACCACTACCGCATTACACCATTAGGTGAAATGAAAGCAACTTGGCAAACAATTACTCCTTTTGCTACATCTACCCAAAAAGATCAATTGCCTTGGAGTAAAGTAGCCCTCTTTAATATGAGCGGCTTCTTAGACTTCTACCCTAAATTTATAGCCACTGCCCTATCCAAATTAGGCACTAAGTTTACTATAACGGATTTTTCCTTAGCTTCTCTGGATAGACTCCGAAGAAACCCTAGCGAGTTACGCTCCAGCAACATTACTAATGTTATGGATCAGCTCAGCAAAGAAGAGTTCGACCAGTTGGTAGCCATTCTAAAGAAAGGAAGTGAAGGTTGCGATGCACTACTCTTCCCTGCTATATTAAGCCTCTCCAATGACAAGATAATCGGAGAACTTGAAAAAGCTGTTGGCAAGCCACTGTATCTGATTCCCACACTGCCTCCTTCTGTTATCGGCATCAAAATGCAAAGACACCTCCAGCGTCAGTTTTTAAATCTAGGAGGTGTATATATGCTTGGAGACAACATAACTCATGGAGATATCAAGAATGGAAGAGTAGAGCAAATCTACAGCTTTAATCACGGAGATATTCCTTTCAAAGCTGATCATTTTGTGCTAGCAACAGGTAGTTACTTCAGTCAGGGGCTCATCGCTAACCGCACTCAAATTTACGAGCCAATCTTTAAATTAGACGTAAACTACAGTACAAATCGAAGTGACTGGTATCAAAAAAACGTATTTGACAAACAAGCATACATGTCTTACGGAATTGAAACTAACGCAAACTTCCAAGGACAAAAAAACAATCAAACCATTGACAACCTCTATGTTATTGGAGCAGGATTAGAATCCTTTAATGCGATAAAGGAAGGATGCGGATCTGGTGTATCCTTACTTACAGCCTTACAGGTTGCCAAAAATATTCTTAGAAAATAATAGGACTATGAAACTTCAAGACCATAACATAAGCAATAACAACTTTGAACAGTGTATCAAATGTACGATATGTACTGTGTATTGTCCCGTAGCAGCTGTCAATCCCAATTTTCCCGGTCCTAAGCAAGCGGGTCCTGACGGAGAAAGACTTCGACTCAAGCAAGCAGACTTTTACGACGAGGCACTGAAATACTGCCTAAACTGTAAGCGATGTGAGGTAGCTTGTCCATCCAATGTTAAAATTGGAGACATCATACAAGCCGCACGTATTAAGCACAGCAAAAAGAAACCTAAGCTTAGAGATATGCTTCTAGCTAATACAGATATCATGGGTACTCTTGCTACTCCTTTTGCTCCCTTGGTCAATCCAATTTTAGGACTAAAAGCTACAAAGTATGTATTAGACAAAACATTGCAAATAGACCGAAACCGAACCTTCCCCAAATATGCTTTTGGTACTTTCGAATCTTGGTATAAAAAGCATGCTAAAAAAGAGCAAGAGAAATACCCTGAACAGCTAAGCTATTTCCATGGTTGCTATGTAAACTACAACAACCCTCAACTAGGAAAAGACCTAATCAAGGTTATGAATGCTTTAAACATAGGCGTACAGCTTCTTAGTAAAGAAAAATGTTGTGGAGTGGCTCTTATATCTAATGGTTTAATAAATCAAGCCAAGAAACAAGCAAGCGTCAACATTGAGGCAATAAGAGAATCTGTACACAAGAAAAAACGCCCAGTTATAGCTACTTCTTCCACTTGTACCTTTACAATACGCGATGAGTACCCACACCTTTTAGACATAGACAATGAAGATGTGAAAGAGGATGTAGAGTTGGCTACAAGATATATATACCGTCTACTCAGCCAAACAGACAAAAAGCTTAAAGTAAGTGATAAGAAAATAAAGGTAGCCTATCATACCCCCTGCCATATGGAGAAGTTAGGATGGGCATACTACTCTATTGAACTACTCAAGCTGATACCCAATATTGAACTAACGGTCTTAGATCCAAATTGCTGCGGTATTGCGGGCACCTATGGCTTCAAAAAAGAAAATTATGAAACCTCACAAGCTATAGGAAACCCCCTATTCAAACAAATAGCTGCGAGTGATATAGACTACGTAGTATCTGATTGCGAAACATGTAAGTGGCAAATTGAAATGTCAACTGAAGCAAAGTGTGAGCATCCTATTTCTATTCTTGCTCGAGCTTTGGCAGACTAGGCTAAGAGCAGATTATTAAATCCCACATATAATAAAGGAGTACACCTCAGTATGCAAGGTGTACTCCTTTATTTTTTATATTGAAAGCCTAAACTAAAGTAACCTCAATACCTTTTTCTCGAATTAGCTCAACCATGTGAGCTGGAGCATTGGTGTCTGTTATAATATGATGAATATTATCAAAGTCACAGATCTTACAAAATCCGCGCTGACCAAACTTAGAAGAGTCAGTAAGCACAATAACCTTGTCTGAAACTTCTATCATTTTTTGATTGATATAGGCTTCATTCATATTACTTGTTGTAAGGCCATAATTTAAATCAATACCATCAACACCTATAAAAAGCTTATTGCAAGAAAGCGTACTTAATATTTGCTCAGCATAATGACCCACAACAGAAACTGAGTTTTTTCTTAGATTTCCACCTAATTGAACTACTTCTATATTAGGATGATAACAAAGTGTTAGCGAAACCTTAACAGAAGAAGTTATAGCTGTCAGATGCTTCTGTATATCAATGTGATTTGCAAAAGTCAAGAGAGTAGTACCAGAGGCTATGATGATTTTATCATTAGTCTCTAAAATAGCATTTGCTGCCTCTGCTATACGCCTCTTCTCCTCTATATTACACTTCTCTTTTTCGTCGATATGTCGATCTGTAATCAAGGAGCTCAAAGCACTTGCACTTCCATGATTACGTATAAGTAGTTTTTTACTCTCTAATATTCTTAAATCCTTGCGAATCGTGACTTCCGAAACCCCTAAGCTTTCGCTTAGGTCTTGTACCTTAGCAAATCCATCTTTCTTCAAAGTATCTAAGATATACTTATGTCGCTTAGCTATATTTCCCATACAATATGGTGTTAAAGTATTAGTTTTAAAAAGTTTAATTAGTGCATTAGCCTTCACTCCTAGAATAGGCTAAGCATATTCGTACAATCAAACATACACTTTTATTTTAATATAAAAGAATAATGAAAGGGTTAAAATACGTAACTCGAAAGCCCCACTCTTTGTACGGAGCCAAACAGCTTACGATAAGCCACAATATTCTTTCGTTTACTTCTCTTTTTTTTCGACTTAGTTTGTTTTTATAAAATATTTGCATAGCTTTGAGAAAAGTAACCTCTTGCTTTGACAGAATACTAGCTTTTTATAGCAAGAGTGGTATATATACTTTAAAACCAATAAACTATTTTCAACCTTACTATGAGGATTAATATATCTTTGCTGAAAATATATTTTATTAATCACAAGCACACTAGAGGTAAAAATCAACCTCGAAACCATAAATTTCAATCAATTAAATTTACACCTTAAATTTATCTAACGTATGGAAAAATACATTTTGGCATTTGATGCAGGAACAACAAGCTCTAGGGCTATCGTTTTCAACCATGATGGAGAAATATGTTCTGTTGCTCAAAGGGAGTTTACGCAGATTTTCCCACAAAGTGGGTGGGTTGAGCATGACCCGCATGAGATCTGGTCTTCATTGGCATCTGTCGCAGCAGAATCAATCACAAAGATTGGTATCAATGGCAAGTACATTGCAGGGATTGGGATAACTAATCAGCGTGAAACAACCATTGTTTGGGACAAGAAAACAGGCGACCCTATTTACAACGCCATCGTTTGGCAAGATCGACGTACAGCTGAATATTGTGACAAGCTCAAGGAAGCTGAGTTAATCCCCTTTATTAAGGACAAAACAGGTCTTATTATCGATGCATACTTCAGTGCAACCAAAGTAAAATGGATTTTGGATAATGTAGAAGGAGCAAGAGAGAGAGCTGAAAGAGGAGAGCTCGCATTTGGTACAGTAGACAGCTGGATTGTCTGGCAACTTACCAGGGGTGAAAGACACGTTACTGACGTAACTAATGCCTCACGTACCATGCTCTTTAATATTCACACACTAGAATGGGATAAGGACTTATTAAAGCTTTTTGATATTCCTGAGGCCATGCTTCCAGAAGTAGCCTCATCTAGTGAAATCTACGGACACACGAAAACAACTATTTTTGCACATAAAGTCCCTATTGCAGGAATTGCGGGCGACCAGCAAGCCGCTCTATTTGGACAAATGTGTATAGAACCAGGCATGGTAAAAAACACCTACGGTACTGGATGTTTTATTTTAATGAATACTGGTGACAAACCCGTAACATCTAAAAACAACTTACTAAGCACTATTGCATGGAAAATCGATGGTAAGGTAACCTATGCATTAGAAGGAAGTATTTTTATGGGTGGAGCAACAGTACAGTGGCTACGCGATGGTCTTGGAATTATTCAGTCTTCAGCAGAAATTGAAGAGCTAGCAAAACAAGTACCTGACTGTGGTGATGTTTATTTTGTGCCTGCTCTTACAGGTCTAGGTGCACCTTATTGGGATCAATATGCACGAGGTACTATAGTAGGTATTTCTCGAGGCACAACAGCTGCACATATAGCCAGAGCTGCTCTTGAAGGTATTGCTTACCAATCCATGGATGTAATTAATGCAATGATTTTGGACGCAGGCATAGGCCTAAAAGAACTTCGTGTGGATGGAGGTGCATCCAAGAACAACCTGCTTATGCAATTCCAGTCTGATGTATTAGCACAAACTGTTATTCGCCCTCACACTATCGAAACCACAGCCTTAGGTGCTGCTTACCTAGCTGGCTTAGCTGTTGGATTTTGGGATAATATTGAGGAAGTGCAAAAACAGTGGAGTGTTGACAGTACTTTTGAACCTGATACTAAACATGACATGCAACTAGCCAAACGTAAGTGGGCAGCTGCTATTTACCGAGCTCAAGACTGGGTAAAATAATAAAACCAATCTAATACTTTAATATTATGGACTCAAGATTTATTCTCGAATTCTTCGGGACAGCTATTCTTATACTCCTAGGTGACGGAGTTGTAGCTAATAATTTATTGAAAGGAACCAAAGGCCAAAATGCTGGCTGGGTAGTTGTAACCTTTGCTTGGGGGCTCGCTGTATTTGTCGGAGCCTATGTCGCAGGGGACTCTGGTGGGCACCTAAACCCTGTAGTAACACTAGGACTTTATTGGGCAGGCCTCTTTGATGGTGGTGCCTATGAGGTAGTAGGATACATTATTTCTCAAATGCTAGGTGGATTTGTTGGTGCCTGCTTAGTTTATATTCTATACAAACCTCACTTTGATGCAGAAGAAAGCTCTGACAAAAAGTTTTGGGTGTTTTGTACAGCACCAGAGATTAGAAACCCATTTTACAATTGCGTAGCAGAAGTTATCGGCACATACTTACTCGTTATAGGTATCTATTTAGCTGGAGGAGCAAAAATAGCAGGTCCTTTCCCAGTAGCTATGCTTATCGTGGTAATTGGTATGTCGCTAGGTGGACCTACAGGCTATGCAATTAACCCTGCTCGTGACCTTCCACCTCGAATTGCTCACGCACTGCTTCCTATAAAGAACAAAAGAGACAGTGACTGGGGCTATGCTTGGGTGCCAGTAGTTGGGCCTCTTATAGGCGCAGCTTTAGCATACTTAACTTATCTAGGCTTTCATGCAGCCGGTATCGTTTAATCCAAACCGTATCAAATAATCAAGTTATGAAAACAAAACATATTTTCCTCACCCTACTCCTTAGTATGGTGTGCCTAAGTGGATTTGCTCAAAAGCAAGGTCCTATCGACTATAACTTCCAAGTAAAAAACATGCACTTATGGCGTGGTCAACAAGTTACAAACGCTGCCATGGCAGATGCAGACATCAATATTTCAACAAACAATAAGATGTTTAAATTTGGTCTATGGGGAGCTGCTAGTTTTAACGGAGTTTACAAGGAGTTTGATTACTACCTAAGCTTTAACAAAGCAGGTTTTAGCATTGATATATGGGATATATACAACTTTTCAACAGATGCTACCTGGGAAAACAACAAAGTATTTAATTACAGAGGAAGAGAAACTGGTCATCTAATAGACTTAGCTCTAGCCTATCAATTTCAAGGTAAGCTACCACTCAAATTAAGCTGGTCAACTATTCTTCTTGGTCGAGATAGAGGTGCAGCTAACACAAAAAATCAGTATTCTACTTATGTTGCTGCTGATTGTCCAATACTTCGGGATCACTTTGTTGATTTAGATTTTGGAATTGCTGGGGCATTTGCCTTAGATAAATACTCAGGTACAAAAGCTAACTTATATGGAAAAACTGCAGGAATTGTAAATATCAATTTAACTGCTTCAAAGGTTCTTCAATTTGGATCGTATAAACTACCTGTATCTGCAATGGCTATGTGGAATCCTATGGCAAATACTGCTAATATACAAGTTGCATTTAACCTTTTCTAATCAAATGTTTCATGTTTAATAAAGTTGTTAGTTAATAAGAAAGTCCTAGTGATAATTCACTAGGACTTTCTTTTGTTCAATGACCAATAAAGATCATTGAAGCTATTTATAAACAAAATACGCTAAAGATTCAATAAGGATTTAGTGTCAGAGGCAATCATAAACTCCTCATCTGTAGGTATTACAGCAACTTTAACTCTTGAGTCTGCGGTACTGATTATACCTTCGTCTCCTCTGGTTTTTGCATTAGCAGCCTCATCTAGCTCCACACCAATAAACTGTAGACCTTCACAAGCTGTAGCTCTGCATTCAGCAGAGTTTTCACCTACACCACCTGTAAACACAATAGCATCTACACCACCTAAGGCTGCAGCATAAGCTCCAATGTATTTTCTAATGCGGTAGAAGTACATCTTCTTTCCTAATAAGGCACGCTCGTTTCCTTGTTCAGCCGCAGCATCTATTTCACGCATATCTGATGATACACCTGAGATACCCATGATACCACTTTTCTTATTTACGAGTGCAGAGACTCCTGCAGAATCTAGGTTTTCTTTATCCATTAAGAAAGTTAGAGCACCTGCATCAACATCTCCAGAACGAGTACCCATCATCAAACCCTCAACTGGAGTTAAACCCATTGAGGTATCCACAGATTTACCATTTAAAACGGCTGTAATAGAACCACCGTTACCTATATGACAAGTAATTACCTTACTATTATTAGGATCTAAGCCTAAGCTCTCAATGGCACGCATACTTACATAACGATGACTGGTTCCATGGAATCCATAACGACGTACGGCATACTTGGTGTAGTACTCATAAGGGAGAGCATACATATACGCATAGTCTGGCATAGTTTGGTGAAAGGCTGTATCAAACACAGCTACCTGAGAAATAGATGGAAGAAGCTTAGCAATAGTAGCTACACCTTTTAGGTTGGCAGGGTTATGAAGAGGAGCTAAATCTGTACAGTCTTCTACTTGCTTAATTACCTCTTTGGTAATTACAACAGACTCGTTAAACTTCTCCCCACCATGCACAACACGATGGCCTACAGCTTTAATCTCATCTAGTGAGGATAAGCAACCGTACTCTTTACTTACTAATACTTCTAAGATAAATTCTATCCCAATAGTATGTTCAGGCATTGCCTTTTCTAAGACTACTTTTTCTCCGGATGGCAAGGTGAACTTCAAGAATGAACCTGGTAGACCAATCTTTTCAACACCACCTTGAGCGTCTACTGTAGATTTACTCATATCAAATAATTTATATTTGATTGAAGAGCTACCACAGTTCAGTACTAAAATTTTCATATGTATGTATTTTAATCTAAGCTTACTTATTTTCTATTATTTGCTGCAATAGCTTGATTGGCAGTAATAGCAACCATTGTGTAAATATCACGAATTGAACATCCTCTGGACAAGTCATTCACTGGAGAGGCAATACCCTGAAGAATAGGACCTACAGCCTCAGCATTGCCCAGACGCTGTACTAATTTATAAGAAATATTACCTACCTCTAGATTGGGAGCAATTAAAACATTTGCTTGCCCAGCAAGAGGAGAATTTGGAGCCTTACTTGAAGCAATAGCTGGAACAATAGCAGCATCTGCTTGTAACTCACCATCCAGCTTTAGCTCAGGAGCCTTTTCATGAGCTAGCTTTACAGCCTCAACGACCTTATCAATGCTTTCACTCTTGGCTGAGCCTTTAGTAGAGTAACTCAATAAAGCTACCTTAGGCTCTTCAATACCACCCACTACTCGAGCAGTTTCGGCAGTCGAAATAGCAATTTCTGAAAGCTGTTCTGCTGTAGGCTCAGGAGTTACTGCAACATCGCTCATCAGTAAAAGACCATTCTGACCATATGCTGGTGCCTTAGTCAATAACAACATCGCTCCTGACACACAGCTAATACCAGGTGCTGTCTTGATTATTTGTAAGGCTGGACGAAGAACATTGCCTGTAGTGTTCAATGCACCAGCTAGCTGACCATCTGCATCACCATTCTTAATCATCAAGCAACCATAATAAAGAGGATCAAGAACTTTTTCACGAGCCTCTTCTATAGTCATCCCCTTCTTCTTACGTAGTTCACAAAGAAGTTGTGCGTATTCCTCTTTTTTAGCAGACTCAGAAGGATTAATCAAGGTAGCCTTAGGGATATTTCCTAGTCCCCAATCTGTGGCTAGCTTTTTAATTTCGCTTGGATTACCTAGAAGAATTAGATCTGCAACGCCATCTGTGATTAATTGGTTAGCTGCTTTAAGCGTACGCTCTTCTGTACCTTCAGGAAGAACAATGCGTTGGCGGTTTGCTTTCGCGCGCTTTACGATCTCGTCGATTAAACTCATGATTTTATATTTTTATTATTAGTAAACTATTTCAATACTACAAAAATACACAATATTGCAATATCTACATGACAATTCTTAGAGTTTTATAAAAAGACTTTTTTGTCTATCATATAGGCTTCTAAAAAAACGAACCATCTAAAAAAACTAAGCCTTAATTCACGAATATTAGTAGGAGTGACTAAACTGGCGTATAATTATTTAGTACCTTTGCACCCGTTTTCAAAAAGGTATAATTATGATTAGGCAATGTGCCATTCTTTTCGGCTGTTTAGCCCTAGGTGAACTAATTGTTTACCTCACAGGAGTAAAACTCCCCTCAAGCATTATTGGAATGCTCTTACTTGCATTTTTTTTACGTATAGGATGGATTAAGCTCCACTGGGTGCAAGGCATGTCAGATTTCTTAGTAGCCAACTTGGGATTCTTTTTTATTCCACCTGGAGTAGCCCTAATGTGCTACCTAGACATTATTCAGGCACAATTTTGGCCCATCGTATTGGCAACACTCATCAGTACGATTATTGTGCTTATTGTTACTGGGTGGATTCACCAACTAATTCGTAAAATCAAATGATGTATTTAGAAAATCAATTCTTCTTATTGGCCATTACCTTTGGCCTTTACTTTCTTGCTAAACGCCTTCAAAAGGCCACAAGTTTAGTTCTCCTTAATCCCATACTCCTTACCATAGCTGCACTCATCCTCTTTCTCAAGCTATTTGATATCAGTTACGAAACATATAGCAAAGGAGGTACACTTATTGAGTTTTGGCTCAAACCTGCTGTTGTAGCTTTAGGGGTACCGCTTTACCTACAGCTCGAAACTATAAAGAAACAATTCTTACCCATTTTACTCTCCCAGTTTGCGGGCTGTGTAGTTGGCGTAGTTTCTGTTGTATTAATTGCTAGAGGCTTAGGAGCAAGTCAAGATGTAATACTCTCTCTAGCACCTAAGTCAGTTACAACACCTATAGCCATGGAAGTAACAAAAACGATTGGAGGCATTCCTTCA
Source organism: Bacteroides sp. (assembly GCA_030152865.1). Classification (GTDB taxonomy): domain Bacteria; phylum Bacteroidota; class Bacteroidia; order Bacteroidales; family Bacteroidaceae; genus Bacteroides_E. Next base: position 12,471 of record JASLIW010000042.1, read on the forward strand.
TTGACTGCCGCAGTAGTTGTTTGTGTGGGTCTACTGGGAGCTATCCTTGGATTAAAAACCATGGAGATTATGAAAGTTAGTAGCCCAATAGCACAAGGCTTATCTCTAGGCACAGCTGCCCACGCAGTAGGCACTTCTACCGCTATGGATATGGGTAAGAAGTATGGAGCCTACGCAAGTCTAGGCTTAACACTAAATGGTATCTTAACATCTATACTTACACCTACGATCTTAAGAGTTATGGGCTTTTTGTAACAAAATGGCCGTTATTTTGTTATAGTAAGTGATTAAAAAACCCTTTAGCTATTTATGATACCATTTAAAGATATAAAACTTACTGATAGAGAAACAATTACAAGTATAACATGGAAAAGCAACAGACGCAACTGCGACTTATCTTTCTCTAACCTTTGTAGTTGGAGATTTCTTTACGATACGCAGTTTGCTGTTATTGATAACTTTTTAGTTTTCAAGTTTTGGGCAGATGGAGAACTCACCTATATGATGCCTGTAGGCCAAGGTGATCTTAAAGAGATGATTAAAGACTTGATTAGAGATGCTAAGGAAGAAGGCCAACCCTTCCGAATGCTTGGCGTGTGTCGAGGAATGCAGGAAGACTTAGAAAGCATACTCCCCAACAAATTTGTATTCACAACAACTCGTGATTATGCAGATTACCTCTACCTCAGAGAAGACCTAGCTACTCTTAAGGGCAAAAGGTTTCAGTCTAAGCGAAACTTTACCAACCGCTTTAAGCGTCAGTACCCCAACTACGAGTACGCTCCTATCACACCTGAAAACATAGAAGAGTGTCTCATACTAGAAGAAAAGTGGTGCCAAGAAAACAACTGCGACGAATATGAAGGAACAGGCAATGAGCGCAAGGCTCTCACATTTGCTCTACGCAACTTTGAAGCACTGGGCTTAATGGGTGGTCTTTTACGTGTAGATGAACAAATAGTTGCTTTCACTTTCGGTATGCCTATCAATAATGACACCTTTGGTGTGCATGTAGAAAAAGCGGACACCACCATAGAAGGCTCCTATGCCATGATCAATATGGAGTTTGCCAAACACATACCAGAGCAATACACCTACCTAAACAGAGAAGAAGATCTAGGTATACCTGGACTAAGGAAAGCAAAGCTCTCATACAATCCCGCTATCATACTAGAAAAAAGTATGGTAAATCTACTCAAGGATGAACCTGTTGAATTAATAAATTGGTAAACATGACTAAAAAGGATAAAGCAAAAGAACTTTGGAATCACTGTTTTACAGATGGCAAAGCCTTTACTGAGCTCTATTTTCAGAAAAGATATACGGATGAGAATACATTGAGCCTTACGAAAGGAGAGCAGATGATTGCGATGCTCCAGCTCCTGCCCTATCCTTTCCAGTTCTTAAATAAGCAGGTAGATACAGCATATATCTCAGGTGCCTGTACTCACCCTGAGTACCGACAACAAGGAGCCATGAGAAAACTTCTAACTCAAAGCCTTGAACACTTACAAAAAAGTGAGATACCTATCTGTACCCTGATACCTGCCGAAGAATGGCTTTTTGGATATTACCAAAAGAGTGGCTTTGAAACCATTTTCTACAACTCAACTTATTCCATAGATGTACCTAAATATAAGCATGACAGCAATGTTGTAGTTACATTCAATCATACTTTCAACCAAGACTCCTATGACTACCTACATAAAAAATGGATGAAAAAGAAGGCAGCCATACTACACCCTGTTACAGACTTTGAGGTTATCTTGGCCGATTTACAGCTCGCTGAAGGACAAGTATTCACCGCTCACATAAAAAATGAAGTTGTAGGTGTCGCTATAGCCTACTACAATCCAGAGGATAAAAAAATACATGTCAATGAACTAGCTTCACGAGACATTTGCATCAATCAAGAGTTGTTTGAGGCCATGTCTAAATATTTTAGCACCAATGAGTTGGTTGTGATTGCTCCCCCTTATGATGATAAAAAAAGAAAACTGGGTATGTTGCGCATCATACAGGCCAAGGAGATCCTTACTCTCTTTACCGAATCAAAACCACAATGGGAAACTGAGTTTTACTTGGAAGACCCTATACTCGTGAACAACCAAGGAGCGTACCAAGTAAAAGAAGGAAAGCTTACTTACACACAAAGAGAAAAGAGAACAACAGACAAACTTGTAAGCATAAATGATTTAGCAAGCTTACTGTTTGAACCTCTAGATCCTTATATGAGCTTAATGCTTAATTAAAACACTAGTCATCTTCACCCAGCTTTGTTAGCAAAGAATCTAGTTCTTCTGGGTCGAGCTTTAAATGGAACTGCCCTTTATAGGCAACAGATATAGCTCCTGTTTCTTCTGAGACTACGACTACATAGGCATCAGATTGCTGTGACATGCCCATAGCGGCACGATGCCTAAGTCCTAGCTCTTTGGGAATATTCATATCGTGGGAAACTGGTAGAATACAGCCTGCTGCTCGAATCTTATTACGCTTAATCACCATAGCACCATCGTGAAGAGGGCTATTCTTGAAAAATATATTTTCTATCAATCGCTGATTCACAGTAGCATTAAACTCCTCACCTGTTTCTATAATCTCTTCGAGAGGATAGCTATGCTCTATCACTATAAGAGCGCCTGTTTTTTGCTTACTCATATTAGAACAAGCCATAACTATAGGTGTCACCCACTCATGTTTGTCTTTCTGCTTACCTGCACTGGCTTTATCTCCAATAAAGAAATGGACTAGCCTTCGGATGTGTCGATGCGAACCTAAGGTAAGTAAGAAGCGCCTGATTTCCTCTTGAAATAAAATAATGATAGCTACAACTCCCACACTGACTAGTTTGTCAAATATAGACCCAAGTAGGCGCATTTCGAGTACCTGTGTAACAATAAGCCACAGCATCACAAACACAAGAATCCCTGCAAATAAGTTGAGTGAACCAGATGATTTCATCAACTTATAGATGTAATAGAGTAATGATGCTACGAGCAAGATATCAATGATATCTTTTAGTCCTATATCAAAAAACACGGCAATTTATATTTTACAAATCAAGACCGACACGAAGTGTGAAGTGAGTCCGATTCTTTCATTTTATTTACAATACGTATAACTTCCACAGCCTCCTTTACATCGTGGACACGCAATATATTTGCACCCCTTTCCAAAGACAGGGCATGAATCACTGAAGTACCATTTAAGGCCTCCTCAGCAGACGTACCTAGAAGCTTATAAATCATAGACTTGCGTGAAACACCTATTAAGATGGGAAGCTCAAAGAGCTGAAACTCTCCTAAACCAGCTAGCAACTCATAGTTATGCGTCACTGTCTTACCAAACCCAAACCCTGGATCTAAAATAATATCTTTCACTCCAAGCTGTTGAAGTTCTCCAACTTTACGAGCAAAGTACTCAATCATCTCTTTCAGCAAGTTGTCGTAATGTGGATTCTTTTGCATAGTTTGAGGAGTGCCTTGCATGTGCATCATAATATAAGGGACATTGAGCTCAGCTACGGTAGCAAACATTTTACTATCCATCTCGCCAGCTGCAATATCATTGATCATGGCTACACCAAACTCCTCTACACACATACGCGCCACATCGGCACGAAACGTATCTACTGAAATAATAGGTTTGTCAATCGTCTCATTAATTATTTGTAAACCAAAGCGTAGGCGCTCCATCTCCTCTTGAGGGGTAATGTGTTTTGCATCAGGGCGTGAAGAGTAAGCTCCAATATCGATTATAGTACCTCCTTCAGCTAAAATTTGTTGCGCCCGACTCCGAATAGCAGATTCTGTCTGCTTTCTACTAGTGGCAAAAAAAGAATCGGGGGTTACATTTAGGATTCCCATCACTTGAGGTTCAGAAAGATCCATCAAGTCTCCATTTACATTTATGTATTTAGGTGCAATATCTTTCATAGCTAATCTATCTAGAGTAGTTGATATACACAAATGTAAATAAAATAAATGGGCTTCACCTTTCTTATTGCAAGAAAACAAGCCCCAGAGCATCAAGAATTCTCTCAGGGACCTATGGCCCAAAGGTCCCTGACACAACACCCATATATCCCTGACTCAACGACCTTGGATCCTAGTCCCAGCAAATCGGCAAAAATTAGGCCTCAAAAAACAACTTATACTGATATAAAATGTATTTTTGTTCATCATGTAGCGATTAAAAGCAATCTATTATGAATATAAAAAATCTATACCAATACTATAAGACTTGCCAAGGAGTGGTGAGTACTGACAGTAGAAACTGTCCTTTAGGCTCACTGTTTTTTGCTCTAAAAGGTGATAAATTTGATGGAAATCAATATGCTGCACAAGCTTTAGCTACAGGGGCAGCTTATGCCGTAGTGGATAAACCTGAAGTAGTAGATAAAGAATCAGGGCGGTACCTTTTAGTACATGATACCTTATATGCCCTACAACAACTGGCCAACTACCACCGTCAAATGCTACATACACCTATCCTAGCAATAACAGGTACCAATGGTAAAACAACTACCAAGGAATTAATTGCTCAGGTGCTCCTACAGAAATACAAGGTACATTATACCCAAGGCAACTTCAATAATCACATTGGTGTACCTCTGACTCTGCTTAGCATGACATCTGAACATGAGATTGGCATCATAGAGATGGGCGCCAACCACCCTGGAGAAATCAAAGAGCTAAGCCGCATAGTACAACCCAATTTGGGACTAATAACCAATGTAGGAAAAGCACATTTAGAAGGCTTTGGTTCGTTTGAAGGAGTAGTACGCACCAAAAGTGAGCTGTACGATTACTTAAGAGGACAAAGAAAAGGACTTGCCTTTGTTCATGCGGATGACCCCATCTTGACCAAACAGGTGGAAGGCATATCTAAAATCCTTAGCTATGGAACAAATTCCACAGCAGATATTATAGGGAAAGTAAAAGAGAACAAACTAAAGCTAGCCATTCAATGGGAAGACTCAGCTATACCTGAACAGCAGCACTGCATCCAAACTCAATTAATAGGGGATTATAATCTGCCTAACCTACTTGCTGCAATCACGGTAGGAAGCTACTTTAAAGTTTCAGTCGAAGCTATTCAAGAAGCACTAACCAACTATAAGCCTGAGAATAACCGATCTCAATATCAGGAAACAGATCTAAACAACTTAATTATTGATACTTACAACGCTAATCCAAGCAGTATGCTTGCAGCACTGCATAACTTCTGTACGATGCCAGAACAAAATAAAGCAGTTATTCTAGGAGATATGCGTGAGTTGGGCGCAAATAGTTTAGAAGAACATCAAAAAATAATTGACTTTTTAAACACCCAAAACTCAATACATAAGGTTATTTTGGTGGGCAGTGAATTTGCACAAACCAAACACAACTATGAGTCGTATAGTAGCGTAGAAGACTTAAAGGATAAATTAGACAAACAACCCATACGAGATCATACGATTCTCATCAAAGGATCTAATGGCATCCATCTCTTTGATATCATAGATAGGCTCTAAGCCCTAAAGTAATGTTTTCGAAAAACGTAATAAAACAAAAGAGTAGCTCCAAGTGCTCCCAAGCTGTTCGCTAGAAAATCCAGCCACTCACCTCCTCGGTAAGTGGTGCAATACTCTTGTAGCAGCTCAATAATTCCACTGGTCAACACAGGAAGGACAAAACCTATACCCCAACCTCTTAGAGCTGGGGTTTGTTTTTTCTTAGCCCGTAAGAACTCAAACCAAATAACAGATGAAAAACCAAAGTACATGCAAAAATGCACTACTTTATCTAAGTGTGGCAGGCTAGGCAAGCCTGTCGAAGGGGGCTTAAAGAAGGATAAGTAGCACAACACGACAAAAACGAGAAGGGCTAGGGGGTATTTTTTTAATATATTAGGCATAAAAACAGTGTGTTTTGGTACAAATATAAGCCATTTTTTTTATTTTCGTGGGCTTAATTTCTAATAGCCAATAAATCAAATGCACTGGAAAGACTTTTTTTACTTTACACAAAAAGAGCGCTTAGGTATTCTAAGTTTGCTCATCCTTATAGCACTCTTGGGTATACTGCTCTGGGGCATTCCAATCTATTGGAAAACAACATACTTTGATGAATCTACGGCCACTTTTCAAAAAGAGTACGAAGCACTTTTAGCACAAAGGACACAACGAGAAGACAGCCTTCAACTCGCTCGCCGCTCATCAAAACAGCTACATTTCTTTAATCCCAACACAGCTAGTGAGGCCCAACTACTTGAAGCTGGTCTAAGCGCTGCTGTAGCCAAAAATATCATCCATTATCGTGCTAAAGGAGGTCACTTTCAAACAAAGGAGGCTTTAAAAAGGCTTTATACCATCTCTGATTCTATTTATCAGTACTTAGAGCCTTTTATAGCACTTCCTCAGGCTCAGGAGAAATCACCAACCAAACAGGTAGCTAAGCTATATACTCCTAAACAACAAACCAAGTATAAAAAGGTGGAGAAGTATACAGAACTAACTCTCCTAGCACTCAATCAAACAGACAGCACCGAACTGAAGAAAATTCCAGGAATTGGCAGCTATCTTGCTCAGAAAATAATCCGTTACCGTGACCGACTCGGTGGTTACTATGCAGTAGAGCAACTGCAGGAAATAGGTTTAGATTATGAACAACTAGCCCCTTGGTTTATGATAAACAAAGAGAGTATTACTACCTTGGACCTCAACCACACAGATTTTAAAGAGCTCTTGAGGCATCCTTATCTTAGTTATGAACAGGTAAAGGCTATCTTTACTTATAAGAGAAAACATGGACCTATCCATAGCATCAAACAGCTTCAATTCTTAGAAGAGTTTAGCCCCACTGACCTAGAGCGACTAAGCTATTATTTATCTTTTAACTGACCATCGACCAAGTGAATGGTACGATCAGTCAATGAAGCCAGACGTTCATCATGAGTCACAATAACAAAGGTCTGCCCCAGCTGATCTCTTAAATCAAAAAACAGCTGATGCAACTCTTCCTTATTTTGAGTATCTAGACTCCCTGAAGGCTCATCAGCAAGTACTACAGCAGGATCATTTATGAGTGCGCGAGCTACAGCTACACGCTGCTTTTC
>JASLIW010000139.1 GCA_030152865.1 Bacteroides sp.
GGCTTCCCGAACACTGAAGCTGATGTCAAATCATTAGTTAGTGGCAGTGCCTACAATGTTTTTTCTCCACGTAAAATGTTCGGTGCCGCTGCTGGTTATCAAATGCTCTCAGATATGCTTACCGATGTAGGGGAATGTTCATGGGGTAACTGGGAACCTCTTAAATATAACAGTTACGAGGCTAGTAATGTGCTATTAGCTGGCGATAGAAACTTGTTTGCTTATTACGATCAAATTTCTGCTATGACACTTACCATGGATCGTATTAAAGATGTAGATATGAGTGAAAAGCTAAAAGATAGATACATGGCTGAACTTAAATGTGGACGAGCTTTTTTAGCATTCCTTCTTTACGACCTTTATGGACCTCTACCTCTTCCTGACTTAGAGACACTAAAGGATCCTTTAGCTGATATAATAGTACCTCGCTTGAGCGAAGAAGAAATGCAAGAGTATATCATTACCAACTTAGAAGAAGCAGGGGAAGTACTACCCTATCAGTACAAATCAGAGGATTACGGTAGATTTACAAAAGGACTGACTAAGACTATTCTTTTAAAACTATACATGTATCTAGGTAACTGGGATAAAGCTGCCGAAATAGGTGGAGAACTAGTGAATAACAAAGACTTATATGGTTATGATTTAGTAAGTGACTATAACTCATTATTTAGTTTAGCAGGCGAGCAAAATAAGGAGGTCATCTTTGCTGCTAGAGCTAAAATGGGCATTGAAAGTGCCGAAAACAAATGGTTAGCGCACGTACTACCATCAGACTACCCTACTACCGATAATTTAGCGAAATGGGGGGGCTATAAGATAACTTGGCACTTTTACGAACAGTATACAAAAGGCTGGTCTAATATAATTAACTTCAGAAATGATACTCGATTTGAACGTCTCGTAGCCGAATACACTGGAAAAGATGTCAACGGAAAGCCACTAGAACACAACAAAGAAAATGATGCCGCTTCTGGCTTACTCAAACTAGGCGTGCTGCCGATCAAATATGAAATAGCAGGGACTGTAGGAGAAGATAGTAACATAGACGTACCTGTCTATCGATTTGCAGATGTAATGATGCTTTATGGTGAAGCATTGGTGCGCAGGGATAATCACGTTTCTCCTACTGCCATGGAAATGCTAAATGCAGTGCGTAGAAGAGCTGGTGTTCGTGAATATCCTATGGAAACATCAGTAGACGGTTATCTTTCAAAAATGCTAAAAGAAAGAGGTATAGAGTTCTATTTTGAAGGTTGTCGCAGACAAGACTTGATTAGACATGGTAAATTTATAGAGGTTGCAGTTACAAAAGCAAGAAATGCAGGCTACTCTACAGCAAAGATAGAGCAGATGGAAGATGGTGTATATAAGTATCACCGCCTACCTATACCTCCATACATTGTTGATGAAGGAAAAGGTCTAATCAAACAAAATCCTGGTTATTAATACCCTAAATTGATTTTAATATGAAAAAGATAACACAATATATATTCATTTTATCACTGGCTATACTCTACTCTTGCCAAGAAGCAGATGACTACAAGCTACATACAGCATTCTTTGATGTAGAATTAAACTCACCTGCAGACAGACAAGAAGTGGATTTAGGAAAAATAGAGAGTGCTGACTTCACTTTTGACTGGAGTGCAGAAACAGAGGAAAACTGTGTTTTAATTATTAGCACCTCTGAAACATTTGCTAATCTTAATGCAAACAATTCCAAAATCATTGAAGTCAATAAAGAACAATCCCACGCTATCAAGCTTCCAGCATTAGATTATATAGCTGCAAGCCTTGGTGTTGAGTCGGGTGGGGAAAAGGAGTTATTCTGGACAATAAAACCTAAGAGTGACTTGCGTATCGCATCAGCTGATATCCACTCATTTGTAATCAAGAGGGCAAAATCAGCCCTTATACTTCCCAAAGACTTATCGAAAGAGGCTATTACAAAGTCAAATTTAAACAAAGAGGTAAACTTTAAGTGGGAAACAACTACTGGTGCTGGAGGAGAATATGAACTACATTTTTCTTCAAATCCTGAGTTCTCAGACGAAATTATTAAGCTAGATGCTGGTAATGAAAATGAGACTAAGATCACTCACCAACAACTCCAAACGGTATTCGAGCAGTTGGAGTGTGAGCAATATCAACTCGCTGAGATTTTCTGGAATGTCTATAACAAGTCAACAAAAAGCTATGTATCTACCTCTACTTCTATTTTATACGTCGATGGTGTCATGACCTTTACAGATGTGAGAGGCGATGAAAGTATAACCTACGATGTTGTGCGTTTGGATTATTCAGATGGAACTTCAGCTATTTGGTTGGCTGAGAACTTACGTACACATAAATATCCAGACGGTACAGATTTAGAGATAGCCAAAGATTATGGTGTTGCTCCTGATGATTTGGCCGAAGATATACGTCAAGCTTATGGAAATTATTATACTAATGATGTTAAGCTAAAAGTTGCACCTAAAGGCTGGAGAGTTCCTACCTATGGAGAAATAAATAAAATGTTTGTTGAAGCTGAAAAACAGACTGGCACATACGATGTCCTAAAACATCCTAAGTACTACGCAGGTATAAACTCAGAACTAGCTAATGCATGGAGAATGAATTTGAATAGCTCAGGAAGAATGAACAACTGGATAAATGAAGCTGATGATACCTACAAGTATGAAATAGTAGGCTATAATCTAATATATTGTTATCTAAGCGTATCAGACTTACCTGATAAGGTGGCCAACCACGATGGTGGAGCCGAAATTTGGAAATCGCCTTCAAGTGGTGGAGTAATTCGTTTAATCTACGATAGCAACAAAAAAGACTAATTAATTTAATACAAGAATAAAATGAAAAGAAAATTTATATACTTAAATATATTTATTTTTTTACTTGGCTTCTCGCTTAGCTCATGCAAGGATACCATCCATGTCAATAGCTTTGAATTTGAAGATAATAGTAAACAAGAAGAGGATATAGAAGCGGTAGCAGAGAAAATAGCTCCCTTAAACAACCCTGATCGAGGTTTTCACTTTGAAATTAAGTACAATGTAGCAGAGAGCTCCCTGTATGATTTTACAAGTAGAGATAATGGATTTTGGGATGAGAAATTCCCTAAGGGCTTTATTGATGACAGTAATAAACTTTGGTCTACAAAAAATGATGCTATTAATCTATCCCAATCCTACTTATACTTGACTCCCTGGATAGAACAAGAGCTACCTAACAAAGTACTTCAAAATATTCAAGCTTATTTTGATGAATACAAAAAGAAAGGACATAAAATGATTCTCCGCTTTGTGTATAAGAGTGATGAAATGACCCCTATTGTAACTGTTGCAGGTATTAACAAACATATGCAACAACTAAAACCTCTTATTGATAAAAACAAAGGCTTAATATCAACTATACAAGCTGGATTTATTGGACAGTGGGGTGAGTGGCACTCATTTGATACATCCCTAGCCAATAAGAATGCTGTAATCAATGGCTTATTAGATATTTATCCAGAACCCTACTGCATTGAAATTAGAAGCTTAGAGTATAAAGATCAAATCACTTTTACGCAGCCTGATGGAGCGAATAGAGT
>JASLIW010000097.1 GCA_030152865.1 Bacteroides sp.
GACGATTCAACATGCAGAGGCTGCTCTCTTAGCTCACAGTTCAGCCACTCATATACAAGAAGGAGTTGCTCAAGTTCTTTTGGGTGAGCTTAGCCCTAGTGGACGTTTAGCAGTCGGTATAGGAAGTAGCTATCCAGCAGGTACAGGAGTAAACTCGTATGAAAGCACAGCTAATACGCAGTTTAGAGCAGAAGATTTGGGCTTTCGTGCAGCTAAGCTCAATGAAATCGACTCTATTGTTTTACAGGCCATAGAAGAAGGAGCCTTTACTGGCTCACAAGTAGCTCTGCTGAAAGATGGCGAGTTGGCATTTCTAAAGTCTTACGGTAGCTTTTCTGGGCGAAACTCTCAGGCAGTAAGCCATAGTGATTTTTTTGACTTAGCCTCTTTGACCAAAACAACAGCTACCCTTCTGGCGGTGATGAAGCTGTACGACCAAGGCAAGCTCAACTTGACAGATAAGATCTCTACTTTTCTACCAGAGCTACAAGGAACAGATAAGAAAAACATAAGTATACAAGAACTCTTATTTCATGAATCGGGGATGTCTGCAGGTCTTTATATTTATGGAGAAATTGTAGATGAGAATAGCTATAAGGGCGCCTTATTCAAAGCACGTAAGGACGCTACACATACATTGCAGCTAGGTAGAAATTCCTGGATCAATCCCAACTTTAAGTTGATAGATGGCTTATCTTCCAATGTAAAAACAAATAGGCATAGCTTACAACTGGCCGATAGCTTATGGTTTGATCCACTGATTAAGGAACAAATTTTAGCTGCTATCAAAGATAAGAAGCTGTTGAGTAAGAAGTACCGCTACAGCTGTTTGGGGTTCATATTGCTCCAACAAGTAGTCGAAAAGATCACTCAGCAGCCCTTGGATAAGTATGTGGAAGAAAGCTTTTATAAGCCTATGGGCTTAGCGCTTACCTATACGCCTTTGAGGTACATGGATAAATCTCAGATTGTACCTTCTAATAGAGATCAAGTTTTCCGTAAAACAGATTTACAAGGCTTTGTACACGATGAGACAGCAGCCTTGCTGGGAGGAGTCTCTGGAAATGCGGGTTTGTTTGGAAACGCTCAAGAAGTAGCTCAAGTGTATCAAATGTTATTAAATGGAGGAGTATATAAAGGGCAGCGCTATTTGGGGGAGAGTACTTGCAAACTCTTTACGAGTAAGCAGTCAAAGCTAAGTCGCCGAGGACTAGGTTTTGATAGACCTAACCCTATAGCAGCTCAGTATTCACCCTGTAGTGAATCTACTCCCAAAGAGGTATTTGGTCACACTGGCTTCACCGGTACTTGTGCGTGGGCTGATCCTGTTCATAACTTGGTCTATGTTTTTTTGAGTAACCGCACTTATCCCTCGGTTTGGCCCAATAAATTGGGAGAACTCAATGTTCGGGAAGAAATTCAGGAGGTTATTTATCAAGCTTTACAATAAAACACAAAGAGTGAGCTTCTTAGCTCACTCTTTGTGTTTGTTTTTCAGGCTTCAACTGAAAAGAGGTTTGATAAGGTCAGGTATCTCTACTTTATCCAAAGCAAATTCCTGAGCTAGCTTAGCACCCTTGGGTGTAAGCTTAAAAAGCATTTGACGCTTATCCACTTTTCCGAGGTTCCGCTCTATCAAGCCTTTCTCTTCTGTAAATCCAATTACTTTTGAAGTATGAGAAGGAGTCATTTCTGTTTGCTGAGCAAGCTCAGAAGAGCTTAACTCCTTTTGAGCCTCACAGAGTGAGCATAAAATCATAGCTTCGTTAAGAGATACACCATAAATGGCTTCAAAGTTGTTTTCAAACTTTGCTAAGGCTTTGTATAGATCCCTCATAACGCATATTGTCTTCATAATTGTTTGTTTTAGATAAATAAGTTAGTATTGGCCTGATCTGCTCTTTCCATATAAGTAGCAACTCCGCCGATAGTTACTTCTGGTAATAGCTCTTCTTTAGCTACTCCCATTACATCCATAGACATTTGGCAGGCGATAAACTCGACACCACTAAAGAGAGCTTGCCTACGCAGGGATTCCAAAGAGTCAATGTTTTTGTTCTTCATGATGTAGCGCATCATTTTGCTACCCAAGCCTCCCATATTCATCTTGGAGAGTTTCAGTTTCTTTGAGCTTGAGGGGAGCATAAAGCTAAACATCTTCCCTAAGAAGTCCTTCTTTACTTTTGGCTTGTGTTCTTTCTTTATGGCATTAAGCCCCCAAAAGGTGAAAAATATCGTAACCTTTTGTCCCGTTGCAGCCGCACCATTAGCCAGCACAAATGTAGCAAGTGCTTTGTCTAAATCATCACTAAAAAGGATAAAAGTTTTACCTTTTGTCACGATTCCTCTTTGTTCAGCATGCTGAGTACCTTCTTTTTCAATACGTACAATGTGTTTGCCTTTTGCTGATTTTTTATCTACAAAAAGATGTCCAGTTGATTTACACCAAGCTTCTGCATCTCTCAAGAACCCAGGATCAGTAGATGTTACTTCAACTTGTTGTCCGACTTGCATTTCGTCTATGGTCTGTTTCAAACGCATAATCGGGCCAGGGCATTGTAGTCCACAGGCATCTACGCTTAGTAGCTCTTGCGTAGGTGTGGTTTTGGGTTGGTTCATCACGGAACTTTCCTCCTCTTGAGCTGTTTCTGATGGGCTGGTATCTAAGGTAGCTGCCTTAAATATTTTAGTACCTCCATTTAAACTATAGATATTGGTAAAACCTTGACCCGCTAAAAGTCGATAAGCTAGGTATCCTCTTAAGCCAACAGCACAGAAAAGATAAACATCTTTATCCTTAGGTATTTCGTCTAAGCGTTCTCTCATTTCATCTAGTGGGATATTGATGGCATGAGGTAGGGTACTAACAGCATGTTCTGCTGCAGTACAAACATCTACTAAGCTTACTTTATTAGGGTCTACATCGAGCAAGTCTCTCCAACTTACAGTTCTCAGCTTTTTCCTGAGGATGTTTTCAGCAGTATAAGCCGCGATGGCTATGGGGTCTTTGGCTGAAGAGAAAGGAGGTGCATAAGCATGTTCGAGTTCCATTAAGTCATAGATTGTCCCTCCCTGTTTGATCAAAAGAGCCAATTGGTCAATTCGCTTATCTACCCCATCAAACCCAACTAACTGAGCTCCAAATAGCTTACCGTCTTTAGGGCTAAAGGTGATTTTGATAGTCAATGGCAGGGAGTCAGGATAGTAGTTGGCATGTGAAAAGCCATGATTTATCGAAGAGAGGTACTCTATCTGCTGAGCCTGAAGGTGCTTTGCCGCCAAACCCGTAGAACCTACAGTAAGGTCAAAAACCTTAGCTATTGAAGTGCCTATAGATCCCTCATAAGTTCTAGTATCTCCTAAGAGGTTGTCTGCCACAATTCTACCTTGACGATTGGCAGGACCAGCTAGGTAGTTGAGCCAAGGTTTGCCCGTTATGGGGTGTGGAAACTCAATAGCATCGCCAATAGCATAGATGTCTTTATCAGAAGTTTGCAAGTGTTGGTTTACTTTTATACCTCCAGTATCTCCTAGCTCTAGCTGGGCTTGTTGAGCGAGAGTTGTAAGTGGACGAACACCAATGGATAAGATAACCAAATGTGTATCTAGCGATTTACCGCTTTTGAAGTGTACTCGAATACCTTTCTCTACTTTTTCAAAAGAGCTTACTGCCTCATTGAGATAGAGCTGTACGCCTTTATCAAGCATATGCTGGTGCACGAGTGAGGCCATAGAAAAATCGATAGGAGCCATAACCTGATTTGCCATTTCTACTACCGAAACTTGAGCACCTAGCTCCTGCAGGTTTTCAGCCATCTCAAGTCCTATGAAGCCAGCGCCAATGACAACCGCATGCTGCACTTGTTTTTCTTCTATGTAGTTTTTTATTTGATCTGTATCATAAACATTTCTTAGGGTAAATATACCAGCAGTATCAATACCAGGAAGAGGAGGTTTGACAGGTGTAGCTCCCGTTGATATCAGGAGTTTGTCATAGCTCTCAAGATAAGTCGAGCCGTCCGCTTTTTTTACTTCCAGCTCTTTCTTTGTACGATTGATGCTGATGACTTCGTTTTCTGTACGCACATCAATGTTGAATCGATTGCCGAAGACTTCAGGCGTTTGTACAAACAAGCGCTCTCTATCTTTGATAACGCCACCGATATAATAAGGAAGTCCACAGTTCGCATAAGAAATGTACTTTCCTTTCTCCATTAGAATGATCTCTACTTGTTCATCATTTCTCCTGATTCTAGCTGCAGTGGTAGCTCCACCAGCGACTCCTCCAATAATTACAACTTTCATGAATATAATTTAGTCAATAGTTTCTTCTGGAAATAACGTTTGCAGTTGATTATTTGTTCGACTCTTTGCTGAATTAATATTTAAAAAGAGAGATATAATTGTCAATATTTGTATATTGCATTACATTCAATAATTAAAATCGGCCAAACTAGATTGTAGGTGATTATTATGGGTAATATTAAAATGTCAAACCTTAAATTTCAATAAGATAATGAATACAATATTGTTAGACGCAGCTCAAGGAGCTGCCATGAGTTTTGATACGCTGAGCGTACTCTTAGCTGTCATTCCAGTTTTACTTTTGGTGGTATTGCTGGGAGTTTTAAAAGTGTCAGGTGATAAAAGTGCCTTGATAACCTTAGGGGCTACCATCTTGATCAGTGTATTTGGCTTTAGTTTTCCAGTTAAAGCGATGGGCTTGTCGGTGGTTTATGGTGTTTTAAAAGCCATATTCCCTATTTTGATCATTATAGTTATGGCTATATTCAGCTATCAGGTATTGGTACACACCAAAAAGATGGAAGTGATCAAGAGTCAATTTACCTCCATAAGCTCAGACAAGTGTATTCAAGTACTACTTCTGACTTGGGGGTTTGGAGGCCTATTAGAAGGTATGGCTGGTTTTGGTACAGCTGTAGCTATACCTGCAGCTATTCTTATTAGTCTGGGTTTTCAGCCTATTTTTGCTGCAGTAGTGAGCCTCATTGCCAATAGTGTAGCTACGGGATTTGGTGCAGTAGGTACACCTGTTATTGTACTTGCTCAACAGGCAGGACTTACAGATGTTCCTCATTTAAGCTCACAGATTATTATTCAGCTCTCACCCCTGATGTTTATTATTCCTTTCATTTTGCTGTATATGACGGACTCACGAGCCAAGATGATTCCCAGGCACATCTTACTCAGCGTTATTGTAGGTAGTGTATCCTTGGTGGTACAGTATTTTGCTGCGAAATTTATGGGAGCAGAAACTCCAGCTATCTTAGGTAGTATTGCTTCGATAGTAGTTATTATTGCCTACGCAAAATTAATGCCCAATAAAGAGGCTGAAGTAACAAAGAAAAAGGAACATTTTAGTATGAGTGAGGTTCTAAAAGCGTGGAGTGTCTATGGTTTGATACTTTTACTCGTTGTATTGACTAGTCCTATTCTTCCGTTTAAGGAACCTCTAAAAGAACTATTCAGCACCAATCTCTCATTTGATATCTTCGATGCTGCTGTTGGAGGGGTACAAGCCAAAAAACTATCTATTTTCTGGCTTGTTGATACAGGTATTCTTCTTTTCGTAGGGTCTATGCTCGGTGGGCTGATTCAAGGGGCTTCTTTGGGTGGATTATTTAAACTTTTAGGAACAGTTGTCAAAAACCAATACAAAACAATCATTACAGTGAGCTCACTGATTGCGCTATCTTCTATCATGGACTATAGTGGAATGATTACGGAGCTAGGCGTTGCACTAGCTGTTTTAACGGGTTCATTCTATCCTTTATTTGCACCAACTGTTGGTTGTATAGGTACCTTCTTAACAGGTAGTGATACATCTTCCAATATTCTTTTTGGTAAGCTTCAAGCCGAAGTTGCTAGTGTGACAGGAGCAGATCCAAGCTGGTTAGCTGCAGCCAACACAGCAGGTGCTACTGGAGGTAAGATTATCTCTCCGCAGAGCATTGCTATTGCTACTTCCTCTTGCGGTCAGCAAGGACAAGAGGGTGCCATCATGAAGAAAGCCATGCCATTTGCACTACTTTATATCGTAGTAGCTGGCTTGATGGTTTATTTTGTACCTAAGCTAATGGGATTCCTAATCTCTTAAAATAGAGGTTAAATAGAATTTTAGGAAGCGGGGCAAAAGTCTCGCTTCTTTTTATATCACCTTTTGAAAGGCGAGCAATTCAACCCCATCTGCTGATAGGATACGTCCACAATAGCTAAAGCCCTCACTCTGTAAAATGTACAGCATAGATTTATTAGCAGGGTGTGTATCTATGCGTATGTTGGGGTACTTTTGGAAGCAGAAATCAAAGATGAGTTTGGCCATGCCTTTGACTTCTCCCGAACTAGCGATGCGATGAATACTAACATAAGGTGCTGAATTCAGCCAAGCACCCTGGTAGATGTTTTGGTAGGTAGGATCTATGCCGGGTATACAACTAAAAACGCCTACGATTTTATTTTGATAAAGAACTAGGTAACAGTGCTTGTTTTTAATGTCTTGGAGGATAAGCTCAGTTGAAGGGTAAGTTCCATTCCACTGGGCTGTGTTACCGTTTAAGCGCATAGTTTCTTTGGCCAGTAAAAATAGCTTCTTTATTTCTTTTATATCTTGATAATTAGCTAGTTGTATTCTCATTTCACCCCTAATATTTGTTCCCTGATCCAAGGCGCAAAGATCAGGGACCTTTGCACCTTACTTCCCTGACCTTTGCACCTTCTGCCCTAGACCTTTTAATTTGGGCTAATTTGTGCGTTTGTATGCTGTATAAAGATAAAAAAAAAGAGGATGTGTCTTTTGACACTTCCTCTTTTAAGATTATAGTAGCGGGACCGAGACTTGAACTCGGGACCTCATGATTATGAATCATGCGCTCTAACCTGCTGAGCTATCCCGCCATGCTTTGTTTCTCAAATGCGAATGCAAATATAGGGCATTAATTTATATCAGCAAAAAAAAATGCAATAAATTTTATCTGATTTTAGCTCTTCTGTTTTTGTGTATATAAGGTATATAGAGATGGAAAATGAAGGGATAAATTTTTAATGAATTGAAGCTTTATCACAAAAAGTAGCTATATTGCTAGCATTAACCGATATGAGAATCTATGGCCAGAAAAAAAATTGAATTAGAATATATTCTAAACACCCGATCTCAGAGTTTAGTCTGGGATGCAATCAGTACCCCTGCAGGACTAGAGGGTTGGTTTGCTGATCGTATAGAGGTCAGTAATAAAACAGTCACTTTCTACTGGGGTGAAAATGATGAAGAGAGTAGGGTGGCCGAAGTAGCTGCTCTGCGAACTTTTTTTTACATCAGGTTCAAATGGTTGGACAACCCGCATGACCGAGAGTATTTTGAGTTACGCATGACTCAAAATGAGCTCACCAATGATTTTATCCTTGAAATTAAAGATTTTGGTGAATCAGATGAACTCGATGAACTGGAGGAATTATGGGACAGTGATGTGGAGGCTTTGAGGCGAATCAAAGGTTTTTAGGTAAGTATATGAATGATTATTTTTTCAAGCTCCTTTTTTGTAGTAATTTTGGGCTGAATTTTCAGACGAATCAAATCAAAGGATGCTGAGATTAAAAAAACTAGATAAATTTGTCATAAGAAGCTTTGGGCTTCTATTTCTAGCCACATTTTTTATTTGCCTCTTCATATTTATGATGCAGTTTTTGTGGCGTTATGTTGATGACTTAGTTGGTAAGGGATTGGAGATAAGTGTCTTAGCTCAATTCTTTTTTTACTCAGCTTTGACATTGATACCCCCTTCATTACCCCTAGCTATTCTTCTAGCCTCACTGATTACCTTTGGTAATTTCGGAGAGCGTTTTGAGCTCTTGGCTATGAAAGCAGCAGGGATTTCTTTGTTCAAGATACTACGTCCCCTTATGATTTTTGCTGTTTTGCTATGTGGGGTTTCTTTTGTGTTTCAAAACAACATAGCACCCAAGGCCTATTCTAAGTTGACAACTTTATTAATCTCTATTCGACAGAAGTCGCCTGAGTTAGATATTCCTGAAGGGGTGTTTTACGATGAAATAGATGATTACAACATTTATGTTAGTAAAAAGAATAGAGATACAGGAGAGCTCTATGATGTCATTATCTATGAGTTTTCTGGTGGCTTTGATAATGCACGGACTATCTTGGCTGATACAGGTAAGTTGGAGATGAGTGCTGACAAACAACACCTTTTTCTACATCTTTATTCCGGTGAGCTTTTTGAAAACATCCAGCAGCCAGGTGTCAATAAGAAAAATATTCCCTATCGAAGAGAGTCTTTTAAGGAGAAGCATGCGTTGATAGAGTTTGATGCTGGCTTTAATATGGCCGATGCGAGTATCATGGATAAGCAGTCGGGGAGTAAGAATATGAAGTCCCTACAACACTCTATTGATTCAATGACTGTGTACAATGATAGTATTGGCTTATCCAATTATGAATATGGTAAGGAGAGGGCTTTTGATGTCAATAAGCATATTTCTGCTACCGATTCACTTAAAATCGAAGAGAGTTTAGCTTCAGGTTTAATCAATACGGATAGCTTGTTTCATGTTTCTACACTTAAAAAGAAGCAGAGCGTTTTAAACTTAGCCAAGCGAGATGTGGAGTCCTTGCAAAGTGAGTGGGGATTTAAGGAGTCTCAGGTAAGTAATACGGATTTAAATATTCGTCGACATCAGATGGCTTGGCATGAGAAAATAACACTCTCTCTGGCTTGTTTGGTGTTCTTTTTTATTGGTGCTCCTCTGGGCTCCATCATCCGAAAGGGTGGTTTAGGGATGCCTGTAGTGATTTCTGTTGTTATTTTTATTATTTACTACATCATCAATACAATGGGTTCTAAGCTTGCGCGAGAGGGCGAACTTGATGTATGGCTAGGCATGTGGCTGAGTACGCTTATGCTTTCCCCTGTGGGTGCGTTTTTGGCCTACAAGTCCAATCATGATTCAGTGATTCTTAATGCCGATATCTATGTCGATTGGTTTAAGAAGGTTTTGGGAATCCGTCCTAAACGCCACTTGGTGAGAAAAGAGGTGGTAGTAAACAACCCCAATTATAGTGAGTGCTTATCTCGTGTTTCTGATTTAGACCAAAAACTGACAAACTATTTGAAAACTGCGCGATTGCGTCAGCCTGCAAGCTATCTTAAATTGTGGTTTGCAAAAGATCAAGAAGATGATTTGGAGATCTATGTGGATGAACTAGAGCTACTGATTGAAGAGTTATCCAATACAGAATCATTGGAAGTGTTGAATGCTTTAAATAAATACCCTATTATCCCTCCAAGAGCTCATACTAGACCTTTTAGGCAGGTCTGGCTAAATAAGCTAATAGGGATACTCCTGCCTGTGGGTTTATTCTTTTACTTTAGAGTTTGGATTTTTAGAACACGATTGGCCAAAGACATAGAAAAGGTGTTAGGGGTGAATAAAGAGCTAAAAAATAGTATAGAGATAAATAAGTAATTATGGAAGATATCAAATTGAATACAATAGAAGAGGCACTAGCCGACTTCAAAGCGGGTAAGTTTGTGATTGTAGTAGATGATGAGGATCGTGAGAATGAAGGTGATTTTGTCATTGCTGCCGAAAAAATAACCCCTGAGAAGGTTAACTTTATGCTTCGTTATGGTAGAGGGGTCCTTTGCACTCCTATGACAGAAGAACGTTGTGAAGAGTTGGAGCTTGAAATGCAAGTCTCTTCAAATACTTCTGTCTATGAGACTCCCTTTACAGTGACTGTTGATAAGATTGAAGGTTGTACAACAGGTGTATCTATGCAGGATAGAGCAGCTACTATTTTAGCATTGGCTGATCCTGCTACTAAGCCTACAGACTTGGCTCGACCAGGTCATGTCAACCCTTTACGGGCTCGTTCTAAAGGGGTACTTCGTAGAGCAGGTCATACAGAAGCAACTGTAGATTTGTGTCGTTTGGCAGGATTGAACCCTGTAGGTGCTCTTATCGAGATTATCAATGAAGATGGCACAATGGCCCGTTTGCCAGAGCTAATGAAGATAGCCAAGCAGTTTGATATGAAAATAATATCCATTGCAGATTTGATTAAGTATAGACTGAATCAAGAAGCACTCGTAGAAGAGGGGGTAGAAGTAGATATGCCAACTGCTTATGGACATTTTCGCTTGATTCCATTCAAACAAAAGTCTAATGGCTTAGAGCATGTAGCACTAATCAAGGGGAGCTGGGATAAAGACGAAGCTGTTTTGGTACGTGTACACTCTTCTTGTGTGACAGGTGATATTTTTGGATCTTGTCGCTGTGAGTGTGGTGATCAGCTACATGAGGCGATGCGTATGATTGATGAGGCTGGCAAAGGAGCTATCGTTTATATGAATCAAGAGGGCCGTGGAATCGGTTTGATGAATAAAATAGCAGCTTATAAGCTTCAGGAAGAGGGGCTGGACACGGTAGATGCCAATGTTCATTTAGGATTTAAACCCGATGAACGTGACTATGGTGTAGGAGCTCACATTCTACGCCATATTGGTATCTCTAAGATGAAGTTGATGACCAATAATCCAGTGAAGCGTATAGGCTTAGAGTCTTATGGGCTAGAAATTGTAGAGAATGTTTCTATAGAGATAGAGCCTAATAAATACAATAAGGCATACTTAGAAACTAAACAGAAGCGTATGGGGCATAATTTACACCTGTCTAAATAAACTTAGTTGAGTTCTAGATAAAACAGAGAAGGCTGACCCTCGGGTCAGCCTTCTTCTTTTTTGTTACCTTGGACTAAGTTTTAGTCTTCTGGGTGAATTGCTTCAGATGGACATACATCTGCACAAGTACCACAGTCTGTACAAATTTCTGGGTCAATTGAATAAATATCACCTTCAGAAATAGCTTCTACTGGACACTCGTCGATACAAGTACCACAAGCTATACAATCTTCATTAATTACGTAAGCCATTTTTCTTTAAATTTAAAAAGTTATTAGTACTAATTAGCTCAGCAAAAATAAGAGTTTATTTGAATACTTGCTATCTTTACATTGCTTTTTTCTATTTCAGTTTTATTTTTTCATAAAAGTTCTCACTATTGTAATTATCTATTTGCTTAGCTATTTCCTTTAAAAGGAGTACTTTTGTGCTTTAAATGAATAATACAGTACATCTATGGTAGTTAACCTGCCCAAAAACTTTCCAGCAGTTCATCTGCTTAAAGAGGAGCCTATAGTTTGCCAATGTCTTTCTTCTACTGCATCAAGGCTATTCCCCAGTATTAAGCTGGCTGTTCTGAATTTGATGCCTCTGAAAATAGAGACAGAAGCTGATTTATTGCGCCTATTTGCCACTGTTCCGTTTGAGGTAGAGATTAGCTGGCTAAAACTACGAACTCATACGCCTAAGCATACACCCAAAGAACACATGGACTCGTATTATACTTATGTTGATGAGGTCAAAGATGAGTCTTTTGATGCTTTAGTGGTGACAGGAGCTCCAGTAGAACTTATGCCTTTTGAAGAGGTAACGTATTGGAAAGAATTAGAAGAAATATTTGCTTGGGCTCATACGAATATACCCTCTACACTTTATATTTGTTGGGCTGCCCAAGCAGCTTTGTATTATCAGTATGGTATAAATAAGATTGCTTTGCCTCAAAAAATGTTTGGTGTTTTTACTCATCAACTCATCAATAGAGAAGTTCCATTGTTTCGGGGTTTTGATGATGTTTTTTATGCCCCTCATAGTAGGCATACCTCTTTAGATATGGAGGACTTACTAGCTTGTCCCGAAATAGATGTACTTTCTAGCTCGGCTGAGGCTGGAGCCTATATCATGATGAGTAAAGATGCTCGGTCCTTGTTTGTGACTGGGCATTCCGAATATGCTCCTTTGACTTTAGATGCGGAGTATCGAAGGGATAAGGCCAAAGGCTTGCCCATTGCCATCCCTATGAATTATTACAGAGCTGATAATCCAAATAACTCTCCTGTAGTTCGTTGGAGGGCACATGCCAATTTATTATTTACCAATTGGTTAAATTATTACGTTTATCAACAGATTCAAAAGTAAGAAAGACAATGCAAAAGAAAGAGATAGAACTATTGGCGCCAGCTAAGAACTTGGCCTGTGGCATAGCTGCGATAGATCATGGAGCAGATGCTGTGTATATTGGAGCACCACAGCTCGGAGCGCGAGTAGCCGCAAGTAACAGTTTAGAAGATATCGCTCAGCTAGTAGATTATGCTCATTTTTATGGTGTTCGAATCTATGTGACTGTCAATACGATAATAAAAGATGAGGAATTGGCAGAGGTAGAGCATATGATTTGGGATTTATATCAGTTAGGGGTGGATGCTTTAATTATACAAGATATGGGAATCCTTGAATTGAATCTTCCACCTATAGCTCTTCATGCAAGTACCCAGTGTGATAATCGTAGTGTGGAGAAGGTTCAGTTTCTGGAGCGAGTAGGGTTTAATCAGATTGTACTTGCACGGGAGTTGTCTTTAAATGAGATTCGTCATATTCATGAATCCTGTCCCAAGCTAAAGTTGGAGGTTTTTGTTCATGGAGCTCTATGTGTGAGCTACAGCGGGCAGTGTTATGTTAGCGAAGCTCGAAGTGGACGAAGTGCCAATCGAGGTGCTTGTTCTCAGTTTTGTCGCCTGCCTTTTACGCTTAAAGATGCAGAAGGCAAGCTTATTGGTAGAGATAAGCACTTTTTATCTATGAAAGATTTAAATCAAAGTGCTTACCTTGAAGAGTTATTAGATGCTGGAGCTACATCCCTAAAAATAGAAGGCAGACTTAAAGACATTAGTTATGTGAAGAATGTTACCGCAGCTTATCGTCAGAAATTGGATCGAATTATCGCTCGTCGTCCAGAGTTTGTACGCGCTTCTTCAGGAAAGATAAATCTTGCTTTCAAACCCCAGTTGGAAAAAACATTCAGTCGAGGATTTTCTAATTACTTTCTAAAGGGTAGAGGGCAAGAGATTGCTTCTTTAGATACTCCTAAGTCTTTGGGTGAAGAGATGGGTTATGTAAAAGAGATAAGACGTACTTATTTTACCGTTGCAGGAGTTAAGCCTTTTCATAATGGAGATGGAGCCTGTTTTCTCGATGAGCAGGGTAGGTTACAAGGTTTTCGAATCAATCGCGTAGACACCAATCGTATCTATCCATTAGAAATGCCTAATATTAAGCCTAAAACGGTTTTATATCGTAACTATGATCATGAGTTTGAAAAAGAGCTAGCCAAGGAGTCTGCTGAAAGATTAATAGAGATAAGTATAGACTTCAGTGAAACTGATTCTGGCTTTTTGCTTAGTTGTACCGATGAAGATGCTTACTCGGTGGAATTGGCCTTTGATGCAGAAAAAGAGCTGGCCAAGCGTCCTCAATTTGAAAATATTCGTAAGCAGCTGCAAAAGCTTGGAAACACACCTTTCTACTGCAATAAGGTGAATATACAGCTGGCTGAGGAGTGGTTTGTTCCTTCCTCGATCTTAGCTGCTAAGCGTAGAGAGCTAGTAGCTCTTTTAGTGGAGAAAAGAAAGCAGGCTTATGTGAGGGAAAAGTTTAGCTTAGCCCCATCGACTCACCCATACTTGGAGCATGAGCTGACTTACTTAGGTAACGTATCCAATCACAAAGCAGAGCTGTTTTATAAGCGTCATGGTGTGCGTCAAATTGCTCCTGCTTTTGAGTGCGAAGCAGTGGAGGGTGGAGTTTTGATGTTTTGTAAACATTGTATTCGCTATACTTTGGGTTGGTGTCCCACTTATCAACAAAAGAACTCAAACTACAAAGAGCCTTTTTACTTAGTAGATGCAGAGGGGGAAGAGTACAGGCTTAAATTTGACTGCAAACGATGTCAAATGCTGGTCATGGGTTCGTCAAAGTAAACTAGCATCGACATAACCATTGATGACTGCGTAGATAGTTAGGCCTGAGATAGACTTAATACCTAGCTTATCCGTGATGTTTTTGCGGTGGGTTATTACAGTAGTTAAGCTGATATTTAACTTTTCTGCTATTTTCTTATTGGTGTTTCCTGTGGCTATAAGTGAAATGACCTCTACTTCACGAGGGCTAAGCTCATGGATTTGATGTGCCTTGATAGCATTTTCATTTCTAGAGTGATGAACTTCGTGAGCCTGGCTATGAAGTTGCATGATCGATTTAATCACTTCTTTTTTATTCTGATAGACATCAAGGGTTGTTACTCCCGATATGAGTAGGGTTTGGTTGTCCGGTGCCATAACAATGGTTCTTTTTTTTCGAGGCAGAAAAAAGAAGTTGTGCTCTACGTAAATTTGTGCCGTAATAAAGTAGTGGGCATACATATCTGGTGTGTCTGCCATAAAAGTCTCAAAACTTTGGAATATGCGAATTGTAGCTATGGGAATCAATTCCTTGAGAATTGCATTCAAGCCTAAAGCCGCTAGAATATTGGGCTCTATAATAGCTATTTCAGGGCGCTTACCTTGAGCGTGTGGGTGTTGAGTTGTTTTAGTGTGCTTCATTTTATCCAAAAAGGTATCTAAAGGCTTCTTCTACTTTTCTAACAGGTTTTAGTTCTATGTTAAACTGCTTGGTGTCTAGGCCTTGAAGGTTAAATTTAGGTAGGATAAATCGTTTGAATCCTAGCTTGTCAGCTTCTTTTATTCTTTGCTCAATGCGGTTAACAGGTCTTATTTCTCCAGAGAGGCCTACTTCTCCTGCCACACAAATAGAACTATCAATAGCTACATCCATGTTGGAAGATAGAATGGCGCTTATTACAGCTAAGTCAATAGCTGGGTCATTGACCTTTATACCACCGGCAATATTTAAAAATACATCTTTTTGGGCGAGCTTAAAGCCAACTCGTTTTTCGAGTACAGCTAATAGCATATTCATTCTTCGTGTGTCATAGCCTGTGGAGGATCGTTGTGGTGTTCCATAGACGGCTGTACTTACAAGAGCTTGAGTCTCAATTAAGAAAGGGCGAACGCCCTCGATCGCTCCTGCTATAGCAATACCGCTCATCCCGTCATGTTCTTGGGAGAGAAGAAGTTCCGATGGGTTCTCTACTTGACGAAGTCCATCTTGTCTCATTTCATAGATTCCAATTTCTGAGGTGCTTCCGAATCTATTCTTGATACTTCTTAAGATCCGGTATAGATGTTGTTGATCCCCCTCAAATTGAAGCACAGTGTCGACAATGTGTTCGAGTACTTTAGGTCCAGCTATACTTCCTTCTTTATTGATGTGTCCTATTAATATAACAGGTACATGAGATTCCTTCGAAAAACGGAGTAGTTCTGCTGCGCATTCTCGTACCTGAGATAAACTTCCGGGCGAGGAGTCTACTCGCTCGGTAGCAATAGTTTGGATAGAATCAATAACTAGGATCTCGGGTTTGTTGTTTTCGATGTGTGTAAATATGCGTTCTAGTGCTGTTTCACAGATGATAAAGCAGTGTTCAGAGGTTTTATTTAGGCGATCAGCTCTGAGTTTGAGTTGTTTGGCGCTCTCTTCTCCTGATACGTAAAGTATTCTTTTGTCATGAATTTGTAATACTGTTTGTAAGCTAAGAGTAGATTTTCCTATTCCAGGTTCACCACCTAGTAAGACGAGAGAACCTTTTACTAAGCCTCCGCCCAAAACTCGATTAAGCTCTTTATCATGCATATCAATACGTTCTTCTTGTGTGGTATTAATATCTTGGATAAGAAGTGGTTGATTGTCGATAGCTTTGTCTGATTTGCTATAGCTAGTTTGTTTGCTTTTAGGTGCTAGTTTGTTCTCAATGAATGTGTTCCATTGGTTGCAGCTAGGGCATTTACCTACCCACTTAATCGATTCATAACCACAGTTTGAGCAAAAAAACACAGTTCTATCTTTAGCCATATTTATTGTATTATAAGTACAAAGGTATACATTATCAACTAAAGGTCCTTTCAACTCTATTAAATTTATAAGTTATGTTGAAAACTTAGGGTACTATACATTCAATCAGCATGTTTTGGAGGCTTGCTAGTCTTAAGTTTTTTAATATTTTTTGTTTGAGTGTAAAAAAAATGGTTATATTTGCCCTTCGTATATGTGGTGAAAGATGAACATCTCTGCGTTGATCTTGTTATTATTGGAAGGAAGCCTTAAGGTCTTTCCTTTTATTAAAATGAATTAACAAAGTAAACAAAATAGAAATAGTAGATGTTATACGAGTAATTTATAAATACTTAGTGCTTTCAACATATAGAGATTTGAAACTTTAATATTTTAGGAAAAGAGAGAAAATAAAGTAATTAACTTAATTTTAATTTTTAATAGAAACAGATATGAAAAAGAGTTTACTTACAGCTGTATTGGCATTAGCTTCTGTTGGTGGAGCTTATGCTCAAAACAATGACAATGTTACTGTGAATGCAGATAAATACAAAGTAGAGACAAACCGTTTCTGGAACAATTGGTTCTTCGATATTAGCGGTGGTGGTCAGGTTTACTTTGGTGATGCTGATTCAAAACAATCATTCGGCAAACGAATTGCTCCAGCACTAGATGTATCTTTGGGTAAATGGTTTACTCCAGGTATTGGTTTACGTGCAGGTTATATGGGATTACAAGCTAAGGGTGCTTCTGTATCACCAGATTCTCCTTATGCATCATGCTCTTCATTCGAGAAAAATGGAGAAACATATTATAAGCAAAAATGGAACATGATGAATCTACACGCAGAAGTGTTATTCAACCTATCAAATATGTTCTTTGGTTATAATCCAAATCGTGTATATTCATTTATACCTTATGCTGGTGCTGCATGGATGCACTCATGGGATACTCCTAAAACAAATGAGTTAGGTGTAACTGCTGGTATTATCAATAAGTTCCGTCTATCTCCAGCTTTAGATTTCAATATCGAAGCTCGTGGAACATTAGTTAAAGACGGTTTTGATGGTGAGCTAGGTGGTAATAGCAAAGAAGGTCTTGCAGCAGTGACACTAGGTTTCACTTACAAGTTCAAGAACAGAGAGTTTAACAGAGGTACAGTTATTTCAACAGGTATCAGCGAGAGCGAAATGCGTCGTGTGCAAAATCAACTTCGTGATGCTCAAGCATACAACAATCAGTTGAAAGACGAAATCGAAGCTCTTCGCAACAGAAAACCAGAAGTTGTTTATAAAGAAGTGGGTAATGCTTCAAGCGTAGTGTTCTTCCAAATTGGTAAGAGCAACCTAACTTCAAAAGACTTAGTTACAATCAAGATGATTGCTAAGGCTATTAAGGATACAGATGATGTTTACACTATCGAAGGTTATGCAGATAGCGCTACAGGTAGCAAAGCTCTTAACCAACGCTTAAGTGAAGCTCGTGCAAATGCAGTGAAAGATGCCCTTGTAAAAGAAGGTGTTAAAGAATCACAACTTAAAACCATTGGTATGGGTGGCGTAGATTCTGTATTTGGTATGAAAGAAAATCAACTAAGCCGTGTAGCTATTGTTAAATAACAATTAAACATACAGAACTAATTATGAGAAGGATGTCAAATGGCATCCTTCTTTTTTATTTTAAATATTAATATCGTATGAAAGTACTCAAATTTGGAGGTTCTTCTGTAGCATCAGCATCTACAGTTACTCAGGTAAGAAGTATTATTGAATCTGAGGTAGATAAGCCTATTGTTGTAGTCGTATCTGCGCTGGGTGGTGTGACAGATCGCCTGATAGAAGCAGCTAATCAGGCAGCAAAAGGGTTATCTTCTTATGAAGTAGTGATTAACTTGATAATTAGTCAACATCAAAATATGGTGAATGAGTTGTCTATGTCTGATGATTCACGAATGCGTTTGGAAGAAAGCCTGCAGGTCTTATACGAAGAGCTACTTAATATCTTCAAAGGTGTGTACTTGATTAAAGACTTATCTATAAAGACCCTAGACACTATTGTTAGTTATGGAGAACAATTGTCATCTTTAATAGTATCTTTTGCTGTGCCAGGTGCAGCGTGGATAGATGCACGCACAGTCATTAAAACGGAACACAAAAATGGGAGAAGTATTCCACATACTGAGACAACAGATGCCCTAATAAAAAACGTATTTGCTCAACCTGCTGCGATATCTGTGTTGGGTGGATTTATTGCATCAGATAAAGATACGGGAGATAATACTAATTTAGGTCGGGGAGGATCTGATTACACAGCAGCTTTAATTGCTTCTGCATTGGAAGCTGAGGTATTAGAGATTTGGACCGATGTTGATGGCTTTATGACTGCAGATCCAAAGGTTATAGATAAAACGTATACCATAAGTGAGCTGACTTATGATGAAGCTACTGAGCTGTGTAATTTTGGTGCCAAGGTCATATACCCGCCAACTATCTATCCTGTTTGTCATAAAGGTATTCCTATTCATGTAAAAAACACTTTTAATCCAGCTCATGAGGGTACCATTATATCTTCATCTTTAAAGTCTGTTAGTAAGCAATTGATTAAGGGTATTTCTTCCATAGATAATACAAGTATTATTACAGTACAGGGCTTAGGTATGGTAGGAGTGATAGGAGTGAACTATCGTATTTTTAAGGCTTTAGCTTTTGAGGGAATAAGTGTGTTTCTAGTGTCTCAGGCATCTTCAGAGAACAGCACATCTATAGGTGTGCGTAGTGAAGATACGCTCAGAGCATGTAAGGCGTTAAACGCAGAGTTTGCCAAGGAGATCAAGCAAGGTATTATTTCACCTATGCGTGCACTCGAAAATCTCTCGACAGTTGCTGTTGTAGGAAAGAATATGAAGGGTAATGCGGGGGTTGCCGGACGCTTGTTTCAGACTTTAGGCCGCAACGGTATTAATGTGGTTACATGCGCACAAGGAGCATCCGAATTAAATATCTCTCTTGTTGTAGAGCGAGATTTATTGCGTAAAGCTTTGAATGTAATTCATGATTCTTTTTTCCTCTCAGAGTATAAAGAGTTAAACTTATTTTTATGTGGCGTAGGTACAGTAGGCTCAAGTCTATTAGAACAGATCAAATCACAGCGAAAGCGTTTGATGGACGAACAACGGCTGAAGTTAAACGTGGTAGGTATAGCAAGTAGTTCTAGGTTGTTACTTGCAAGAGAGGGGCTCAACCTTGATAATTACAAAGAGCAGCTCCAAAACAAGGGGATGAGTAGCAATCCCAAAGTTCTTCAAAAGGAAATCACGAAGATGAATATTTATAATTCAGTCTTTATAGATTGTACAGCGAGCCAGGAGGTAGCCGATCTTTATTACACCTTGCTAAATCACAATATATCTATTGTAGCAGCCAATAAGATTGCGGCTTCATCAAGCTATGATAATTATCTAAAGCTTAAGCGTGAAGCCTTAACCAAAGGGGTGAAGTTTTTATTTGAGACAAATGTTGGTGCTGGTTTACCCGTTATCAATACGATTAATGATTTGATTAATAGTGGCGATAAGATTGTGAAGATAGAAGCTGTATTATCGGGTACTTTAAACTATATTTTTAGTGAGTTGAGTAGCGAGGTTCCTTTGAGTCAAGCTATTCGTCAAGCACAAGAAAAGGGTTACTCAGAGCCTGATCCGAGAATAGACTTAAGTGGTACGGATGTGATTCGAAAGCTAGTAATATTGGCTCGTGAAGCAGGATATGCACTTGAGCAATCAGAGGTAGACAAAAATCTTTTTATACCTAATGAGTTTTTTGATGGAAGTTTAGATGACTTCTGGAAACAGATTAGCAAATTGGATGAAAAGTTTGAAGTAGAGCGAAAGGAGCTAGAGCGAGCAGAGAAGAAATGGTGCTTTGTAGCTAAACTAGAGAACGGAAAAGCTTCCGTTGGTTTGGAGGCTGTGGATAAGAACCATCCATTTTATGTTTTAGAAGGCAGTAATAATGTTATTTTACTTACATCTGATCGTTATAAGGATTATCCTATGCTGATTCAAGGTTACGGTGCGGGTGCTAGTGTAACAGCTGCGGGAGTATTTGCTGATATCATGAGTATAGCTAATGTATAAAAAAGAGAGAGCAGAGAATTTTCTCTGCTCTCTCTTTTTTTAATACTCTTGATAGCCTGCTAGATGATAATAAAGGGGTACAGTGTTATCTCCTACCCGGTAGATACCAAACTTGAAATAGTAGCCTGTTTCATCATTTCTGCCTAGCAAGATCTCTTCTTGATTGACTAGGATCTTCTTTACTTCATTCTCTTCTTCCTTATAGTGCATTTCTACATGCAGTAGACCTGGCTTGAGTATTTGTTCTGTTTCTCCACTATAAGAGGTCCATCTTACTTTTATTGTAAAGCTTACCCATTGATCTTTAGGAAACAGAGATAATGGCATTTTATAAGCAATGGTAGAAGTTTTGAATTTAGATTGAAGGGGCTTGAGTATGGGGCGTTTACTTGGATTTGCGTTGCATCTGTCTGTTTTGTCTGTCATCCATTTGCGATCTGAGTTAGCTTTGATGTAGAATAGTCCATCACTAAAACCAAAAGCCAAAGGTGGATACCCTCCCTGTTCTATGAGCCACCCATTTGGTTCGCCGGCTGTTACTTTTAAATTTCCTTTTTTATCGCGTGTTATTATTTTTTCATGGCCCTTATCTTTTTTGAAGATTGTGTTTTTTTCAAGCTCCAAGAACTCTTCAGTGCTAAGTTTTTTGACTAAGCCTTGAGGTGTTTGTACGAGCCGTCTATCAGGTGTACCATGCCATTGTGCAAAAATGGTAGATACATCTGGGGATAAGTCTGTAGGTATTAGAATAGAAAATGTATAATTACGTTCACTGCCTTGTGGTGTTATGCCTTTGCCGTAATGATATACAGTTTTCATTTTCTGAGCAGCTTTATATTCATCAAGATTTAATGATTTGAAGTCTTGTGGAGTGGCGTAGGCGTAAGAAAGTTCAGCTCTGCCTTTAGTTGTTCCTGCTTCATAGCCAGAGAGTGAGTTGTCTTCTTCTCTGAGCTCAAAACGATAAGAAGGCTTAGCTTGATACGGATGTGCAAAGTCTTTATTAATAGCATGGCTCTTCTTTAGACCAACAGCTACCCACTGATTGTCAATAATATGCTTGTTGTCTGCATATTCTTCTTGGATACTTACTCGCTCAAGAATAGGGATTAGCTGAGTTTGTATGTCCTCAGAGGGAGGGGTGTGGCTTTGATTAGGAATTCCTGAGCTTTCTGTACTAGAACAGCTCGATAGGCCTAGCAAGAGTATGAATGCTACACTTGCTATTAAAATGTGTTTCATGATTCGATGTTTTAAAAGGTTTATCTTCTAGTTATAAAACTCAAAGATCTTAGAATTAGAGTGGATAGCCTTTTAGTATTACGTTAAATTCTTGCAAGATTGTCGAATCAATGAGTTTTGAGAGCTGTTTTATCGGTTATCTGCTCCCCACATTAATTTTTCCCTGAGTGTGTCGTAGAAAAGATGATGTTTCCTCTTGATTACTTTGACGGTGTAGGGTGCACGACGGATACATAATTCTGTTTCCTCACTGCACTTAAAACTTCTCCCATCTAAGGATATAAGGTAGTTGTGGCTCCTACTTTCTACTTTCAATCTAACAGTGATATCATCACGAATTACAAAAGGTCGTACATTTAGGCTGTGAGGAGCTATGGGTGTAATGATAAGCGTTTTTGTGTTTGGTTCTATAATAGGTCCACCTACACTCATTGAGTAGGCTGTAGATCCAGTAGGGGTTGCTACAATTAATCCATCAGATTGGTAGGTTGCCAAATAGGAGTTGTCTATGTGGGTGTGGATTGTAATCATAGATGCATCGTCTCTTTTCAGAATGGAAATCTCATTGAGTGCGTAGGGGTAGTCTATAGTGGGGTGATTACACTTAAGTTGTAATACGGAGCGCTCTTCAATATTATAGTTGCCCTGAATAATCTCATCAATAGTTTGCTCTATTTCATTGGGATGAATATCAGCTAGAAAACCTAGTCTACCGGTGTTGATACCTATAATTGGAATCCCCTTTGAGCCCACCTTGCGAGCAGCTTTTAGAAAGGTTCCGTCTCCACCCATACTTATTACCATGTCGGCAGTAAAATGCTCATCATCGAACAAAATAGGCTCATTTTGCATTTCACCCAAAGAGGGCTTAATAAATTCATAAAACTCTCTACACATCTTAACTGTTACTCCCATTTTATAGAGCTTTGAGAGTAGTTGTTTGGTGTGAATAGCTTTCTTTATTTGATAGTTGTTTCCAATGATTGCGAATTCCATATAAACAAAGTTGAATACACTTGCAAAAGTGCTCTTTTTTTTCGTAATTATCTTAGGTTATCACTAAAATTTGTAAGTTTGTCTAAACTATAGCTTGAAAAATGACTAAACTAAGCGTTAATATAAACAAAGTTGCCACTCTGAGAAATTCTAGAGGGGGTAATGTGCCGAATGTGGTACAGGTAGCAAAAGATTGTGAACGATTTGGTGCCGACGGGATCACTGTGCATCCACGACCTGATGAGCGACATATTACTCGTCAGGATGTCTATGATTTGCGTCCAATACTTTCCACAGAGTTTAATATTGAAGGGTATCCTTCCCGTGATTTTATAGACTTAGTGTTGGGTGTTCGCCCACATCAAGTAACACTAGTGCCAGATAGTCCTGATCAATTGACATCTGATTCAGGTTGGGATACAAAGACTAACTATTCTTTTCTGAAAGAGGTTTTGGAGGAGTTTAATGAGGTGGGTATCCGAACTTCTATTTTTGTTAATACGGACAATGAGGCAATAGAATATGCTGCTAAAGCAGGAGCAGATCGTGTGGAACTTTATACTGAGCCTTATGCTGAAGCTTATGGAAAAAATCCAGAACAGGCTATTGCTGCATTTATAGAGTCTGCTAAAACAGTAAAAAGTCTCGGTATGGGGCTAAATGCTGGGCATGACTTAAACTTAGACAATTTAAATTATCTTTATACTAATATTCCTTGGTTAGATGAAGTTTCAATAGGGCATGCACTGATCAGTGATGCACTTTATTTAGGCTTAGAAAAGACGATTCAGGAATACAAAAAATGTTTGATTGGATGATGACAACACTATTATCTGTAGCCCAAGTGGCTCTAAATGATTTGGACACCCTTGCAAGGAATGCTGCTGAATTCACCCAAGTAGCTGAACCTGAATCTATGAATCTACTAAGTATGGCTGCCAAGGGAGGGTGGATTATGATTCTATTAGGAGTTCTTTCTTTAATTTGTTTTTATATTCTTTTTGAGCGCATTTATGTAATACGCAAAGCGAGTAAAGAGGATCCAAACTTTATAGAGCGGGTAAAAGCAGATATTCTTAATGGGGATATTGAGTCTGCTTTAGCTTACTGTGAATCTATACAAACTCCTACTGCACGTATGATTCATAAGGGTGTAAGTAGGCTTGGTAGACCTGTGAATGATGTGCAGGCTGCTATAGAGAATGTGGGTAACCTGGAAGTAACTAAGCTTGAGAAGGGCTTGAACTTTATGGCAACCATAGCAGGAGGAGCCCCTATGATTGGTTTTTTGGGTACTGTAACAGGTATGGTTAAGGCTTTCTATAATATGGCAAATGCTGGTAATAATGTAGATATAACCCTGCTGTCAGGAGGAATATACGAAGCCATGATTACAACTATTGGGGGCTTAGTGGTTGGTATTATCGCTATGTTTGCTTACAATTACTTAGTAGGACAGATTGATGGTGTGGTTAATAATATGGAGTCAAAGACTATGGCTTTTATGGATATGCTTAATGAGCCCGCTAAGTAAATCTATTACTTTAGAAGAAAGAGAATATAATGTTAAAAAGAAGAAGTAAAATATCACCGAGCTTCAGTATGGCATCCATGACTGATGTAATCTTTTTGCTCCTCATTTTTTTTATGATTACATCTACTGTCGTTTCTCCAAATGCCATTAAAGTTCTATTACCTCAGGGTAAGCAACAAACTTCCGCCAAACCACTTACTCGTGTAATTATCGATAAAGAGCTTAATTTTTACGCAGCTTTTGGCAACGATAAGGAAACCCTTTTAAGTATAGAAGATCTGCCTGTATTTCTTCAAGAGTGTGCTTTGAAGGAGCCAGAAATGTATATTGCTCTTTATGCTGATGAAGTAGTACCTTATCGTGAGATTGTTAAGGTATTGAATATTGCTAATGAGTATAAATTTAAAATGGTTTTGGCCACCAGACCTCCAGAACTAAAATAGTCCATGGATACAAGAAAAAAAGGGAAACTAATTGGAGCTATCGGAGCTTTAGTGATTCACACTTTACTTTTGCTAGGTTTAGTGTGGATTACATTTGTATTGCCTGAACCAGAAGAGGAAAGTGGTGTTCCCATTTTAGTAGGAGATTTTGAGCATGCTTTAGGGGGAGAAAAGCTAGATCACTTTACCGAGGTAGATATCTTGCAAGAAGAGTTGGAAGCTCAACCTGAGATCATAGAGCCTGAGGTTTTAGACTTGGAGTTGATAACACAGGATGTCGAAGAGTCTGTACAAATTGAAGAGGTGAAAGAGAAACCTAAAGAGAAGACAGCCGAAGAACTTAAACAAGAGAAGGAGCTGCGAGAAAAGATACTTTTAGAGCAACAAAGAAAAGAAGCTGAAGAAGCAAAGAGACAAGAAAAAGAGCGTTTAGAGAAAGAACGTAAGAAGAAAGAGGAGGCTGCACGGAAGCGCGTGTCAGGTGCTTTTGGTAAGGGTGCACAAATGACAGGCAAAGAGCTTGGAACTGAAAAAGTGAAGGATGGAGTTAGTAATGTACCCAGTACTGCTGTTTCTTCTGCTAAAGAGTCTGGCTATGGAACTTATGATTTACATGGACGTTCTATAGGAAAGGGCGGTTTACCCCGGCCAGTATATACGGTTTCTGTAGAAGGTACCGTTTCTATAAATATCCGTGTAAACCCAGCAGGTAAGGTTATAGCTACAAGTATTAACTTAAGTGGTACGGATGTGTCAGATCCTACTCTACGTAAAGCAGCCGAGGATGCAGCAAAACAGGCTCGATTTAATGAGATTGAAGGAAAACACAATCAAGATGGAACGATAACCTATAAATTTAAATTAAAATAACTATGAATAAGATTGTATATCTTTTTTTAGCAGATGATTTTGAGGAAATAGAGGCATTAACGGTTGTTGATGTTTTAAGGCGTGCAGATCTTCAGGTGAGAACGGTTAGTGTGACAGACAGCCTGACCGTAAGGGGTGCACATGGTATACCTGTGGTTTGTGACGCACTCTTCAGCAATAGCTCTTTTGATAAAGTTAAAGCCTTGGTACTTCCTGGCGGTATGCCTGGAGCTGAGACTTTAGGTAAGCATAAAGGACTCACAGAACTACTCAAAAAGGAGATTAACTCAGAAGTAATTATTGCGGCTATTTGCGCTGCTCCAATGGTTTTGGGTCAGTTAGGTTTATTGAAGAATCGAAAAGCAGTAGTGTATCCTGGGTTTGAGTCTAAATTAGAGGGTGCTTATATTCAAACTGACTTAGTTGTAGTTGATGGAAATATAATAACGGGTAAAGGGCCCGCTGCAGCTTTGCCTTTTGCTTTTATGTTGGCGGAGAAGCTAGCAGGTAAGAATGTTGTAGAGCAGCTTCGTAAAGATATGTGTGCAGAATAATGATTAATAATCAGAATGCAGTAATTATTGTAGCAGGAGGCAAGGGTACACGAATGGGTGCATCCTTGCCTAAGCAATTTATGCTATTAGGCGATAAGCCTATTTTGATGCATACATTAGAACGATTTCACTCGTACGATAAGTTTTTGACTCTTATTTTAGTTTTGCCTGTAGATCAACAACAATACTGGCTAGACTTGTGTAAAAAGTTCCAATTTAATCTATCAGTAAAAATAGCTGATGGAGGTGAAACTCGGTTTCACTCTGTGCGTAATGGCTTGAGCAAGTTGACCACTGAAAAGTATGTAGGTGTTCATGATGGAGTTAGGCCTTTTGTGTCGGTAGAGGTGATTCGGAGATGTTACGAGACCGTAAGGAAACATAAAGCTGTTATACCAACAATACCCGTAGTAGACAGTTTGAGACAGCTAGATGAGCAAGAGAGCAGAACGGTCGATCGATCTGCCTTTTGTTTGGTTCAAACTCCGCAAGTGTTTTGTTCAGATGTGTTGCAGCGTGCTTATCAACAGGAATATGCAGCAGCCTTTACTGACGATGCTTCTGTTGTAGAGGCTTTAGGATATCCTATCACACTGATAGAGGGTAATAGAGAAAATATAAAAGTAACTACACCATTTGACTTACGCATAGGAGAAGCATTACTATAGTATGTTAGATTTATCAACAAGAGACATTAAGTTTTTGAAGGGGGTTGGTCCAAAAAGAGCAGAGCTCTTAAATAAGGAGTTAAATATTTTTTCGCTAAAAGACTTAATCACTTTTTATCCTTATAAATATGTTGATCGCAGTCGAATCTATGCAATATCAGAGCTAGTTGGTTCGATGCCTTATATTCAACTGAGAGGACACTTAACTCAGTTTAGAGTGCATGGGGAAGGTAGAAAGAAGCGTTTAGTAGCAAACTTTACCGATGGGACAGGTTTTATAGAGCTAGTTTGGTTTCGTGGGGTTAAATATATGGCTTCTGAGTTAAAGCTAGAGACAGATTACCTTATTTTTGGAAAGCCTACTGTCTTCAATGGACGAATAAATATTGCCCATCCTGAAATGGAAATAGCTTCAGAAGTAGCTTTGTCTACCTTAGGTCTAAAACCATACTACAATACCACAGAGAAAATGAAGCGAAGTGCTTTAAATTCTCAGGCTGTGGAACGCTTAATGAAATCGGTTGTAGATCTTCTACAGTACCCTATTGCTGAAACCTTACCCGAGACTATTTTGCTCAAATATCGACTGATGCCTTTACAGCAAGCATTAAGAGCAATACACTTTCCTGCCGATGCACAGGAGTTGCGCAAAGCTCAGTTACGCCTTAAGTTTGAGGAGTTATTTTATATCCAGCTTAATATTTTAAGTTATAGTAAGGAGAGGCAGTTAAAATATAAGGGATTCCCATTTAGCACGATCGGAAGCTACTTTAATGATTTCTTTTTTCACAATCTTCCATTTGAGTTGACTTCTGCTCAAAAAAGAGTTTTAAAAGAGATTCGACAAGATGTAGGTAGTGGTATACAGATGAATCGCTTACTACAAGGAGATGTAGGAAGTGGAAAAACCTTAGTAGCCTTAATGAGTATGCTTATGGCTTTAGATAATGGCTATCAAGCGTGCATTATGGCACCAACAGAGATCTTGGCTACTCAACACTATGAAACAATTAAGGAGTTTATTGGAGACTTAGCTATACGTGTAGAGTTGTTAACGGGTTCTACCAAGAAAAAAGATAGGGCTCCTATTTTGGAAGGTTTACTCACAGGTGATGTACAGATAATTGTAGGTACACATGCCTTGCTTGAAGATACTGTGGTTTTTAAGTCTTTAGGTATAGCTGTTATCGATGAACAGCATCGTTTTGGTGTAGCACAGCGTGCTAAGCTATGGGTTAAGAGCGCTACTCCGCCGCATATCCTTGTTATGACGGCGACTCCAATTCCTCGTACCTTAGCCATGACTCTTTATGGTGATTTAGAGGTTTCTGTTATTGATGAACTACCCCCAGGGCGTAAGCCGATACAAACTATTCATCAGTTTGATCACCGTAAAAAATCCCTATATCAGCATGTGCGTAGTCAGCTTGAGTTGGGAAGACAAATCTACTTTGTTTATCCACTGATTGAAGAGAGTGAAAAGATAGACTTGAAAAACTTAGAGCAAGGTTATAAGTTAATTCAAGAGGAGTTCCCAAATTATAATATCGTTAAGGTTCACGGAAAGATGAAGCCAGCCGAAAAAGAAGAGCAAATGATGCTTTTTGCCTCAGGACAAGCTCATATTATGGTGGCGACGACAGTGATTGAAGTAGGTGTGAATGTTCCTAATGCTTCTGTAATGGTGATTGAAAATGCTGAGCGCTTTGGTCTATCTCAGCTTCATCAGCTTAGAGGGCGCGTAGGTAGAGGGGCAGAGCAGTCGTACTGTATTTTAGTTACTGGTTTTAAGCTCTCTGAGGTAACAAGAAGAAGAATGGAGATTATGGTTGATACCAATGATGGCTTTGAAATAGCTGAGGCTGATTTAAGGTTAAGAGGACCTGGTGACTTGGAGGGGACACAGCAAAGTGGAATTGCTTTTGATTTGAAGATTGCAGATTTAGCTAAAGATGGTCAAATATTACAGCTTGCTCGGACAGCAGCACAAGAGGTTATTGAGGGAGATAAAGATAGGGTTGATCCTAATAATAAGGTTTTGTGGAGAGAGTTAGAACGCTTGCGTGAGACAAATCATAACTGGGCCTTAATTAGTTAAAAATCTAGTTTTATGTGCATTATCCCTGAAAAAGCAAGATAAACTTGTATGGTTTTAAAATATTATATTATCTTTGGGACGAATATTCTATCATAGAATAGATATAGGATAGGATGTAAAACAGCTTTAGCAATGATAGATAAGCTGTTCTGATTTGAATTAAATAAAGATTTAAACGAAATAAAATATTGATTGCTTCTTAGATATTACTTTTGAGTTAGTGATGAATATTAAAATGAACACCAATGAATTGTAGTCATTTAAAAACAATTTTTGCAGTAGTTGCTCTTTTCGTGCTAGGAGTTAATGCTGTAAATGCACAAGATTTGATAGCGAGACAGGCTCCAATTGATAAAAAGCTTAAATCAATTGACTCATTAGTTTTGCAAAGACAAATCGAGGCTGAACGTGAAGAGTATCCTGCATTAAGTTTATATCCTTCTTGGTCTAATAGCTCAGTACATGCATATGTAAGCAATAACCTAGTTCCTGACACTTATGAGATAGACCTGACTGGTTTCTGTATGCCTACAGATAGTCGTAGAATTACCTCTAAGTTTGGATATCGTTGGGGGAGAAGACATAATGGTCTCGATATTAAGGTTTATGTAGGAGATACTATTAGAGCAGCCTTTGACGGAAAAGTGCGCATTGTTAAGTACAATCGTGGTGGTTATGGTAAATATATTGTAATACGTCACTATAATGGACTGGAAACTGTTTATGGTCACTTGTCTAAACAATTAGTAGCAGAGGACCAAGATGTAAGAGCTGGTGATGTGATTGGGCTTGGTGGTAACACGGGGCGTTCAACAGGATCGCACTTGCATTTTGAAACTGTTTTTATGGGACATTGTTTAAATCCCACTCATTTGTTTGATTTCCCAAATCAAGATATTGTAGCCGATACCTATACATTCAAGCGCCCTGGAACAGCAAGGCAGACAGCCTCTAAGTCTGGATCTTCAGGAGCTTTTTATCGTGTAAGAAAAGGAGATACCCTTTCGGCTATTGCAGCTAGAAATCGAGTGTCTGTGCGTAATATCTGTCGTCTAAATGGAATTCAATCTACTTCTATTTTAAGACCAGGACAGCAGTTAAGACTTCGCTAAAATTAGATTATAGAACTACCTATAAGGGGTACTTGAGATATATCAAGGTACCCTTTATTTTTTATGGGTAAATGATTACCTTTGTGTATAATTTAGACGTATGAAAGAAACACTTCAACAGTTTAATCATGTGGTAAATCAATGTCGTGACTTATTCTCTAAAAAGTTGCATGACTATGGTGCGGCATGGAGAATTATGAGGCCCGCCTCAGTGACAGATCAGATATTTATCAAAGCAAATCGTATTCGTAGTATTGGTACTAAAGGTGTTAATCTAGTAGGTGAAGGAATTAAACCTGAGTTTATGGGAATTGTAAACTATGGTATAATTGGTTTAATTCAACTTGAGTTGGGCTATTCTGAAAGTGACGATTTGACAGAAGAAGAAGCTATAGAGCATTACGACAAGCAGTTGGCCAAGGTCTTGGATCTACTAAAAGTGAAGAACCACGATTATGATGAAGCTTGGAGAAACATGAGGATATCTTCATATACCGATTTAATTTTGATGAAGATTCATCGAACAAAGCAAATAGAAAGTCTAGATGGAAAAACCCTAGTTTCAGAGGGAATTGATGCCAACTATATGGACATGATTAATTATGCTATATTTGGGCTTATAAAAATAGAGTATGGAGAGTAAACAATCACAGCTGTTTCAAAGTGTCTGGACTAATATCTGTCGATACTTAGTTTCAGCCGTTTTTGTTTTTTCAGGTTTCGTTAAAATAATAGATCCTTTAGGCTCTTTTTATAAGCTTCAAGATTATGCTGAAGCATTTGGGTTTTCGTGGATTCCAGCATCTTTCTTGATGTTATTTGGTATTCTGCTAGCCGCAGTTGAATTTATTGTAGGCTTGTTTTTGTTTTTTGGAGTTAGGAGAAATATATCTACATCTCTAAGCTTGTTACTAATGCTTGTAATGACTCCTTTAACGCTAGTCTTAGCTTTGACAAATCCTATCTCTGACTGCGGTTGTTTTGGAGATGCTGTAGTAGTTACTAATTGGCAGACTTTTTCTAAAAACGTGATTCTTCTAGCTATAATGATCTGGTTATATAGAGCTAGGAAGAAGATAATACCCCTCTTCACAGAGAACACCAATTGGATTGTATCCATGTACTCTGTTTTGTTTGTCCTTGGAATCGCTATTTATAGTTATCGCTACCTTCCTCTTATTGATTTTAGACCTTATAAGATAGGAGTAGATATACAAGAAGCAATGCGTATTCCTGATGATGCCGAAGAACCTGAATATGAAAGCCTTTTTCTTATGGAGAAAAATGGGCATCAAGAGTGGTTTGGAGTGGACAATTATCCTGACAGTACTTGGGTTTTTGTTGATTCCAAAACCAAACTAATCAAGGAGGGATACGTACCTCCTATACAGAATTTCTTCATGATTGATCCAAACACAGGGGAGGATAGAGCACTTGAATTTTTAAATCATAAAGGCTACTCATTTTTATTAGTAGCTCATCGTATTGACTTGGCTCAGGATAGTAATATCGATTTGATTAATGAAATATACGATTATAGTGTAGATCATGACTACCCATTTGTATGTTTAACTTCATCTATAGCTGAGGAAATTCAGGAGTGGAGTGATAAAACTGGCGCCGAGTATCCTTTCTTTTTGTCTGATGATATCACCCTAAAGACAATAATTCGATCTAATCCAGGTCTTGTTTTGTTAAAGGATGGTGTTATTATTAATAAGTGGGATCATCACTCACTCCCTGATGAGTATTTGTTGACTGACTCCCTTGATCAACTTGAAATAGGGCAATTAAATGTGCCCAGTAGTCTAACTACGATTTTTTATGTAGTACTTTGGTTTTTTGGACCTTTATTTGTGTTGTTTATACTTGATAGGCTCTTTGGGCGCACAACAAGACAAGTAAAAAATAATTAGATAAGTTTTTTTTAATTAATCTTAATAAAATAACAAAATGAGAAAAAACATTGTTGCAGGTAACTGGAAAATGAATAAGACCCTAGAAGAAGGGATCCAATTAGTAAAAGAAGTAAACGAGACATTGGCTAATGAGAAGCCTAACTGTGAGGTTGTGGTATGTACACCCTTTATTCACTTAGCTTCTGTGGCTCCTCTTGTTGATGGCTCTAAGATAGCTATTGGTGCAGAGGATTGTGCTGATAAGGAATCAGGTGCTTATACTGGAGAAGTTTCAGCAGCTATGATTGCTTCAACTGGTGCTAAATATGTAATTCTTGGTCACTCAGAGCGTCGTGCTTACTACCATGAAACATCAGAGATTCTAAAAGATAAAGTTGAATTAGCTTTAGCTAATAAGCTAACACCAATCTTTTGTGTTGGAGAAGTCTTAGAAGAACGTGAAGCAAATAAGCAAAATGAAGTGGTTAAAGCTCAGTTATCAGAAGCCTTATTTGGACTATCTGCTGAAGAGTTTGCTAAACTTGTGATTGCATATGAGCCAGTTTGGGCTATTGGTACAGGTAAAACAGCTACTGGTGAGCAAGCACAAGAAATGCATGCATTTATCCGTTCAGTAATTGCTGATAAATATGGTAAAGAAGTAGCAGATAACACATCTATCCTTTACGGAGGAAGCTGTAAACCATCCAATGCGAAGGAGTTATTTGCAAATCCTGATGTAGATGGTGGCCTAATTGGTGGTGCTTCTTTGAAGGCTGCTGATTTTAAGGGTGTTATAGATGGCTTTAAAGCATAAGTCATTTGTTTAAAAAACTCAGAGGATGCTACTTTAGCATCTACTGAGTTTTTTATTATCTTTGAATCTCCTTAAAAGCATATAACTTTATGATCAAAAAAGTATTTTTTATAGGCCTGCTATTTTGTTTAGGCACTGTTCAAGCCACAGATAAGAAGGATATTTTGTCTTCTCTGAAGGAGAAAAAATCTGGGCAAGGAACAGTTCGCATATTTCAAGATCCTAAGATAGAGGCATTACTTAGACAAGCTGTACCTGAAACCATAAAGCGGGGAGAGCGTACTCTTTTGCGTTCATCAGGTTATAGAATCCAAGTCTTTGCGGGTAATAATACTCGAGCAGCTAGGGATCATGCAAATCAAATAGCGAAAGAGGTTTCCCAGTTATTTCCAGAGCTATCTGTTTATACTACATTTCAATCTCCTAGGTGGATTTGTAGAGTAGGTGATTTTAGAAGTATTGAAGAAGCCGATGTCATGTTGCGAGAGTTGAGAGCTACCAAAAAATTTAAGGAGGTATCCATAGTAAGAGAACAAATCATAATCCCTTTGGATTAGTCTAAAACGCTATATAAATGCATAATAAACCAAGCTTTGAAGGTTTTGAAACCGAGATAAATAGCTTAAAAGAACACTATACGGAGATATTGGATCTATTAGGAGAAGATCCTAATAGAGAAGGATTGCTAAAAACCCCAGAAAGGGTAGCTAAAGCTATGCTCACACTAACAAGAGGATACCGTATTGACCCTCATGAAATACTAATGAGTGCTCGCTTTAAAGAAGATTATAATCA
The DNA here is from genome assembly GCA_030152865.1 of Bacteroides sp. Lineage (GTDB taxonomy): Bacteria > Bacteroidota > Bacteroidia > Bacteroidales > Bacteroidaceae > Bacteroides_E. Next base: position 33,041 of record JASLIW010000097.1, read on the forward strand.
AATGGTTATTGTAAAAGATATTGATTTCTTCTCACTCTGTGAGCATCATATGTTGCCTTTTTATGGTAAAGCCCATGTTGCTTATATTCCAAGTGGCTATATAACAGGCCTAAGTAAGATTGCCCGTGTGGTAGATGTTTTTTCACACAGACTTCAAGTACAAGAACGTATGACCTTACAAATAAAGCAGTGCATTGAGGAAACACTTAATCCTTTAGGGGTGATGGTTGTTGTTGAGGCTAAGCATATGTGTATGCAGATGCGAGGTGTAGAGAAACAAAACTCCATTACAACGACCTCAGACTTCTCTGGTGCTTTTCAACAGGCTAAGACCCGTGAAGAATTTATGAATCTCATTCAACACAGATAATAAATAAAGGCTTAAATGCTAGGTGGTATAATAACTCTATCACCTAGTTTTTTTGCCATGATGCTCTCTATTTCTCGGAGTTCGATATGTCTCTCCATAATGGCATTGCATTTTTCCGGATCGCTGCTTATTTCTGGCTTCTGTAGTAACTGCAAAGAGTGTTTAATCTCAGCTAGTAGCATAGCATCTTTGAAGTTTATTAGTAGTAGAGGGACTAGCTCATCTAATCTTTCGTCATCTGACAGAACAGTTTGTCCTTTAGTGTGGTATTTACTAAGCTGGTATTTTTCACTAGCTAGGTCTGCTGCTAGTTTGCTAATCTCAGGATTTGTGTGCGTCAAGAAGAATCGAGTAATGGAAGTTCCTGCACCATCTTCTAAGAATCGCAAACTTTCGTCCAAAAGTAATCGATGAAGGGGATTGTGAAAAGCTAACTCATCTTGTTGTAGATCATTTACAATATACTCTACTACACTAACGTCTACTTGTTCACCATTTTCATCTTCTATTCTACATATGGAGTGATCTCCATAGCGTACAATCGTTTGAATAATTAAACGTTCAAACTTATAAAACTCCTGTCCTTCCTGTCCTTTAGTGGGGATGTAAGAAGCTCTTTCTGGTGCGGATTTAGAGTTTGTACCCTCCTGATTAGAACCTTTTATCTTAGTTCTATTCCTTTTATATTCTTCTTTTTTGAGCTTACTCACTTCAGCTACTAGCACTTTCTCACCTATATCTAGCAGTTGACTTGTTTCTTTAATATATACTGATCTGACAATAGGTTCAGGAATAACAGCAATACTTTTTACAATATCTGTGATAAGGGCAGCCTTTTTAATGGGGTCTTCTCCAGCTTCTTCTAAGAGGATAGATGTTTTGAATCGAATGAAATCGGTTTCATTCTCTTTCATGTATTCTTGAAAACTAGTTGCATTCCTCTGCTTTGCAAAGGAATCAGGATCTTCCCCTTCAGGTAGAAGTACTGTTTTGACGTTCATACCTTCTTCTAATAGCATATCAATACCTCTTAGTGAAGCACTAATACCAGCTTTGTCCCCATCGTAGAGGACAGTAATGTTTTCAGTGAAACGGTGGATGAGTCGAATTTGTCCCGTTGTTAAAGCTGTTCCTGAAGAGGCTACTACATTTTCAACTCCAGCTTGATGCATAGAGATCACATCTGTATACCCTTCTACTAAATAACACTTATCTGCCTTGACAATAGCTTGTTTGGCAAAATAAATACCATATAACTCGTTACTTTTAGTATAGACTTCAGACTCGGGTGAGTTGATGTATTTTGCTATTCGCTTATTTTCAGTACTAAGTGTGCGTCCGCCAAAGGCAACCACTTTTCCAGAGAGTGTATGAATTGGGAACATGACTCTACTCCAAAACCGATCCCTTAGTTCTCCTTGTTCTGTTTGATAACAAAGACCTGTTTTAATAAGGTAGTCTTTTTCATAGCCTTTGCGAGTTGCTTCATCTGCAAAGTTGCTTTTGGAGTTGTTAGCATAGCCCAATTGAAACTTTTTGATGATATCATCCCTAAATCCCCTTTGACGGAAGTAGGCTTGTCCTATGTTTTTCCCCTCTAGGGTCGTAAGGAGATTGCTTGTAAAGTAATCACGAGCAAATTGGTTCACAATGAACATGCTTTCTCGTGTACTTTTAGCTTGAAGTTGTTCAGGAGTTAATTCCTTTTCTTGTACTTCAATGCTGTATTTTTTAGCTAAATACTTGAGTGCTTCGTAATAGTTAAGTTGTTCGTGTTCCATGATAAAGTGGACCACATTTCCACCCTTACCACAACTGAAACACTTGCAAATCTGCTTGGATGGGGAAACACTAAAGGATGGGGACTTATCTTCGTGAAAAGGACAAAGCCCAAAGTAGTTCACACCTCGCTTGCGAAGTGTAACATACCCTGATATAACATCCACTATATCAGCAGCATTCATTATTCGGTCTATCGTGGCCTGATCAATCATTGATTCAAAATCTCCTTTCGGACAAAAGTAGTTGTTTTTACAGCAATAATCAATTTCTTAGGTATAAGGAAATACAAATACAAATACAAAAGACAAGTATTCAAATATTACATATTTCCTCTTAGTTGTTCTAAGTACGCTAGCATAGCTTCCGTATCTTTGCGGATGATGATTTGCTTAAGCTTTTCTAGATTTTGAGTGATTAGTTCAATCTGCTTCTCTGTTCCTTTGTTGAATAAAATCTCCTGCAATAAGAAGTAATCCTCGTTCATCACTCCCTCTGCTATTTTTTGATGTCGCTTAAAAGTTGTTCCAGGTGCTTTTTGCTTCTGTAGTGCAGACAAAAAAGCAAAGGTAGAAATAAAGGGTGTAGCTAACGAGTAAATAGCTGCTTGGTCATGTTCTTCAAAGCTGTAACTGAAAATGTTTAAATCTAACTTTTGGTAAACTGTCTTAAAAAATTGTTGGCCCAATAGACTGCCTTCATTTATAATAATTGCATTTTCGCTCCCTAGCTGAGATAAGGTGGCAAAAGTAGGACCAAACATAGGATGTGTAGATACGTAGGGGAGTGGCTGAGTAGCATAAAACTCTTTGAGACCTGATTTTACTGAGGCGATATCACTGATTATACAGTGCTCACTCAAGGATGGAATAACTTCAAGAAAGGCTGTTAAAGTATGCTTGAGAGTAACGGCATTAATCAGCAGTTCAGGGTTAAACTCTTGTATTGCTTGTGTAGTTGTAAATCGATAAGTGTTATAAATAAAACGAAGTTTGGACTTATCCTTATCATAAACAGCTACTTCATGCTCAAAGCTTAGTAGATCCGCAAAGAACGAGCCCATCTTACCAGCACCCAGTATCAAAATTCTCATACCTCTTTTTTATTTAGTATTTCGATTTGTTGGCGTACAGATTCTTCATGAATTGAGGCAAATACCTCTTTCATAAATGTGGCGGACATGCCACACTCTTCGCCTTGTTCTCCTCTTTTATGTAGAATCTCATTGTATCGATTAGACTGTAACACTGTCATGTTGTGCTCTTTTTTATAAGTGCCTATTTCGCGTGCTATACGCATCCGTTTGGACAATACTTCGATCAGCTCATTGTCACAATTGTCAATCTGTTTGCGGAGCATATTTAGATTTTCCGTACTCTGTTGTACTCCTTCCCTGATTACAAGTAAGTTAAGGATGTAATCTAGAACGTCGGGAGTAATTTGTTGAGCTGCATCACTCCATGCTTGGTTTGGATTACAATGACTTTCAATAACTAGGCCATTAAAATTTAAGTCCATAGCTTGTTGGCAGATGGGAGCAATTAGCTCTCGTTTGCCTCCAATATGGCTGGGGTCACAAAGTATGGGAAGATTAGGTATGCGACGTCTTAGTTCTATAGGAATATGCCATTGGGGTTCGTTTCTGTATATCTTTTTCTCATAACTACTAAAACCTCTATGTATGGCTCCCAGTTTATGTATGCCAGCATTGTAAATTCTTTCCAAAGCTCCAATCCATAACTCTAAGTCAGGATTAACTGGATTTTTCACTAGTACAGGTATATCAACACCTACTAGCGCATCAGCTATCTCTTGTACAGCAAAGGGATTAGCAGTTGTTCTTGCTCCTATCCAAAGAACATCAACTCCAGCTTTCAAGGCTTCATATGTATGTCTAGCTGTAGCTACTTCTGTAGCAATGTACATACCAGTTTCCTCACGCACCTTTCTAAGCCATGTGAGTCCTTTTACACCAACACCCTCGAAACCTCCTGGTTTAGTACGTGGTTTCCAAATGCCAGCTCTAAATAGTGTTACTCCTTTATTGGCTAGTTGGTGAGCTGTGGATAAGACTTGTTCTTCTGTTTCTGCACTGCAGGGCCCAGCAATAACAAGAGGTCTTTTTTGGGGTACTCCAGGTAGTAATATTGATTCTAGTTCCATTTTATTTTATGTCGTATTTAATTTTTTCTACTTTTTAGATGTCTAATTCTGAGTAAAGCTTCCTCGAGTTGAGCTTCCGTACAGCATAAGGATAAGCGGATGTATCTATTTCCATTGCTACCAAAGATAAAGCCTGGTGTGATAAAAACATGAGCTTTATGTAATAAATACTCTGTTAGCTCTTCTACTTGAGCATAGCTGTTAGGGATTTTACCCCATAAAAAGAGACCTACTTGGTTTGGATCAAAAGTACAGTCAAGTTCTCTTAATATTTTAGCAGCTAGGTTTCTTCTTCTTTTATAGTTTTGATTATTATGAATATACCAAGCTGTATCCACCTTCAATGCCTCAGCGGCAGCTAGTTGCATAGGTCTAAACATGCCGCTGTCAATATTGCTTTTCACTTTTAATATCCACGATATAAATTCTTCATTAGCCGCTACAACCCCTATTCGCCATCCAGACATATTGTGGCTCTTACTCATGGAGTTGAGCTCGATACAGCAATTCTTAGCACCTGGTATGCTCAATATACTTAAGGGCTTTTCGTTTAGAATAAAGCTATAAGGATTATCATTAACAATTATCAAATCATTCTGTTGTGCAAAATTTACTAGTTTTGTAAAAAGTTCCTGAGTTGCGTTAGCGCCTGTTGGCATATTAGGGTAGTTGGTCCACATAATTTTAACTTTACTTAGATCCATCTGGTTAAGCTTCTCAAAATCAGGGAACCATCCTTTGGATTCATCCAAGTCATAATGAATAACCTCTGCTCCTAGGATGCCACTTAATGAGGTGTAAGCAGGGTAGCCAGGGTTAGGTACTAATACCTGTTCGCCCGGATTAACCAAGGCTAGTGTAATGTGAAGAATACCTTCCTTTGATCCGATAAGGGGTTGAATCTCTTTCTGAGCATCTAAGTGTACACCATACCAGTGTTGGTACCAACGAGCAAACTCCAATCTAAGCTCAGGAATACCAACATAGGGCTGGTAACCGTGATTTTGCATGTTTTGAGCCTCCTCACAGAGTGTATCTATCACATGCTGATTAGGAGGTAGGTCTGGACTTCCTATACCCAAACTAATTACCTTCATTCCCTCAGCCTTCATTCTTTCCACTTCTTTTAGCTTACGAGAAAAGTAGTATTCGCTTACTTGGTGTAGGCGATTGGCGGGTTGTATCTTAGTTTTCATGTTTTCCTTCTTCATATTCTCCTAATATTTTGATGTTGGTTGTAAGTGTTTGGACAGCTGCTAGAGCTTGTTTATAAGCCTGGTAGTCCTGAAAAGCTATGTCTGTGTAGAACTGGTATTCCCACTCTCTACCAATGATTGGCAGGGATTGGATCTTTGTTAGATTCATCCCATAAAAAGATAAGACAGATAAGACAGTAGAAAGACTAGCTAGTCGATGAGGGAGTGTAAAAACAAGGCTAGCTTTTTGTATAAACTTTGGCTGAATGGGCTTGCTTGTACTCTTTGATTGTACAATTAAAAATCGAGTATAGTTGTGTTTGTCTGATTCGATACCTTTTTCAAGTATCTTTAAGCCATGTAATAAAGCTGCTTCTTCTGAGCAAATAGCTGCCTGACTATATAGTTTTTGGAGAGCTATCTCCTTAGCGCTTAACGCTGTGTCAACTGATTCTTTAACAATAAGATTTGAGTGCTTATTTAAAAACTCTTGACACTGCATCAGTGCAACAGGATGCGATTGAACGATTTGTAATGTACTCCAATCATCTGTGGGGAGACAAGCAATACAATGTGAAATGCGTAACTTTTGTTCTCCTACAATGCGTGTATTACTTAATTTGAGTAACTCGTGATTTGGAAGCAGGCTTCCTGCTATAGTGTTTTCTATTGCAAGGATACCTGTCGTTTCTTTGTCTTTTTTTATAGCTTCAAAGATATCTTCAAATCTTAGACACTCAATTAAGCTTAACTCTTCGTTGGGAAAGAACTGTTGTGCAGCAATGTCATGGTAGCAACCTTTAACTCCTTGTATGGCTATTTTTCTCATAATTAGATGGCATAAAAAAACCCCGCTCAAAAGAGCGGGGTTTTCAATATTGTGCAAATGATTCAGTTAGCAAACATTCAATTTAGGCATACAACTTCCCGCTCTACCTTGCTGTCCAAAGTAAAAGTAAAAAAAGAAGTAATATGAATAATTAAATAATCGCATTGAATAATTATATGTTTCTTGTTTTTGTCTATTTGCAAATCTAACACAAATATATTAAAAAGAAAGTATTTGTTGGAATTTCTTTTCAAAGAGTAAGA
>JASLIW010000049.1 GCA_030152865.1 Bacteroides sp.
TATTCTAGGTTTAGAAAATTGCCACCTAGCCATACTCTCACAGGCTTAAGAGGGTCTCTTGGTCTTAGAGCAGATTCTATAGATTCGGGCTCTGGAAAAACAAGCGGAATACCCACTAAATCATGCAAAATAGCCTCTCCATCTTGAGCTTGCATATAAGTTAGGACACGAGGCCGAGAAAAGCTAGTATCAATATCATAATCTCGTTTAATATCTACTATGCGGTAAGCTGTACCATCATCCAAGAACAGACTATCCAAATCGTCTTCTCCATCTAGAGATACTACTCCCAGCTCCATACGCACACTAGGAAAAGGCACAATTTTATTATTACTACAACCTATCGCTGTAAATAAAATAAAAAGGGCCAAGCCTAAAGGGTAAAGAGGTATCAAGCGCATATTAAAGATTTAGATGATTAATCAGAGGATTCGCATACATTAGAAGCAATTTCTCCTTTAAGAAGGATATGTCTTTGTTTTCAATATCAATTTTATCAATTTGCTTATCTAGATAAGAAATGAACACCTCTTTCTCTTCTGGAGTATAGTGAGTTGACATAGCATCAGTCTTATTTAACAAGTCATATGCCACATAATTACCTGGATAAAAACGATAATTTTGATGAATGTTTCTATCAATTAGCTCAGAAACATGTGTGAATAGCTCTGATTTATTAGATCCTTTTGCTATTTGCATCTGTGCTATTTCATCACTCAAGCAGTGGCCTATATGAAAGTGTACACGCCCCTTGTAACCAAACATTCCTACCTCCATATTTTTAAGGTCATCCTGTGTTGTTTTTTGGAAATCAGGCTTGTCTCTCTTTAACTGAAACTCTTTTGCTTTTAAGTAATCACAAGGATCATACTCGTATGAAAGAGCTAAAGGGACAATATTCATCCCTGCCAAGCGATTCTGTACAGAACCATCCCCACCCATTGCTAGCATCTTAAGAACACTATCCTGTGTACGGTCATTAGAATCTTTAGCTCTACCCTCTCGTTGAGCGATCCAGATAGACTGCTTTTTATCATTGATGGTATAATGCATGTAGCGAGACATCCGCTTAGAAGACTCTAGCATCTGACGCATTGTCAATGCACGCTGTACAATAAATGATTTGTTAATACGCACCAACTTCTTGATCCAAGGATAGATTAGCAAGTTATCACCAATAGCAATCTCTACAGACTCTAATCCATGCTCTACAAGTAGTACAGATAAAAAACCTGCATCCAAAATAATATCTCTGTGGTTCGAAATATAAGTAAATGCCTGATTCTTATTTAACTCGATATCTGAACTCAAAGTTAGACCATCGGTATAGTTATCTACAATCTTCTTTAAAATACCATAGCAAAAGGCGATTTGAAAGTCTAACTTAGACTTACACAAACGCATTTTTTCTGCTATCACCTCAAAAGGCAAATCAGGTACAGTCAAACATGCTGCACGTTGAAAAGCAGGATCTTTTATTAGTTCTTCCATTACCTGAGGAAGCTCTTCGTCATGGTAAGGACGTATTTCATCAAATTCAGTTATATCCATAATAGCTATAGGATTATTGAAATTTATTCTCGATAATATCTGTAAGCACATCCTGTATATCTAAGCCTGCTGCTTTCACCTGTTGAGGTATAAAACTAGTAGGAGTCATACCAGGAGTTGTGTTAATCTCTAACAAATTTATCAATTTTTCATCAGTTATAATAAAATCTGCTCGAATAATACCCGAACAACCTAGAATATCATATAATGCTGATGTCAGTTTTTGAATCCTTTCCGTAAGTTCAACCGAAAGTCTAGCCGGAGTTATCTCATCGACTTCTCCATTATACTTTGCGTCATAATCAAAGAATTCATTGTGCGTAACGACTTCTGTAATGGGAAAAACAACCGATTTATCCCTAGTCTTATAACATCCACAGGTCACTTCAGTGCCATCCATAAAAGCCTCTATCATCACCTCCTTAGACTCTGCAAAAGCTTTATCTATAGCGGGCTGAACCTCAGCTATGGTTTTCACCTTCGTCACACCAAAGCTAGATCCACCCAAATTGGGCTTAATAAAGCAAGGTAATCCTACTTTGTTTACTACATCTTCGGCTGAAATAGTCTGCCCTTCACGTAACAAAATAGACTCTGCTACACGCATACCAAATCCTTTAAGGTATTGATTACAGACAAACTTATCAAAGGTTATAGCGGAGGCTAACACTCCACACGAAGAGTAAGGAATGCCAAGCAAATCAAAATAGCCTTGTAGCTTGCCATCTTCACCCGGAGTGCCATGAATAGTGATGTATGCAAAATCAAATTTCTTATTTTCTCCCTGCTTGTCAAAGCTAAAATCATGGCGATTAATAGGGGCAAACAGGCCGTCACCCAATCTTACCCTCCATTCTTTATTTTGAATTTCAACAATATAGGTCTCATAACGAGATTTATCCAGAAAAGAGGATATACCATTCGCACTCTTTAAGGATACAGGAAGCTCTGAACTATCACCTCCTGCAACAATAGCAATTATCCGTTTCATCATAAATTTTTAGTACTTGTATACTTTCTCCACTTCTCTACTAGGGCTGCCATATCATCAGGTAGCTCAGAGGTAAAAAGCATTTCTTCGTTAGTTGTAGGGTGAGTAAAGCCTAAGCTCATAGCATGTAAAGCTTGCCTTGGACAAAGTTCAAAACAATTCTCTATATACTGCTTATATTTCGTGTGCCGCTCACCTCTTAATATATGATCGCCACCATAGCGTGCATCATTAAACAAAGGGTGTCCTAAGTGTTGCATGTGTACACGTATTTGATGTGTCCGCCCAGTTTCCAAGCGACAGGCAATAAGCGTAACATAGCCAAATCTTTCAACCACACGGTAATGAGTTATGGCATCTTTTCCAACAGTGGGATCATTACTTACAGTCATTTGTAGGCGATTACTTGGATTTCTAGTAATATTGCCTTCTATCGTACCCTCATCTTGCTCCAAGTTACCCCATACTAGTGCACGATACTCCCGTTTGGTTGTCTTATGGAAGAACTGTAGACTAAGCTTAGACTTTGCCTCAGGCGTTTTGGCTATAAGGAGTAAACCAGAAGTGTCCTTGTCAATTCGATGTACCAAACCCACTCTAGGGTCAGTAGGATCATAAGTTGGATTGTCTTTCAAGTACCAAGCAAGTCCATTGACTAAAGTACCTCTCCAATTGCCATGACCTGGATGCACTACCAAACCAGCTGGTTTATTGACCACCATTAAGTCATCGTCTTCGTAAGTGATCTGCAATGGAATATCTTCTGGAACCACCTCTGTTTCCAAAGGAGGTTTATCCATGTATATTATAATTTCATCCAGAGGCTTTACTTTATAGTTACTCTTAACTGCCTTGCCGTTTACCATAACAAAACCAAGCTCAGCTGCTTTTTGTATTTGATTTCGGGAGGCATTTTCTATTCGGTCACAAAGGAACTTATCGATACGTATCAAGGTTTGTCCTTTATCTACATAGATACGATGCCTTTCATAAAGCTCTTCAGCGTCTACAGAAAACTCATCTAGCTCCCTTGTACTGTACTTATCATCCATCATCTTTTCAACCCTTGAATCTTCCTTTTCTACTTAAACCATGTTTCATCCACCTGTGGCTCACTCGTCTTAGTTGGGTCGATAGAGTCTGTTAAAGAGTAGCCATAACCATCGACAAAGTTTAAAGAATCAGATTCAAAATCCAACTCACCTTCATCTGGTCTTCCCACCACCAGCGTTAAAGAAGCACCTTTAGGTGCTTTTCCTCCTGTTGGAAGAGTCTTACCCTTATATTTTACAGCATAGACCCAGTCTTTTTGCCCTCTCATATACTCATCTTCCGTGAGCTTAAACCCTGCAGCTAACATACTAGCCCTTGCCTGACGTACAGAACTATTATCTGCCACATCTGGAATTGGTATCTCTGGAATATTTTGTGTATTGATAGTTAGATAAATAATACGTCCTTCTTTTACTCGTTTATTTCTACCCGGTGAGTAATCTAAGATTCGCCCAGGTACTTCATCTTTCACATAAGTGGAATCTGACACGATACACTGTAAACCATGTTCTTCAAAAACACGTGCTGCATCAGGTACAGACATGCCTATAACATCTGGTACACTTATTGATTCACCATGACGCGTATAATTATCTATCCCCCTAAACACTAAGAATACTACAAGTACAAGCACTGCACTCATGAGTACCAAATTGACCAATAAAACTAATATCTTCTTCATACTTTACTTTCTTAGTTAAAAGCCCTCATCAGTTAGATCTTCCTCTTCTTATATAAAATGTAAATATACTACATTTCGCCGATAGCCAAGGCAAACCTTTTATCTTTTCTCAGTTTGGAGATACAATAATAGACGAAGCAAAGCCCCATAAACAAAAAGAAGTAAAGGTAAACCTTCACTTCTTTGTTATCACTTAATAATTAGGGTATTAATCCAAATTATCTTCCGTTAAACTCATCTGAAACGGATAATTTCTTTCTGCCTTTACCACGACGTGATGCTAGCACTCTACGTCCGTTTGCTGAAGCCATTCTTGCACGGAAACCATGCTTATTCTTTCTCGATCTGTTCGATGGTTGAAATGTTCTTTTCATTGCTATATATTGTTTTTATGTTATTTCTACTATGTACAATCGGGGTGCAAAAATAGAGACTTTATTTGAAAAACACAAGGGATAAAGCATTTTTACTCAAAAGATTTTGTGCTTTTTCCTATTTAGACTATTTTTGCTTACCATTATAATATGGTAATAAATTCATTATTCCCCTATCTATTTCCTATATTTATAGACAATATTAAATCAATTAAATTCAAAAATATGGCTACTACAGCAGATATTAAAAATGGTATGTGTATCGACCTAGATGGTCACTACTATACAATCATAGAGTTCCTACATGTAAAACCCGGTAAGGGCGCAGCTTTTGTTCGCACAAAGCTCAAAAGCGTTACTACTGGAAAAGTAATAGACAAAACATTTAACTCAGGTGTAAAACTAGATGAAGTTCGTATTGAACGTCGCCCCTACCAGTACCTTTACCAAGATGATATGGGCTATGTGTTGATGAACGAAGAAACTTATGAACAGGTTAGCATTCCTGCCAATCAAATTAACGGTGTGGAATTCCTTAAGGAAACAGACAGTGTAGATGTAGTGAGCCATGCCGACTCAGAAACAATCCTTTATGCTGAAGTAGCTGACAAGGTACAACTTAAAATAACGTACACAGAGCCAGGACTTCGTGGTGACACTGCAACCAATGCCACCAAACCTGCCACACTAGAAACAGGTGCTGAAATCAAGGTACCCTTGTTTATCAATGAAGGTGAAATTATTGAGGTTGACACACGTACTGGTGAATACTCAGGTCGTGTAAAAGCATAAATGCAAACTATACGAAGGTGGTAATCTTAAGCATAAGATTACCACCTTCATTATAATATCTCAACTAGCTAAGCCCTATTCTTAATGTACTACTCCATAATTGTTCCTGTATATAACCGTTCTGATGAGGTAGACGAACTTCTAGAAAGTCTTTGCAAGCAAACCTACAAAGATTTTGAGGTCTTAATCATCGAAGATGGATCAGATAAGCCCTGTGATCATATTGTTGCTAAGTACACACAGGACATAGACATAAAATACTATTTCAAACGAAACAGTGGACCAGGAAGCACCCGCAACTATGGTGCTAAACGGAGCAATGGAGAGTATCTTATCATTATTGATTCAGACTGCTTACTACCTCAGCGCTACCTAGAAACCATAAACAACTTTCTGCTAGACAAGCCAGTAGATGCATTTGGAGGACCTGATTGTGCGCATAGTTCATTCAATCCTATCCAGAAGGCTATCAACTATAGCATGACCTCTTTTTTCACTACCGGCGGCATACGGGGTGGAGAAAAACAACTAGACAAATTCTACCCAAGAAGCTTCAATATGGGAATCAGAAAAGAAGCCTATTTAGCACTAGGAGGATTTTCAAAAATGAGGTTTGGGGAAGACATAGACTTCAGCATACGTATCTATCAACAAGGATATTCTTGTGCATACATAGCAGAAGCGTGGGTATACCACAAAAGAAGAACAAACTTTAAGCGTTTTTTTAAGCAGGTACATAATTCTGGCATAGCTAGAATAAATCTCTATAAGAAATACCCTAAATCTTTAAAACTCGTACATACACTCCCCTCTTTTTTTACCTTGGGAGTTATTTTTCTAATCTTAGCTACTCCATTTTTCCCAGTCGCCTTACTACCCTTACTCATTTATGCCTTACTGGTATTTATAGACTCTACACAGGCTAACCATAGCATGCACATCGGCTTTTTATCGATTGGAGCGGCCTATATACAACTCCTAGGATATGGAACTGGATTTATTTGGGCCTGGTGGAAAAGATGCATCCGCAAAGACAAGGAATTTGCAGCTTTTGAAGATTCTTTCTATAAATAATAACTTCCTAACTTAATACATGAATATACCTCAAAAACACAGCATCCACCAACTGGCAGATGAAGACAAACCCCGTGAAAAATTACTCAACAAAGGAGTAGAACTTCTCTCATCGGCAGAGTTATTAGCCATACTTTTACGCTCTGGCACAGCTCAAGAAAGTGCTATAGACTTAGCCCAGCGCATCTACACCGAATCAAATAACAATTTAAGTACATTAGCAAAATGGACTTTGGAAGATTTCAAAGCATTTAAAGGAGTAGGTCCAGCCAAGTTTACTACACTAAAAGCAGCCCTAGAACTGGGGCATCGAAGGCAACTTCAGGAAGTTCAAACAAGAGCTAGCTATCGATGCTCTTCTGATATTTATAGTCTTTTTCACCCCATTCTCTGTGATGCGGCCGAAGAAGAGTTTTGGATACTGCTCCTCAATCAAGCCTGTAAGAGTATAAAACATTGTAGAGTAAGTCATGGTGGTATTGATGGGACCTATGCCGATGTTCGTAGTATTCTTCGAGAAGCCCTGATAGCAAGAGCCACACAAATCGCATTAATCCACAATCACCCATCAGGAAACACACAACCTAGCTTAAGTGATAAACAACTGACTCATAAAATAAAAGAAGCTGCTCAACTCATGAATATAACAGTGGTAGACCACATTATTGTAACGGATGGAGCTTATTATAGTTTTGCTGATCATGGCACACTTTAAAAGGTCCCTGACACATGACGCTTGTATCAGGGATAGAGGAGTAGTCTGTCAGGGAAGAAACACACATAGGTCCCTGACTAAACTTTTCATTCCTCTGAGCTGTTCCTTACATATAAAATCTGTAGATTTGCTCTACTCAATTTAAGCAATATACTTTATGACAACAAAATTTGATATAGAACAAAAGATAGTAGAACGCATAAAAACAGTCTACGACCCCGAGATCCCAGTAAATGTTTATGACCTAGGTCTTATCTACGAAATAGACGTGCAAGAGGATCAAAGTGTTAATCTAACCATGACTCTCACAGCCCCCAACTGCCCTGCCGCTGATTTCATTTTGGAGGATGTGCGCCAAAAAGTAGAAACGCTAGAAGAGGTAAAGTCTGTAAATATAATCCTTACTTTTGAACCTGAATGGTCAAGAGATATGATGAGTGAAGAAGCACTTTTAGAGTTAGGCTTTCTATAAGTAAAGGAAGGACTGAGAAAGATGAAAAATGTATACTTCCTATCTGACGCTCATCTTGGCTCTAGAGCAATTAAGCACGGAAGAACTCAAGAAAGAAAGTTAGTTCGTTTTCTAGATGAAATTAAAGAGAAAGCCTCAGCAATTTATCTGCTGGGTGATATGTTTGATTTCTGGTATGAGTATAAAGAAGTAGTCCCAAAAGGCTACACACGTTTTCTAGGTAAGCTATCTGAGCTGACCGATGCGGGAGTCGAAATTCACTACTTTATCGGAAATCACGATATTTGGTGTGACGACTACTTCGAAAAGGAGTGTGGGCTGATTATGCACCGAGAACCCTTTACAACGGAGATAAATGGAAAAGTGTTTTACCTTGCCCATGGTGATGGCTTAGGCGATCCCGATAAGGTCTTTCAAGTTCTTCGGAAAATGTTCCACAGCAAGTTCCTTCGCCGCTGCTTCTCTATGATACATCCTCGATGGGCCATAGACTTTGGCTTATCATGGGCCAAAAAAAGTAGAGAAAAACGAGTCAATGGCAAAGATCCTGAGTACATGGGAGAAAACAAAGAATACCTTGTACAGTATAGTAAAGCTTACTTGAAGGATCATCCAGAAATAAACTTTTTTATTTATGGTCATCGCCACATTATGCTTGACCTCATGTTATCTCGTTCAGCAAGAGCTGTAATTTTAGGAGATTGGGTCAACTACTTTTCCTATGGCGTATTTGATGGAGAGCACTTTTTTTTAGAACAATACTTAGAGGGTGATACTACTCTATAATAAATAAGAGGAGTCTCAATTGAGACTCCTCTTATTTATTAATATTTATTCTTAAAAGCTATAGCTTACCAGGTATATCCTGCAGCTTTTGCAATATTTCTAGGAATATCAATATTGTTTAAGCGTGCATTAAATAATTCAGAACCTACCCCAATAGCAAAGACTGGAACAAAGTTAGCTGAGTGCGACTTAGTAGTCCATCCTATACCAGCGATTTCGTTCATGACTTCTTTAGCTCGTGCTGCTAATGGCTCACACTTGGTATACATACTCTCTTCAAAACTCTTTTTATTAGCTATGAAAGACTCTTCAAAAGCATCTCTCAGCTTGCGCTCTTGCTTCCAGTTTAATTTCAGCTCACTCCAAAAGCCCATATATTCTGTTAAAAGGGCCTTAGCTTCCTCCCAACATACATTATTGTTTTTCTCCTTACGAAGCTCATTGATTTTATTTGAAAG
>JASLIW010000073.1 GCA_030152865.1 Bacteroides sp.
GAACTTGGCAAACTCGCCCTTGAAACGAAGGAGTATCTCTCCTGTGGCACCATTACGGTGCTTGGCGATGATGATCTCGGCCATGCCTCGGAGGTTGTTTCCTCGCTCATCTTCTAAAATTTTGTAATACTCGGGGCGGTGAATGAAGCAGACCATATCGGCATCTTGCTCGATGGCTCCAGACTCACGCAGGTCACTGAGCTGTGGACGCTTCCCCTCGGCTCCTTCACGGCTTTCCACACCACGATTCAACTGGGATAGCGCAATGATTGGGATGTTCAACTCCTTGGCTAGTCCTTTGAGCGAACGAGAGATGGTACTTACCTCTTCCTGACGGCTACCAAATTTCATACCACTGGCGTTCATGAGCTGGAGGTAGTCAATGATAATGGCTTTGACCCCATGCTCACGTACCAGACGACGTGCCTTGGTGCGCAGCTCAAATACAGAGAGTGAAGCTGTATCGTCGATATAGAGGGGTGCATCTATAAGCTCGGTGAGCTTGTAGTCGAGCTGTTGCCACTCGTAAGGCTCCAACTGCCCACTTCTGATTTTATCCCCTGGGATCTCACAGACGTTTTGGATCAGACGGTTGACAAGCTGTACGTTACTCATCTCAAGTGAGAAGAGGGCAACGGGCTGCTGAAAATCAACGGCGATGTTTTTGGCCATCGACAAGACAAAGGCGGTTTTACCCATGGCAGGACGAGCGGCAATAATGATTAAGTCGGAGTTTTGCCAACCCGAGGTGATCTTATCCAACTGGTGGTAACCACTCTCTAGCCCACTCAATCCGTCTTGACGGCTGGCTGCCTTCTGAATTATCTCATAGGCTTCGTTGATGACGGGGTTAATCTGGGTATAATCTTTCTTGAGGTTCTTTTGAGAGATTTCAAAGAGGTTGCCTTCGGCCTCTTGCATCAAGTCATCTACGTCTATGGTTTCATCAAAGGCTTTGGTCTGTACCTTGCTGGTAAAAGTGATGAGCTGACGTGCCAGGTGCTTTTGTGCAATAATACGGGCGTGATACTCGATGTGTGCAGATGAGGCTACCTTACTGCTGAGCTGGGTGATGTAAAAAGGCCCTCCTACAGCTTCTAAATTTCCTTGTTTCTCCAACTGGTTCTTGACCGTTAGAATATCCACAGGCTTCTCATTGATCACTAAATCAGTGATGGCAGCATAGATCAATTGGTGACGATGCTCATAAAAAGACTCGGGATGAAGGATTTCGCTGACTAAGGAGTAGGCATCCTTTTCGATCATCAGCGCTCCCAATACAGCTTCTTCAAGCTCAGGGGCTTGAGGTTGGATTTTACCAAAATCAGCTAAAGGCTGATCTGTTTTGGGCTTGGAGTAAGAATTATTAGAACGTTTGTAGTTATTGGCTTGGGACATATCAAGTAATCTCTTCTTTTATTAGATCTCTAAAAAGGACAACAAATATACGACTGAATTTACCAATAATCAATTTAAGTAAGAAGCATTTTAGCTCTTTTAATCAACAATATCGCTTTGGCTATTTTTGTCTCCAGCAAACTATGTTACCTTTGCATTTATCTTAGTGCTATAAATATAAAATCATGATTGTATTTCCACCAGCCAAAATAAATTTAGGCTTGAATGTGACTGAAAAGCGTCCAGATGGCTATCACAACCTAGAGACAATCTTCTACCCTATTCCACTTGAGGATATGCTCGAGGTGGTGGTAGATACGGATCTCCGTACAGATTATGTGCTCAAACAGACGGGACTTGCCGTGCAGGGAGAAGCTGAAGATAATTTGATTATTAAGGCGCTCCGCTTGCTAAAAAAAGAGTTTGATATTCCTCCTGTTCGGATATATCTACATAAGCTGATCCCTTCGGGTGCGGGTCTGGGTGGTGGCTCTTCCGATGCGGCTTATATGCTGCGTGTGTTGAAAGAGCTGTTTGATTTGCCTCTCTCCACTAGCCAGCTTGAGGCTTATGCGAGCCAGCTGGGTGCTGATTGTGCTTTCTTTATTCAGGCTCAACCTACTTTTGCCACGGGCATAGGCAATGTTTTTACTCCCATAGCGCTTTCACTAGCGGGTTATCAGCTTTTCTTGACTAAGCCTGAGCTGTTTATCTCGACAGCCATGGCCTACGGCAATATTATACCTGCACAGCCGCAGCTTTCACTTCAGGAGATTTGCAAGCTGCCTGTGAGTGATTGGAAAACAAAGATGGTCAATGATTTTGAGGAGCCTATCTTTCAGGTTTATCCTGACTTGCAAGCGATAAAGGATAGCTTGTATGAGGCAGGTGCAGAATATGCTGCTATGTCGGGCTCGGGTTCGAGTATATTTGGCTTATTCAAGGGGAAGTGTCCTTTAGTGCCACGGGCTGAAAAGAATGAATACATCTTGGATTTGAAATAAGAGGGAGAGAGAAGAGAGATTTTCTCAAGGATATAAAAATTAAAAAGGGTGCCACTGCACCCTTTTTAATAACTAACTAAACTAACAATCATCACATTATTAGAAAAAATAAAAGAGCGAATTTGCGGGATAATCGCTTTGTTCTTTTTCTTTGAAACTTGTAATGATATCCTCTACACTATATATAATGCAAACGGTGTGCCACAGAATGTATTTTCGCCAAAAACCTGCCAGAAAGCTCAGAAAGCCGTTTAATAGCTTGTGCCAACTTCTACAAGCTGTGTAATAATTCTACAGTTCTACGTTATTGCTCCACACTTTCCACACTTTCCACACTTTATCGGCCCACTAGCAACAAAAAAGAGGATGCCACTAGGACATCCTCTTTCTACTTATTTATATACTCGCTTTTAGTAGCTATTGTTCTTTTTGGAAGTTACTTCCTCTACAGTAATCTTACGAACATCAATGCTCTTCCAAGCATAATAGATGTAAGCAATTACAAAAGGTACGAGGAAGGAAACATAAGTCATCACTTTTAAGGTAAACTTACTAGAACAGCTATTGGCAATTGTCAATGAGCTTTGTAAGTCTACGTTAGAAGGATAATAAGCTGTATTGTTAAAGCCTGCAACCAAAAGTAGTGCCAATACAGTAAGTACTGTTCCTAGACCTGCAAACCAGATTCCTTTGGTGAAGTTGGATTTGAAGATGGTGCTAAGGATTCCTACTAATACCAATACGACTCCTACTAGGAACACGCCTAATACGATGGGCATGGCTAAGAAGTTGTTGAGGTACTTGAAGGGTTCCATACTTACGATGCCTGTTGCTGGATCTACAGCATATCCATCTTTTACGAGCAGGTATCCTGCAAAGGCGAGGAAGAATACTAAGAATAAAGCTGTATTCGATACCAAGCGTTTGCGACATCTCTTGATGAAGGGATCGTGGTGAATATTGTTGATGAAGTATAGTATGCCTAAGATACGAGCTAGGAAGAATACAGCTAGTCCTAAACATACGTTCCAAGGGTCTAGCAAGGCATCCAAGCCATGTGAGGCATTGGCCCAAGAGCTAATAACTCCCGATCCTGCTCCATCTAATAGGTTGGTTTTGTTTACCAAGAAGTTGGATCCATTGAAGAAGGTGGCTACAGCGCCTCCAAGTAAGACTGGCCCTAGAATACCATTAATAACCAAGAATCCTTGGTAGGTTTTGGCACCTAAGAGGTTGCCCGCCTTGTTTTGGAACTCATAGCTCACGGCTTGCATCACAAAGGAGAATAGGATGATCATCCACAACCAGTATGCACCACCAAAGCTTGTGCTATAGAATAGTGGAAATGAAGCAAAGAAGCCTCCACCAAAGGTTACTAGGGTGGTAAATGTAAATTCCCATTTTCTTCCCGTTGAGTTGACCATCAACTTTTTCTCTTCTTCGGTTTTGCCCAGCGAGAATAACATGGAGTTACCCCCTTGAACGAATAGAAGAAATACCAATATCCCTGCTAGTAATGATACGATTACCCACCAGTAGTGTTGTAAAAAATTATAATTGTCCATCGTTATTATTTTTCAAGTTTATACATGTAATTTATCTCTATTCGCTTATTCTACTTCTGGACCTTTTCGGATAGCCTTACGCATAATTCCAATCATGGCGATAAGCATTATGGTAAATAAGACTAAGAAGATGGTGAATGTAATCTGAACAGAGCTTACATCTAGCTTAGAGATGGCTGCACTTACAGGCATCATGTCTTGGATAGCCCAAGGCTGACGACCCACTTCAGCAACAATCCAGCCTGCTTGACCTGCTATATATCCAAAGGGTATGGTAATGACTGCAATCCAGTTCATCCATTTCATGTTGGAGATGTCTCGCTTGTAGGCTAAGAATATTACAACTAGGAAAAATAGGATGAAGTAACCGCCCAACATCACCATGACTCTAAATGCGTAGAAGTTTAGGGGCACATGAGGGATGAGTTCGGTTTTGTCTTTGATATAGCCATAACCAAAGTAGGCTTTGTTTTCATCAAATACTTTTCGAGCTGCTACGGCTGTTTCTTCGTCATTTGCTTCTTTAGCTTGACGGTATTTGGCTAAGGCTGTTATGGCCTCTCTACCTCTTCGCATTTTTTCTTCAGCAGAAAGTGCGATAGAGCCATCACTCAATTCATAGCCGCCATCAATCACATCTTTGATACCTGGCACATAGGCGTTGAAATCACGCTTAGATAGGAAAGAGAGAAGTCCTGGCACTTTGATATCAAACAAGAATGGGTTTTCAGCATCATCATAGGCCTGTTTTTTGGGATTTAGGATACCAAACGCTACCAAACCTGCCTTTTCAGAACCTTCGTAGTGAGCTTCTAGAGCTGCAAACTTCATGGGCTGCGTATTGGCTACCTGATAGCCTGATGAATCGCCTGTTACTACGACTAAGATAGAAGCAACGATACCAAAGATAGCACCGATCTTCATGCTTTCAAGTGCAAATTTTTTATGGCGCTTTTTGAGCAAGTACCAAGCACTTACACCTACCACAAATACGGCTCCTAACACCCAACCTGATAAAACAGAGTGGAAGAACTTAACGACAGCCATAGGTGAGGTAGCTACAGCTACAAAATCAACCATCTCGTTACGCACAGTATCTGGGTTGAACTCCATGCCTATGGGGTATTGCATCCAGCCATTAGCTACTAGAATCCACCAAGCAGAGATAGTTGCTCCTATTCCTGTGAGCCAAGTAGAAGCTAAGTGAAAGCCTTTACTTACTTTATTCCACCCAAAGAACATGACCGCAATAAAGGTTGCTTCCATAAAGAACGCTACAATACCTTCTATGGCCAAGGGGGCACCAAAGATGTCTCCCACAAACCAAGAGTAGTTGCTCCAGTTGGTACCGAATTGGAACTCTAAGATCAGACCAGTAGCTACACCTACCGCAAAGTTGATCCCGAAGAGCTTCATCCAGAACTTGGCTGTGTTTTTCCAAAATTCATTACCTGTTTTATAATAGATCGTCTCCATTATTGCCATTACCACGGCTAAGCCTAATGTCAATGGCACAAAAATCCAGTGATACATGGCCGTTAGAGCAAATTGGGCTCTTGACCAGTCAATCAATGCAGTGTCAATACTTGCAATCATACATCTATGTTTTAAGAAAATTTAGTTTGAAATATACTTACTCACTTACAATACGATCAATCAGTTCACCCGCTACGATCTCCTGTGCAGGCGCTTGCGAGGGATGCTCATTCAGATATCTCGGAAAGAAAAAAGGCCTTAAGATGAAAAACATCACAAACAATTTTATTAAAATAATTGTCCACAATATTCTACCCCAAGTCATAGATCTAAATCCTTCGGCATAGAGATTCCAAATTTTTCTAAATGTCTGTTTCATATTAGGCTCTTAATATTCGTTTATATAGTAACAAAACTATTAATATAAACTAATAAATCCAAATTACGAGGCTTAAAACAATCCTCTTTTTTCGACTACAAAGAAAAACTATTTGTCTTAAAAATCAAAATATAAAACAAAATAAAGAGACAGCTGTGGCTTAAGTGATACAAGTTCACTGCTTTAGAGATGGGATAAAAAAGAAAAGTCAGATTAAAATAATCTGACTTTTCTTACTAAATTATAGGTTTTGGGCCGCTTGCTCATCTATAAAGAGCTCTACATGGGAGGAGTGGTGCGCTACATAAGCTGCAGGACCTGTATCTCCTGATGAGTAGATGTCGGCTACAACTTCGGCTTTTTTGTCACCAGTAATTAAAAAGATAACTAGCTCGGCATGACTTATGGTCTGCCCCGTCATAGCTATTCGGTTTTGGCCGTTGTAGGGGTTGACAGAATTAACAAAGGGTTCTGAGGAAATCAATAAATCTTCTTGCCCTGGAAATATAGACGAGGTGTGACCATCATCTCCTGCACCTAGCAATACAACATCAAATACCGGGAAGCCTTTTTCTTGAGGCATATTCTCCAGACATATCGCTGAATATCTTTTGGCCTCAGCTTCGGGCTCATCTTCGCCTCTCATACGGAATATTTGACTTTCTGAAATAGGCACTTGATCTAACAAGAGCTTTTTCATCAAGCCGTAATTGCTATCTGAATCTTCAGGGGCAACACAGCGTTCATCTACCCAATAGATGTTGAGTCGTGACCAGTCGGTTTCATCCTTATAGTCATTCGCCCATAAATCAAACATTAAAGCTGGTGTACTACCACCGCTAAAGGCCATGTGGTATTGCTTGTTCTTATCTTCATTCATCAGCTGGATTAAGCGCTCTATCAAGGCTGATGAAGCTTCTGTAGCTGTTGAGTATTTATTTAGTTTCATAATTCACAATATTGATCGGTGTTCGTCAAGTTTTTACAGGGGTTGGTCCATGAGGCTCCATGTTCCTTCATCATCTCTTCACTTTCCAAAGGCCCCCATGTACCTGCAGGATAGCCAAACAATGGTGCTTTGGGGTTTTCTTTCCAGTAGTCGAGTACAGGATCAAAGAATCTCCATGAAGCTTCTACGGCATCACTACGGGTAAATAAAGTTTGATCTCCCAAGATGCAATCTTCTATCAAGCGTGAGTAAGCATCTCCTACTGGAGCACCACCTAGGCGATCGTAGGTAAAGTCCATCTCTACTTGCTTGATTTCAAACCCTGGGCCTGGTACTTTCATACCAAATTTCAGTACTGTACCCTCATTGGGCTGAATACGCAGAATAAGTTTGTTGGCCGTAGGGCAAGCACCCTCTGTGCATTGGAACATTTGGTGGGGTGTAGGCTTAAAGTGTACCACGATCTCCGTTACTTTGGTAGGCATCTGCTTACCTGTACGGATGTAGAAGGGTACCCCACTCCAACGCCAGTTGCCGATACCGATTTTCATGGCAATGTAGGTTTCTGTACGTGACTTCTCACCCACACCTTGTTCTTCGCGGTATCCTTTCTTATCGCCATTGGCTATGTATTGACCGCGCACGATGTGCTCGTCTAAATCTTCTTGTGTTAGGGGCACGAGAGAGTCATATACCTTTACCACTTCATTACGGAAGTTCTCAGCATCAAACTTGGCTGGTGGCTCCATGGCTGTAAGTGCTACAAGCTGGATGAGGTGATTCTGGACCATATCGCGCAATGCACCTGTACCGTCGTAGAAACCTCCACGACTCTCTATACCCAAGTTTTCTACAGCAGTCACCTCTACATAATCGATAAAGTTACGATTCCACAGAGGCTCAAAGATGCCATTGGCAAAGCGGAATGCTAAAATATTCTGAGCTGTTTCCTTACCTAAAAAGTGATCAATACGATAGACCTGATGCTCTTCAAAAACGGAATTATAAATATCATTGAGCTCTTGGGCAGACTCCAAGTTGTAACCAAAAGGCTTCTCCACGATGATGCGTGAGTTGGCCACATTTAAGCCTGACTTCTTTAGGTTGACAGGGATGGTATAGTACAAAGAAGG
>JASLIW010000091.1 GCA_030152865.1 Bacteroides sp.
GATTTGGCTGCACAAGAGCAGGCAAAGGCCAAAGAGCTCTTTGACCTAATGGTGGAACGCTTAGAGCTAGAAGGCGCTCTTTATCCAGAAGATGCTCAAGGAGAAGTGCTTAGGCCAGTGTTTTATGCCAAGTGAGTGGGAGCTGCTTGGGGTAAATAGCTAATAAAGAAACAGAGGAGGTGTCAAAAGATACCTCCTCTGTTCTTTAAGCCCCTTTATGAGCTAATCTCTTTATAATTAAGCGTAGAGCTTTTTCTTATCTTTTGCTGTACTAATAACACACAGCAACTTATCTCATCTCTCGGAGATCATTGTACTCTGATTATGCTGATGCATTTAATCAAATAATACCCCCAAGACTCCACAAGCCTTGGGGGTATTGCATTATTAATGTATTTATAATGTTACTAATGTTTAGCCCACCACATTGGTGTAAACACATTATCAGGTCCTCCTAACAGCTCTACAGCTTTTTTATAACCCTCTGGGTTACTATTTTCAAGAGATGAAGGGAATTTTACTCTTTGTGGGAAAAACTTAATATTTTGTTTGTCATAAGTATTAGGAGTTAAACTAGGCATTTCTGCTATTGGTTTCTCAACCGCTGGTGTCTCCATAAAGGGAAGTCCTAGGCGACGATAATCACTCCAACCTTCTAAAGGGAGATAAGGAGTGTTTGCTATATATTTCTGTGTTATAATCTTAGATAGCTGATCGTTGAGAGATTTGCCATATAATGATTTAGATGCATCTGGGTATTTGTAAGTATATGTGCCTTCTGTATTACTATATCCATCGATCATCTTCATTTCTTTATTGCTAGCATCTACAGTATGTTCCCATTTAACAGATGTTCCTACATTGTTATAGTCTTCTGAAGCTAAATATTTAGCTGTGTGATGACTGAGGCCTAAATAATCAAAACTCTTGCTTATACCTGTTTCATAAGCTGTTTTAGCACTCATAGGAACAGCCCAATTCTTCAATGCAGCTTCGGCTATTAAGAAATAGGACTCCCAAGCTGCAAAAAAGATTCGTTTATTTGTGTGGTCACGGTAGTTTAACTTTAAATTAGGCAAAGCCCAAGGCCAATAGTATATTTTATTTAATGTGCCTTTATCCCCCCATTCTCCACAAGCTGAAGCATTCCAAGTAAAAGTAGCGTCTATTTCAACTAGACCTTCTTTGTCCTCCTCATTTTTCAATAGCTTGCGGTTAACAATGGTGTAGTTGGTATTCCAGCTAGGATATTTACAATAGTTAGCATCTGTGAAATCTCCAGGGATTTGATATAAAGTATAAGCTCTAGGGTCTATTCTATAGTGTAAGCCATCCATCCAAAATCCTTTAGCAGGATCATTAGTTAATAAAGCCATATGATTATTATATTGAATACCCATATAGTCTTCTGGTTTGATGTGTTTTTCTAATTCAGAAGCATTCTCACGGTCGCTTAAGGCCTCTTTAGAAGTAACTCCACCTAAGCCTACTAATAGATTATTAAGAGTTGCCGAAATGGGGAAGTTATTCCACTCACGAGTCATAACACCTGCCAATGGGTCCCATCCATCTTTTTCTTGAACTGCAAAGTTCTCATTTAACTCTGAAATATAAGCGCCTTTAACTGCATCCTCAAATTCTAATTTTGCTTTAGCAGGATCTACCTCACTAATGCGCATAGCCAACCGCATACGCATAGAGTTTGCATATTTTTGCCATTTCGCAAAATCAAAGTTATAGGCTCGGTCACACTCTTTTTCGACATCAGTAGTAGTGACCTCTAGGTTTAATTCTGATGCAGCCTCTTTAAGTTCAGTTAAAAGAAAGTCATAAACTTTTTGACCACTCTCAAATTCGGGGTTTTTTCCTTTAAACCCATCAATAGGCATTACTCCGAAACAATCAACAAACTCACTCATTAAATAGGCTCGCCATATTCGAGCTACTTGTTTAAAGTTAGGAATAACCTCTTCATCGTGTGAGTTCAGTCCACCTTGTTGCAATTTGATATCTGCTAAACTAATTGCCAGATTAATAGAAGTTAGCCAGTCAGATATTTGGCCGTAATAATTTGAGTTCCAGTCATCACTATATGACCCTTCTGTCAGACCTCCACTGTTGTTAGGATCTTGCATACGCGCAGCTCCCATCCAAGTAAGTACAAAGGCCCGCTCTGCTACTTCTGGGTCTTGCTGTGCATCAGTAATTGATTTATTAATCGCATACTCCACTCTTACTTGATTGGCATCTGCTGCATTAGGGTTTTTGTTGACATCTTCAAAGTCTGAACAACCCACCATAAATAAGGCAAGTAGGGAGAGTTTATATATTTTTTTATATCGTTTATTCATAATTCAGTAAATTAAATAGTTTAGAAACCGAGGGTTACATTAAATGAATAAGTTCTAGAAGTTGGAGAACTACCAAACTCAAACCCTGTGGCATTTGTACTAGTTGCATAGATTGACTCAGGGTCGATGCCATTCATTTTGCTTTTTAGCATCCATACATTATTACAAGATACGCCCAGTTTAACTTGAGTAAAAGGAGTCGCTTTCAACATAGACTTATTGAAAGCATATGAAAGAGATAAGTTGCGTAAGCGTACATTTGTAGCACTATAGAGATTTACTTCACTTACTCCTAAATTACCTTTTGATGTAAGTGTAGTCCAATAGTCTTGAGCAGTAATCTCGGTTTCATTTTTTTGATATTTTCCATTGTCATCAAGGTAAACACCATCTATAACCATATTAGCACGTTCGCCTCCTGATACTGTTTTATTAGATGTACCTGATTGCTGCATCATTTGTAATGTACCTGAGAAGATATCTCCGCCGAAGCGAGCATCAATTAAGAAACTTAAGGTCCAGCCTTTATAAGTAAAAGTATTGGTTATTCCCATTAATGCCTTAGCTTGCTGGTCTCCAATTTTTTCTTTTTCGGTTGTAGCTGTTGGCAATCCGTTCTCTGTAATAAGTTTGCCATAATAAGGAGAATTTACATCTTCTACTCTTCTTAAGCGAGTACCCCAGATTTCACCATAGTTTCCACCTGCTGTAGCATATACTTGTAAGTTATCGTAACCTCCTAAAGGATAAAGTGAAATCTCTTCATCTTTCGTTTTGTACAGTTCTTTAATGCGGTTTTTGTTTTTTGAAACATTCAGCATGATGTCCCAATTAAATCCTGAAGCAGTTTGAATAGGTCGTGCATTAACCATTAATTCTAAACCTGTATTCTCGATATTACCTGCATTAATTTTTCGAGCTTTATAACCCGATAAGCCGTCCATTGGGATATTTAATAACTGACGAGTAGCATTTGTTTTATACCAAGAAAAATCAAATCCTAGACGATTATCTAGGAAACGAACTTCTGTACCTAGCTCCCAAGATTTAATTAATTCAGACCGCACATTTGAGTCGTAAAGAATATTTGATTGTGAAGAGGTTGTTGAACCATCGGGAGCTTGTCCAATAGAGTAAGTATTGTATAGCTGATAAGGATCTAGGTCATTACCAACTTCGGCGAAAGAAGCCCGCACTTTTGCATAGGTAAACCATGTTGGTAGAGGTTTCTCTAATTTATCAAGCATATCTGATATTACCCATGATGTAGAAATAGATGGATAAAAGAATGAGCGATTATGTTTACTCATTGTTGACGACCAATCGTTACGGAAGGTTAGATCTAAGAATGCCCAGCCATTATAATTCACTTGAGCTGTACCATAAATAGAGTTTATTTTCTTTTCACTATAGCCTTGGTCTACATCAGGTTTGTTTTTACTGTTGTTAATGCTAAATAGATCAGGTACGACTAACTCTACCCCTGTAGACATAGATTTGTGACGACGGTGCATTAAGTTTCCACCTAGGATAGCTGCACCTCCCCAACGTCCAATGATATTATCTTTTTGAGCAGATACCGTAAAGCTAAAGTTGTTTTCAAAGAACCGCTCTTGGCTTATAGAATATCTATTTGGTAGTGAGCTACCCCAATAGGTTTTATTATCAAAGTCTGTAAAATACATATCCGAACCACCTCTAATTTCAGCATTTAGCCAAGGAGTAAATTCATATTTTAATGAAGCATTTACTAAGAAACGGTCACGAGAATCACTATTTATACGGTGATCTTCCATCCAGTATGGGTTAATTTGCTGACTTGTACCGTACCATAACATGGTGTTGTCGTCACGAACTCCGGCTTTGAAGTCGCGAATATCCATAGAGCGAGGAAGAAGATACATTGCTAAGAATGTATTAGAGTCGTTTTTACCACCAATAGGTCTATTATTAGCTTTTGCTTTGATGTATTGAATTTTAGTATCTAATGTCCAGCGTTCATCTTGACCAAAACGGGAAGTAGCTCTTGCTGTCATACTTGTACGGGCTAATTTCGATCCTGGAATTTTACTGCGATCATCCATTCTTGAAAGTGAAGTATAAATAGCAGTTGTTTTGTATTGTTGCGAAAATGAGAAAGATTCTGTTAAGTTAACACCTGTATCAAAATAGTTACCCACATTATCAAAAGCTCTCATTTTTGCTTCGGTACCATCCCATTTTTCATAAGATTGACCCTCTATGCGTGGTCCCCAGCTTGAGCCAGAATCTTTGTCATAAGCACCATTACTACCTTGTCCAAATATGTTTTGTCTTTTTGGAGACATAAATATTGTTTCTGCAGAAACAGAGGCAGAGAATGTAACCCCTAGTCCTTCTGTTTTGCGCCCCGACTTGGTGGTAATTAAAATAACGCCATTACCTGCACGAGCACCATATAGAGCAGCTGCAGAAGCACCTTTTAGTACAGACATAGAAGCAATATCGTCTGAGCTAATGTCGGAAAGGCCATTACCCATGTCAGCTGTAGGGTTCCAGAAGTCGTTATTTGCTGCACCTATAAAGTTATCCATAGGTACACCATCTACCACTATCAGAGGTTGATTTAAGCCTGTAATAGAGTTGTTACCACGAAGTGTTATCTTAGAGGAAGCACCAGCTCCATTACCTGAGCGAGTAATTTGCAGTCCTGATATTTTTCCCGAAAGAGCATTCACAACATTTGGCTCACGGGCTTGAACAAGCTCATCCCCGTTCATCTCCTGCATAGCGTATCCTAAGGCTTTTTTCTCTCGTTTAATTCCTAAAGCAGTTATTACTACTTCGGACAAAATTTGAGAGTCTTCTTTCATTTCTATTCGGATTTCTTCTTGGCCATTGTATTCTATAAATTCGGTAACATAACCTAGATAGGCTATTTCAAGTACTGCACCTTGAGGTACATTACTAAGACTGAAAGCACCATCTATATTGGTTTGTGTACCAACATTGGTATCTTTAATACGAACCGTAGCACCAATTACAGGTCCCGAGGCATCAGTAACTACGCCTGTGACTACGCCTGTTTGCTCTACACTTTGTCTTTGTATGGGGGCACTATTTGCATACACCTGGTAAGGTGTAGAATATGTTGCAAATAATGAGCACAATAGTAGGGCTGTTAATTTTTTAAAATGATTGTTATGCATATAAGGTTTAATTTAAAATTCAGTCAAATGTATTAATAATTAACGCTATTTAAAAGCAATTATGTTATTATTTGTTATAGATAAAGACTGGATTTTAACCATCCGACCTGTTTAGTTTTTGCCTTAAAGACTAATTACATTGAGTTTACAGTATTAATCTAGTGTTTCCTGATAAACAGGTATATTATATGAATTTTAACTTTGTAAGTACTCAAGACGTATAGAATAGCAGGGTATAAGAAATATAAGGTACATCTAAGCTGGTCTGTTATTCTAAAAGGGCTGTTGCCATAGCCCTTTACAAGTAGACCATGAACTAGCATATAGCCACAAAAAAAGGAGCCCTCATGAATTATAGAATTAGTAGGATTTGAATTCAAGAGGGCTCCTTTCGACGAAACTTAATAAAGACTATTTAATTTCAGGATTATAATCAGATTCCTTTTGAGGAATCACAAAGGTCCATTTGTTGTTGGCTTCAGGCTTTATTGTTAGAGCCAAAGTTGAGGGGAACTGATCGTACAACTCATCGGGTAGAGGAGTTTCACCAGGCTTTAGCTTGGTCTTAAAGGTGTTACGAACTCGTGTATCTCCCCAGCGCTTGAGGTCAAACCAGTCAAAACCTTCACCCCAAAGCTCAACAGCGCGGTAGAACTTGATTTCCTCAAAGAGATCTGCACCTGTTGCTGTGCATTGGTAGGTAGCATCTCTTTCTTGGTTGAGCTCATTTAGCAAGTTTTGGGCCTGAGCCTCATTGCCTAGTTTGTAGTTGGCCTCAGCCTCAATAAGCACCATCTCAGCAGAACGGAAGTGATTTAGATTGGCCACACCAGGCTGGTCGATGTTTTTAAACTTAAACTGCATGTAAGCATTCAGTTTGGCATTGCTCTGAAGATCCGGGTAAAGCTCTCTATACTTTTTGGCCAAAGCAGCTTGCTCAGGCTCTTTCTCTGCGTTTTCAGACAAGAGTCCTGGATTTTCAGGTATGTAATCATCACCCGGGTTCAAGAATAGCTCCTTACGCATATCTGTGTCGGGTATCTTATTGAACAAGACTCTCGACATACTCGCTGGGTAGCTACGTACCATATTTGCGGTAGAGTTGTAGCCTATGTAGGCATTGAAAGACCAGAAATAAAGTGTCTCGTCAGAGGCATTATAGCTACCCCAGATCCACTCTTGGTTGGGTGCATTAAACCCACTCTTATACTGGTTGTTGGTCATCAGTGGTGCATTTTCCCGTGCCAGTTTTGCATACTTCTCGGCTGTTGCATAATCTTCGCGATTGAGCGCAGCACGTGCATAGATGGCATAAGCCACATCTAAGTTGGGCTCATAGAAATGAGTAGGCTTACGATCCATCTTGGACTCTTTAAAGAGCTGTATCGCCTCATCTAAGTCTTGGTAGATCTGGTCGTAAACTTTGCCCAAAGGACTTAGAGGAAGATTCTCATCGTTAGGCTCAGTACGAATCACAAGAGCCAGTGTCTTACCGTTGTCTGAATCCTTCCAGCGGTTGCCGTAGAACTGACAAAGCTGTGTATAAGAGTAAGCACGATAAGCTAAGCCTTGTGCCTTGATAAACTTACGTTCGGCATCGGGTCCTTTGGCATTGTCAATTTGAGCAATGAGCGGATTGGCATTACCAATCAAATTGTAGTAGTAGAACCAAGGATAAGTAGTGTAGGTACTGTTGTTGGATGAAACGAACTCAAAATTCATAACCGTGGCCCAGCCAGGCAGGTTTCTTCCAAAATAATTGCCTGCATAGTTGCCATAATACATTTTAATGGTTCCCTCACCGTTAAATCCTTGTGAGTTGTACTGCCGTATCATGAGCTTGGCTAGCCCATTGACTGCTACCTTGGCGTTTTCGGTTGTGGAGTACAACAGCTCTGGGCTAGTCGACTGAGTCGGTGTTACATTTAAGTAATCACTGCCACAGCTAGCACAGAGAGCCGTTACTGCAATAAGTATATATTTTTTCATGATGATTTCGATTTAAAATTTAACATTTAGACCAAAGGATAAAACACGAGCGGGCACAAAGGCATTGTAGTTTGTACCTGAAAATGACTGAGTCGGAGTCATACCCTTCTTGGAGGTAAATGTATATAGATTCTCTAGCGACATGTTCACACCAATCTTAGTTAGCTTCAGCTGCTCAGTGAGCTTCTTAGGGAAGCTATAGCTCAAGGTGATGTTCTTAATGGTTAAGTAATCTCCCTTTTGCAAGAAGCGGTCTGAAGTGGAGTTGGCATCGTTGGCAGTAGAGTAGTCAATACGAGGAATGCCGTTGGGATCGATGCGGTTAGGATCGTTCTCCTGCATACCTTCTGGAGCCTGAGACCAAGCCTTCTTGATGTCCTTATGTATAGCACCAGGATTGGCGGTTACATTCATCATTCCTGAGTAGTTGTAATCAATAATTTTATTACCCAGCGAGTAAGTAAACAGCGCTGTGAGGGTCAAATCCTTCCATTGTAGGGAAGTATTTAAGCTACCGTACCACTTAGGCATAGCCGAACCACTCCAACCCTTACGCGCATAAGTGGTTTTGGTTACATACTCCTTGCCATTGATGATAACACCACCCTGAGCCTCTTTTTTACCTTTAGCTGCATTGGCAGGGTCCACATAGTATTTGTCGGAGTCGATGTGGTAGAGTGCGATACCTGTAAGCTGATCTACACCTGCATATTTGTACATCCAGAAATCATAGATACCTCTACCTTCTGTATATTTCTTTGTCCCAGAGACAATACCATGTTCTCTGTTTTCTTCGGGAAGCTTGATAATCTTGTTTTTGATGTAGGTACCATTCATCCCTATGTTCCAAGTCCAATCTTTGTTTTTAATCACGTCCATATCGGCATTAATCTCAAACCCACGGTTGGATACTGTACCGATGTTTCTGGTCACTACCGACTGCAAGTTACTTACCGAAGTACCACCCACAGATAAGGGCAGGTTGACATCAAAAAGAAGGTCTTTGGAGCGTTTGTCAAAATACTCCACAGTTGCATTGAGTCGATTCCAGAATCTACCTTCCAAAGCAACACCAAAAGATTGAGTCGTCTCCCATTTTAGCTTCTCATTCTTCATCTGAGTCTTGTAGGCAGCACCCAGGTTGTTGTTTTGAGATAGGGAATACAGCTCCTTGTAGCCATATCTGCCTACAGAAGCATCATTACCCACTTCTCCATAAGAAATACGGAGCTTAAGGTCATTAACCTGATCCTTGTAGGGCTGCATAAACTCTTCGTTTGAAATCATCCAGCTTCCTCCTACCGACCAGAAGTTACCCCAACGGTTGTCTTTGTGAAACTTAGATGAACCATCTCTACGGAAAGAGAACTCACCAAAGTATTTTTCATCGTAATTGTAACGTACACGGCTCAAATAACTCTCTACACGGTAGTCATTGAAGTAATCGTATAAAGAGGTAATCTGAGTAAAGTTAATCATCGCATCGTTGTCTTCGAAGATCTGATCGGTCTTGTAGCCATACAAGGTGTTGTAACTATCCTTGAAGTTCTCATGGCCTAGCAAGATATTGAGGTGGTGTTTGTCGGCAATAAGCTTGTTCCAGTCGAGTTGCTGCTGGAAGGTGTACTCTTTGCTACGCACCACATCTCGGCGAGCTCTACCTTGTCCCTTACCATCACCAATAATGGCATTGTTGTAGGTTTTTTCTTCCAAGTTAGTCAGGTTGACAGAGCCCCTGAGTGTAAAAGTGAAATCTTTCAAAAACTTAAAGTCAGCAAAAAGCTGCGCATTTAAGGTGTTTCTATATTGGCGTCTTTTGTTTAGCTCGGTCTCCCACACAATGTGACGTCCCGAGTTTTGAGGTCTTTGACGGATATAGCCATCGTCATAAATCTTCTTTCCATTATCATCTAAGATGTAATCGCCGGTATCGGCATCGTGCTCATGTATAGGATAGACAGGAGCCATATTACGCGCAAACATAAATGGGTTGGCAAAGGAGTTACTGCTGTCGGCATCTCCAGATGTTAGGTTCTTTACCTGGTGTGTACCACTGAGGTTGAAG
>JASLIW010000092.1 GCA_030152865.1 Bacteroides sp.
TCTTCTTTCATCACATCAACTACAAATAAAGCTGATGGTAAGCGAGTAAGATCTGAGATAGAACCTAAGTTCTGTTCTAGTTTAGCACGCTGACGAGTAATTTGAAGAATTTCTCTCTTTGAAAGGTTGTCATATGTACCATCTTTTGTCAAACGGTCGATGGTGTCCATTTTCTTAACAGCTTTACGAATAGTTGGGAAGTTAGTTAACATACCACCTGGCCAGCGTTCGATTACATAAGGCATATCTACAGCTGATGCTTTTTCAGCAACAACTTCTTTAGCCTGCTTTTTAGTAGCAACAAATAGGATCTTTCTTCCCGATCTAGCAAGTTCTTTTAAAGCATCACAAGCTTCGTCAATTTTAACTGCTGTTTTATGAAGGTCGATAATATGAATACCGTTACGCTCCATGAATATGTAAGGAGCCATAGCTGGGTTCCACTTTCTTCTTAAGTGTCCGAAGTGAGAACCTGCTTCTAATAATTCTTCGAAATTTGTTCTTGACATTTTTTTCTTTTTAATTCGTTTACTTTCTTTTTTGTTGTCTAAACCAACTTCCTAGGTAGCCTATAATCACTATAGAGTCCTAGAAGTTTAGATACTAAACGTAATAACTCCCAGAGAAATTCCCCAGTAAATATATTAACGTTTACTGAACTGGAATTGTCTACGAGCTCCTGGTTGACCTGGTTTCTTACGCTCAACTGAACGAGGATCACGAGTCATGAAGCCATTCTTACGTAGAACTGCTTTATCTTCAGGATTAATTTTAACTAAAGCACGAGCAATAGCTAAACGTAATGCTTGTGATTGACCAGTGAAACCACCACCATTTAAGTTAACCTTAATATCGTATTTATCAGAAACACCGAGTGTCTCTAATGGTTGTTTTACTACATATTGAAGAATACCTGATGGAAAATAGTCATTCAAATCTTTTTTATTGATAACGATCTTCCCAGTACCTTCGCTTACGAAAATTCGAGCAATTGCTCGTTTACGTCTTCCTAATGCGTTTACTACTTCCATTTCTATTATTTAAGTGCGTTTAAATCAATTAATTTAGGATTTTGAGCTTCATGTTTATGCTCGCTTCCAGCGTACACATAAAGATTAGTCAACATTTTAGCTCCTAATTTATTCTTAGGTAGCATACCCTTCACTACTTTTCTAATTAATCTCTCATCTCCGTTAACTTTTGCTTGAAGATCAGCTGGAGAAAACTTAGTTTGTCCTCCTGGGTAACCTGAGTATTTCAAATATACTCTATCTTCCCATTTAGCACCTGTCATTTTCACTTTGTCAGCATTGATAACAATTACGTTATCTCCACAATCTACATGAGGTGTAAAGTTAACTTTATGCTTACCTCTTAATAATTTAGCAACCTTAGAACCTAAACGCCCCAATACTTGGTCTGTAGCGTCTACTATTACCCATTCTTTGGTAACAGTTTCTTTGTTTGCAGAAATGGTCTTGTAACTTAAAGTATCCACTCTTAAAATCTTTTTAATTTGTTACTACTAAATAGTTCATTACTAGATGACTTCTCTCGGACAAAAGAAGCTAAATAGCTGAACCAACATATTTTACTCTGTAATCGAGATAATAATCGGTCTGCAAAAGTACGGTTTTTATTTTGAACTTCAAAACTTCAAAAACCTTTTTTACTGATTATATGAGGGATACTAGAGGAACACACCTACACACAAGCTAGCACACTAACGAACGAGGCATTTCACTAGAAAAGTATAATTAAGCCACTCTCTACGAAAAATAATAAAAATATTTTAGAATACACTAATTTTCTAAACATCAATACTATATCCTCTACAATCACGCTAAAAGACAGGTAAAACAGGCTAGCAATTTAAACGTAGACTTGCGTATTAAAAAGATATGCTCTATATTTGCAATCGCTTAACCGCAATAAAGGTTTGATTCGTTAGCTCAGTAGGTAGAGCACAACACTTTTAATGTTGGGGTCCTGGGTTCGAGCCCCAGACGGATCACAGAAAGGTCATTGAGAAATCAGTGACCTTTTTTTATGCTTCTTTTTTGACCCTGACCTTTACCCCTTCCCTCAGGGATGTAACAGGCAAAGATCAGGGTCAAACACTCCTTCTGTCAGGGACCTTTTACATCCCCATCCTAACCACTCTACAATCAGTACAGCTAGGAATGATCAAGAATCATCCAAGATTTAATCACAATTTTATAAAATAAAAAGGAGAATAAAGCATTCACTTTATTCTCCTTGTCGGGGTACCAGGATTCGAACCTGGGACCCCCTGCTCCCAAAGCAGGTGCGCTAACCGGACTGCGCTACACCCCGAGTATTTTGTTTTAGGATTGTGTTCATCCCTTAAAAGCGTTGCAAAGATAAGAACTATCCTAGAATTCACAAAATTTTTATCTTAATAAATCATCCAACAATTCAACCCATTACTGCTAGATAGCTTATTATCAAACAGTAAAGTAAAATAAAAAAGCACCTAGATTTGACTCTAAATGCTTTTTTACTTCATACTACTAAAGAATTACTTCTCCTCAATTATTTCCATCATCTTAGCATGTAGCTCCTTTACCTTCTCAGGATATTCCTGTGCTAAGTTATTTTGCTCGCGTATATCATCCTTTAGGTTATAGAGCTGGGGTTCTTCGCTATTACCATACTCGGTATCTGTCTTGTCATAATAACGAGGACCTGGACCTGGCTTGATATACTTCCAGTCACCATTCGTTATTGTAAGGTTATTGTGTAAGTTTTGCAGCACCAAGTTTTCTCTTTCTTTATCTGATTTACCCAACCAAGTTTCCAAAAAGTCTTGACTGTCTTTGGCTACTCCCTCGGGCAGTTCAAAGTCTAGTAGACTAGCAAAGGATCTAAACCAATCAATGTGACATACCAATTGATTAGTTACCTGATTGGCCTCAACCACACCCGGCCATCTTAACAGGCAAGGTACTCGAGTTCCTGCTTCATAGGCACTGTACTTACCTCCTCTAAACGGACCGCTAGGCTTATGATCGCCCAGTAATTCGACCGCCTGGTCTTGGTAACCGTCATCTACAACTGGTCCATTATCACTAGAGAGTATCACAATCGTGTTCTCAGCTAGGCCATTACGCTCTAAAGCATCCAATACTTGACCTACGCTCCAATCAAACTGCAACAGTACATCACCACGAGGGCCCATACCGCTCTTTCCAGCAAATTCGGGCGAAGGTACTCTAGGCACGTGTGCATCTTGAGTTGCAAAGTAGAGGAAGAAGGGCTCATCTTTATGGTTATCTATATATTCTACTGCCTTATCCGTAATGGTTTGAGCAATAGTTGTGTCATTCCAAAGTGCTTTTTTACCACCTCTCATATAGCCAATACGAGAAATACCATTGATGATACTTTGATCATGGCCATCAGAGGGATGTAAGACTAGTAGTTCTGGATTGTCCTTACCTGTGGGCTCTCCTTCAAAGTTCTGTTCATAACTTACTTCAATCGGATCATTAGGATCTAAACCCACCACTAAGTCATTATGCACATATACGCAGGGCACACGATCACCTGTGGCTGCCATAATATAGGAGTAATCAAAACCAATGTCTTTTGTTCCTGGCTCTAGTTGCTTATTCCAGTCTTGCTTACCTGTCTCATCACCTAGACCTAAGTGCCACTTACCAATAACACCTGTAGTATAACCAGCAGCTCTAAACATGTCAGGCATGGTATATTGCTCTGGACGGATAATCATACCGGCATCGCCACGTGCAATTCCTGTATCATCTCTTCTCCAAGCATACTCTCCTGTGAGCATGGCGTAACGAGAGGGTGTACTCGTAGCTGCTGCACTATGAGAGTTAGTAAAACGCAGACCCTGGCTAGCCAATCGATCTATATTGGGTGTAGAAATAGTAGTTGCACCATTACAACTTAAATCTCCATATCCAATATCATCTGCATAAATAATAAGGACATTTGGTTTTTTGACCTCTTCTGCCTTTTGAGCACAACTCCCTAAAACTGGGGCTGCTAAGAGAGGAAGCATGTAGTTCACTTTTTTCATCTTAAACTTCTATTTTAAACTAGTTTTGAAGTACAGCACTACTCCTACTATTTATAAACGAGTAGCATGTGTTAAACTTCTATTTATTCAGTGTGTTTATTCGCAGCCCTAAATATACAAATATAAACTATTCTTACTTTTACATTTTGCTCAAAATATGTTTTTGAGCCTAAGCATTGCTCATTACGAAGGTTCCGGATATAAAAAGGGACAAAAGCATAAAGATGGATGAAGACGAGAATCTTTGGATAAATAAAAAGCTCACAATCTTACGATTGTGAGCTTTTGTACTCGAAGCGGGACTTGAACCCGCACAGCTGCAATAGCCAAGGGATTTT
>JASLIW010000094.1 GCA_030152865.1 Bacteroides sp.
GCAGGGAAGTGGGTATGATTCTTGTAAGTTGTTTTAAAGTTCAGTGTTTCACCTTGTGGAGCATAGACACTGATGTCATTGATTAAGAAGTTCCAACCATAACCCTTGATGGTGTTCATATAGACCTCGCCTGTCACAGGATGTACCCCTAAGTTGTTGTACACCATATTCGCATCAGGTATGAAGTCTTTGACATCTAGGCAGAAGCTCGAAACGCCGCTAACAAAATCGTGACGATGGATCTTAGTTGCTGCATTGCTGTAATAGATGATATTCTCGAAGGCAGAAATGCCTGGTGTAGCACCAAAGCCTGCACCCAGCTTACCGATACTCACCTCATTGGTTTGCATCACTTCTAGGGTTTCACTGTTTAGTTTTGTAATCAGTTGTTTTTCTCCCACAGTCGATACCAAGATATGCCCGTCTTTACTACGAATAAGGCCTGTTATAGTGCCAGGCATCTCTATGTGCTTGCTCACCTCATCCTGATCTGCCTCAATAACCAATAAATCCTTGGCTGCAGCTGCAAAAACACGTTTGCTAGCCACTGCCATTCTATTTTTGATAGCACCTGCACTATTCGCAATGAACTGTAGCTCTTGGGTGTTCTTATTGAAGCGATAGATACCCTTATTGTCTCTTATGAGAATATTGGACTCATTGAGTACAGCGATGTGGCTAGGCCAGAACAGCGTTTCTAACTCATCATTAAAGGAAACCTCTTTCTTGAGTGTTTTCAGATCGGCAATAACGAGCTTACCCTCGTTGGTAAACTGATCTCCCACCGCATTGGTATTTCCATTTTGAGCAATGATGTAGATCTTGCCTTGGTGAATAAAGAGATCCTGAGTCACATTACCCAGCTCAACACCATTACTATTGAAATAAACTCGTTCTCTCACTTCACCCTCGGGGCTGATGTAGATTAGTGAACCGTTTTCGGTAGTCATATTACCCTCATTGAGAACAAACACCCCCTTGGGGTCGTCGTAGTCTTTGGCCTGAATAAGAATTGCAGCACTAGCTTGGTAGATAAGCCCCTTGTCATCTACCCCTTGAATCTTGAGTAAGCCTGTATAAAATTTGACACTGCGTGGAGGCGTAATATCTATGGTCTTATTGCCCCGATGAAATACAGCAGTCCACTCACTGTCAAACTCTGTGAGCACTTCTATATTTTTGATATTCGGGCTACAATTCAACGCTAGCTTATTGGGTCTGCCAGCCATAATCTTGAGTACGGGATTACCCTCCTCATCTACGCCTAAGCTTTTGTTATCATCGAAGCGTAAAAAAGACTCAACGGTCTTAGGTATGCGAATCTCCTCGCCATTGGCTAGGGTGAAAACCACTTCCTCATCTTTATCCTCTATGGCTTGGAAGAAAGAATCACCTTGCGCAGCTACAAACTCGCCTAGCTCATCCTTGATGCGCTCCTTGTTGACTACCCAGTAGCCTTCCGAGTCGATGCCTAGCTGAGGAGTAAGTCCATCTGTACCGTCGGTGCCGTCGGTACCATTCTTACCGCTTACAGGGAGTTTATTGCCTGCTTGGTCGGTTAGGAACTGAGTCTCATCGAGTAGGCTAAGGGTCCAGTAATAGATGCCCTCTTCCTCTGCAACACCCAGCACAGGAGCATCTTTGCCTGCCTTACCGTGCTTGATGCTGATGGTCTGGCCATCACTAAAG
Source organism: Bacteroides sp. (assembly GCA_030152865.1). GTDB lineage: Bacteria > Bacteroidota > Bacteroidia > Bacteroidales > Bacteroidaceae > Bacteroides_E. The sequence continues at coordinate 1,690 of JASLIW010000094.1, forward strand.
CTCAGGGTATAACCCGATTCATCAGTCAGCTCTTGGATGTTGGTAATGGTTTTACCCTTTTCAAGGGCATCGACCACAGTCTGAATCGAAGACAGCTGCTTTTGCAGCGCTGCCACATCGGTTTGGAGGTTTTCGATCTGTTCCCGTAGGTAGGAATCGTTGTAATCGTCGCTACAGCCAGCTACAAAAACTAAGCTAAGCAGTAGCACTAAAAATTGAAATCTCTTTTTCATTTCATTTTGTATTTAAGTGAATAATAAAAAATACAGATAATGAAATGCTAGGGGTAAGGTAAGCCTGCTTAGTAGGCAGCAGCTCTAGTTTAGCTCCATCAAAAGCGGATGTATGCACCCGATACCCTTCGAATGAATCCCTCTACAGAAAGAGATACTAGCTCTGTGCTAAATAAATTGGCTTGTACGTAGTTGCTCTAGTCCCCGAAAGCATTTTACATCTATAGATAGTGGCAGGTCTTCTGACTTTCTCCATCTTCAAACATCCTTCCCATTCAGCTCAGGTGAACAGTGGATTGTGTAGGTTTGAAGACTTGGCAAGGAGATTACAGCAGCGGGTCTGTTCAGGATTTCCACCTGATTCCCTTTTTATCACTCAAGCCTGAATGGCTAGGTGATACCAATATCAAGAGCAAATATAGTTTATATTTTGAAAAGTGCCCAAGGAAAGACTAGCTATGTTACTAAATATTAAAAAGGAAGCTAATAGCTTAAAAACAAAAGCATTCACTGTAAGGGGGGTGAATGCTTTTGTTGCTTAGTGATGCTGGTGATGAGGCTTAGTGTGGTGATTTTCGTGCTTATTGCCAGCATGATGAGAGCCGTTGTGATGTGTACCACTATGCTCCTTGTAGCGGCAGGGCTCATGCTTATCTCCATAGATATGGCAGTTGCTGTGATCGCCCGAAGCACAGCAGCTCTCCACAAACTCATAATATTCCTCTACTGTTTCAAAGCCTAGTGTAAGCGCTCTTGCTCTAACATCGGCTTGTGGCGTGTCAAAATCGGTTTCGTGCTCACTATTACTGCAAGAGAAGGCAGCAAAGAGGCAGATAGAAAGTAGCATACAGCTACATAGATACTTTTTCATACTTTCGTTTGTTTAGGTAAACCACTAGGGTTTAGGTTATTACATTTCAAGTCAAAGGTAAGTATTATTCTTAAGTTTACAATTAATGCCAGTATGAAAATAAGGCCTGAAAACAAAAAAGTGCTAAGCGTTGAGGCCTAGCACTTTCTAGCATAGTTTGATTGGGTTTAATCCTTTAGAGCTATTCTTTTGTAAATCTATAGTTGTTTCTATTCTAAAATTAATTAGCTTGCTTATCTCTATTCTTAACACGATGAAACACAAGAGCATAGATTAAGTTCAACGAGGAGCTATTACAACATAACCTATATTTAAGCTATGAAAATAAACTGCATTACACTAGCCCTGCTTCTTCTCTTAGGGGCAGTTCCTACACAAGCACAGCAAAATATACAGCTAGATTTCAGCGGTTTTGTGTTTAGTACAGACGGAACAAACAAAGAGCCACTCCCTGCTGCCAGCATCAGTGCACACGCCAAAGACAGTACTATACTTGGATTTACTCAGTCTGACGAGCTGGGGCACTTCTTACTCCAATTGGACAAGCTGCCCCAGCAACTTATCATCAGCTATGTGGGCTATGAACCCTATGTAATCCGTGAATTCAAACCTCTATCTGGGCAGACTGTTCAGCTTGACACCTGCTTTTTGAGGAGCAATACACTTTTGGAAGAGCTCGTTGTGTCTGGCTCAACTACCCAGCACAAGCTCAGTGGAGAGGAGCACCTCATCACCCATAAAATGAGAAGCAAGGCTGCCCACACACTCGATTTATTAGATCAGATTCCAGGACTCAGATACGATAAGATGTCTAATGAGATAAAAATTATGGGGAAATCCCACATCCTCTATCTGGTAAACAGCTTGGAGCAGTCGAAAGATTATATCTTAAACCTCAATCCGAAGCGCATTGCTAAAATCTCTGTGGATAAATCACCTCGTGGAAGGTTTCAGTCAGAGGGCTATGACGCCATCATCAACATCGTCTTGAAGAGTGATTACCAAGGCTATGACCTCATTCTTCAAAATTTTGCCATAGCCAACTTAGAGAAAAACAATGGCAAAGACTGGCTCATGAGTGATCAACCCGCTATAAATCTGGTATATACCAATAAGAAAGTCAATCTATTTGCCAACTACACCAATGGCTTTTCGAAATGGAACATGGAGGTTGACAAACAGCTCAGCTACACCGATTTGCTCAGCATGGACTCCTACCGGACCAAAAAGAATGACCCCAATGATATCTATAAGTATCAGGGCAATGTGGTAAATGCTGGCATAAATTATAAGCTGAGTCCCAAACAGATGCTCTCTTTGCAGGGAGATTATACCTACAGCAAGATACATACCGATAATTGCCTCGACTTTGAGGTCAAAGATTTGGTACAAAATAAGGAGTACCAGCTCTCTAATCACAGCTCCAACAAAAACAATTCAGACAACTACAGCCTAAGCCTATTCTACACAGGAGAGCTAAACAACAAGCTCAAGATTTACAG